>DASTZF010000433.1:0-52206 GCA_035764445.1 Burkholderiaceae bacterium
CACCGGCTTGGCTGCCAGCGGTCCGATGTCGCCCAGGCCGAGGACCGCCGTGCCATTGGTCACCACCGCCACCAGATTGCCGCGCGAGGTGTAGCGGTACGCGTTCAACGGGTCGACGGCGATCTCTTCGCACGCCGCGGCCACGCCCGGCGAGTACGCCAGCGCCAGATCGCGCTGGTTGAGCAGCTGCTTGGTGGGCGCGATCGCCAACTTGCCCGGCGTTGGATGCTCGTGGTATTCGAGCGCTGAGCGGCGCAGCTCCGCTCGTTTGGCTTCATAGCTGGAGGTCATGGCGCCCTGTTCGCAGTAGATGGCGGTCGGCGATTGTAGGAGGGCCGATGCCGCACGCGCGATGCGGAGCGGCCCTGAAGCCCGTGCGCCACAATGCTCCGATGGCGCTCGGCGAGTTCGACCTGATCGCGCGTTACTTCAAGCGACCCGCGCGACGGGCAGTGCTCGGCGTGGGCGACGACTGCGCGCTGCTGGCGCCGTCGGTCGGCATGCAACTCGCGGTCTCGAGCGACCTGTTGATCGAGGGTCGGCATTTCCTGTCGACCGTGCCGCCGCAGGCGCTGGGACACAAGGCGCTGGCCGTCAATTTGAGCGATCTCGCCGCCTGCGCGGCGACACCGCTGGCGTTCACGTTGATGCTCGCGCTGCCACGGGTCGACGAAGAGTTCCTGCGGGGCTTCAGCGAAGGGCTGCTCGCTCTGGCCGACCTGCAGGCTATCGAGCTCGTCGGCGGCGATACCACCGCCGGCCTGCTGACCGTGGGTATCACCGTGCTGGGCGAGGTGCCGCCAGGCGCCGCGCTGCGGCGCGGCGCGGCACGCGTCGGCGACGACCTGTGGGTGAGTCATCCGCACGATGGCGGCATCGGCGACGCCAGGCTGGCGCTCGAGGTCTTTCGTGGCCAGGCCGAATTGCCCGGTCAGAGCTTCGCGCAGCTGCGCCGCGCGATGGAGTGGCCCCAGCCGCGCGTCGCGCTCGGTGTCGCGCTGCGCGGCGTGGCGCATGCGGCGATCGACCTCAGCGATGGCTTGGCCGGAGACCTCGGCCACGTGCTTGCGCAGTCGCAAGTCGGTGCGACGCTCGACTGGGCGGCCTTGCCGCGTTCGTCGACGCTGGCCACGCAACCGCTGCCACTGCAGAAGCGCTGTCTGCTGGATGGCGGCGACGACTACGAATTGCTGTTCAGTGCCCCCACCTCGGCGTGTGTCGCCGTGCAGCGAGCCGCCGATCAGGCCGCGGTGGCGGTGAGTCGCATCGGCGAAGTGCAGGCCGAGACGGGGCTGCGTGTGCGATGGCCCGACGGCACGATCTCGGCATGGGCGACGCGTGGCTTCGACCATTTCGCGTCCGCTTCGGCATGAGCGCGTGGTCGTTGCCACCGACTGCCGGGTTTGCGCCGCGGCGCGCCGACTGGCGCTTTCTGTTTGAGCACCCTGCGCATCCGATCGCGCTCGGCTTCGGCAGCGGGCTGGCGCCCAGGGGCGCTGGCACCGTAGGGACATTGTGTGGATGGGCGATCTTCGTGCTGCTGCATCGGTGGCTGACCGACTGGCAGTGGGCGCTGTTGCTGCTGCTGTCGTTTGCCATCGGCTGGTGGGCCTGCACGCGCTGTGCGCAGGCGTTGCGCCAGTCCGACCCGGGCGCCATCGTGTGGGACGAGATGTTGGGCATCTGGCTCGTGCTGTGGCTGGTGATGCCTGCCGACTGGCTCGCCCAGTTGGTCGCGTTCGCGTTGTTCCGGTTGTTTGATATTGCCAAGCCTGGCCCCGTGGCGTGGGCGGACACCCTGTTCAAGGCACGTGCCGGTGAGCCGATCGGCGCTCGACAGGGGCTCGGCATCCTGCTGGACGATCTGGTGGCGGCGCTGTGCGCGCTGCTGGTCATCGCGCTGTGGAGGATCGCGTGAAAGATCCGGCGGTGCCTGTCTTGGTTGCGCAGTTGGCCGAGCGCTTGCGCACGCTCGGCTGGCGGCTCGCGTGTGCCGAGAGTTGCACCGGGGGGCTCGTCGCCGCCGCGTGCACCGACCTGGCCGGATCGAGCGACTGGTTCGAACGCGGCGTGGTCAGCTACAGCAACCGCGCCAAGGTGGCGCTGCTCGGCGTGCCCGAGCGCGTGATCGAAACGCATGGTGCGGTCAGTGAGCCGGTCGTGCGCTCGATGGTCGAAGGCATCGCACGCTCCAGCGGCGCCGACATGGCGGTGGCCGTCACCGGGATCGCAGGACCTGCCGGCGGCACACCGACCAAGCCGGTGGGCACGGTGTGGTTCGGTTATGCCGTGCGTCACCGCGGCGGCGTGCTCGAAGTCGGCACCGAGCAGCGCCGCTTCGATGGCGACCGTGCCGAAGTGCGCGCGGCCAGCGTGCGCCACGCCTTGCAGGGTTTGCTGCAGCGTGCACAGTTGGCCGCATGAATCTGCTGTTCGCGGGTGACCTCGAAGCTGCCGAGCGCGAGCGTTGGCACAACGCGTTGGCGCAGGCGATGCCGCAGCACCATCTGGTGGCCGCCGACGAGCTGTTCGATCGCACTCGCATCGAGGTGGCCATCGTCGCCAACCCGCCACCGGGCAGCCTGCGCGGGCTGCCGAGGCTGCGCCTGATCCAATCGCTGTGGGCGGGGGTCGAAGGGCTCCTGAGCGACGGCACGATCCCACCCGAGGTGTCCATTGCGCGCATGGTCGATCCCTCGCTGGCCGCGGCGATGGCCGAGACCGCGCTGTGGGCCGTGCTGTCGCTGCACCGTGGCTTCTTCGTGTACCAGCGGCAGCAGCGCAACGCGCAGTGGCATCAGCTGCCGCAGCTGCGCGCCGATGAGCTGCCGATCACCGTGCTCGGCCTGGGCGCCATGGGGTTGACGTGCGTGCAGGCGCTGGCGCAGCGCGGCTATCACGTCACTGCGTGGACCCTGCATGGCATGCCGCGCGACTTGCCCGCGGGTGTGGTGCACGTGCACGGCGACGAAGCGCTCTTGCCTTGCCTGGGCGCCAGCTCGATCGTCATCAACCTGTTGCCCCTGACGCCGGCCACGCGGCGCCTGCTCGATGCGCGCTTTTTCGCCGCCATGCCGCGCGGTGCCGCGTTGATCAACCTGGCGCGGGGCGGCCACGTGGTCGAAGCCGACCTGCGGGCCGCGCTGGCCACCGGGCGCGTCGCGCACGCGGTACTCGACGTGTTCGAGCGCGAGCCGCTGGATGCGAAGCACCCGTTCTGGCGCCATCCGCGCGTCACGGTGTTGCCGCACGTGGCCGCGCTGACCGATCCGCGCTCGGCGGCACAACTGGTGGCGGCCAACGTGCGGGCGCTGCTCGAAGGGCAGCCGATCGCTCACCTCGTCGATCGCAACCGCGGCTATTGAACATCGGAGGCGCAGCGCGCGAACTGACACCGCCGATCGCGGCGCGCCAGTCAGAACGAGGCCTGCAGAGCCAGTCGCAGCGGCTGCGTCGGCTTCGGCGCAGCCGTGTGCTGCGTGACCATCAGCGCGAGCCGCTTCAGTCCGTCCCAGGCGTCGAGCGGCCAGTGCGGGTGCTTGAGCCCCTTGATCAGACCGTCGCACACGCTGGCGGCTTCGAGCCAATGCGCCAGCGTGTGATCCGACAGCAGCGGCACCAGGCGCTCGAACAGGCGTTCCTTGGTTCCCCACACACGCGCCTCGCGCAGCGCCACCGGCATCGGTTTGCCCTGCTCGAAGGCATCCTTCACGCGCTTGAGGGCCCGGATGTCTTCGGCCAGCGTCCAGTGCACCAGTACCGGCGCCTCGCCTTCGGCGCGCAGGCCGTCGAGCATGCGCAGCACGCGCGCCGTCTGTCCGGCGAGCACGGCTTCGGCGAACTTGAAGACGTCGTAGCGCGCCACGTTCAGCACTGCAGCTTCGACCTGCTCGAAGCTCAGTATGCCCGCCGGATACAGCAGTGCGATCTTTTGCAGTTCCTGATGCGCCGCCAGCAGGTTGCCCTCGATGCGATCGGCGAAGAAGGCGAGCGTCTGCACGCCCGCGTCGCCATCCTCGACACGCTGGCCCTGCGCCGCCAGGCGTCGCGCGATCCATTGCGGCAGCGCCTGACGCTCGACCGCGTCGACGCGCAGCGTGACACCCGCTGCATCGAGCGCCGCGAACCATGCGCTGCCGAGTTGTTGGCGGTCGAGCCGCGGCAGATGGATCAGCGTCACCACGTCATCGGACAGCGACTCGCAGTAGCGCTGCAGGGCCTCGGAGCCCTCCTTGCCCGGCTTCCCGCCCGGGATGCGGATCTCGATCAGCTGGCGTTCCGCGAACAGGCTCATCGCCATCGACGCGCCGAGCAGGCCCGACCAGTCGAAGTGCGCCCCGGTGACGCTGAACACCTTGCGCTCGCCGTAGCCGGCGGCGCGCGCGGCCTGCCGGATCAGATCGCCAGCCTCCTGCGCAAGCAGCGGCTCGTCGCCGTGGACGGTGTACAGCGGTCGCAGGCCGCGCGCGAGCGCGGTGGCGAGTTGTTCGGGGCGCAGCTGCATCGTGCGTCAGCCGGTGACGCCCTTCACATGGGCCAGACGCCGCATCAACTGTCCCACGATGTCGGACTGCATCGCCTTCACCAGCTGCTCCTCTTCGTACTCCTTGGCCAACGCGAACGTCTCGGTGTAGCTCATGTCGCGCGACTGCAGCAGCTCGGTGGCCGGGATCAGCTCGCGGCCGCCGGGGGTGGTCAGCTTGAACTCCAGGCGCACGCGCAACGTCAGCTCACGCACCTGACCCGCGGTCGTCGATGCGACGACGCTGCGCTCGCGACGGTCGCTCAGCGCATACAGCACCACCTGAGCCTGGGCCGGCGTGGCCACCACCTGGGCGCTCTGGGCCAACGTCCGCCGCAACTCGTCGGCCAGCGGCGAACGCGGCGCGAAGCCTTCGAGCGCGATGCGGGAGAACGGCAGTTCGGTCGCCCCCCGCAACTGGAAGCCGCAGGCAACCAGCAGTGCCGGGCCCAGCATCGAGAGGATCAGGGCGCGCCGGGCGGGCATCGTCCGTTGGCCTCAGACGACCACGTTGACCAGGCGGCCGGGCACGATCACCACTTTCTTGGCCGCCCTGCCTTCGCCGAACTTCGCGAACTCGGGGCTGGCCAACGCGGTGCGTTCGATCGCCGCCTTGTCGGCCTGTGCCGCGACCCGCACGCTGCCGCGGGTCTTGCCCGCGATCTGCAACACCAGCTCGATCTCGTCGCGCTGCAGCGCGGCTTCGTCGACCGCCGGCATCGCGACGTCGAGCAGATCACCGAGCGCTGATTCGAAGCCGAGTTGCCGCCAAAGGACCTGCGTGACATGAGGGCACGCCGGATAGAGCACTCGCAACAGCACCGACACGCCCTCGCGCAGCGCAGCGACGTCACCAGCCGAGCCGGCGTCGAGCTTGAAGTCCTCCAGCGCATTGAGCAGCTTCATCGCGCCCGAGGCCACGTTGTTGTACTGCATGCGCTCGTAGTCGTAGATCACCTTCTTCAGCACGGTGTGGACCTCGCGGCGCAAGGCCCTCGCCGCTTCACCGAGCGACCCAGTGTCGCTGCGCGAGCGCCGCACGGTGTCGGCGTGCCGCACCGCAAACTGCCACAGCCTGTGCAGGAAGCGCGACGAGCCTTCGACACCGGCATCGGACCATACCGAGGCGTCTTCCGGTCCACCGACGAACATCACGAACAGGCGTGCCGTGTCGGCGCCGTATTGGTCGATCAAGTCCTGGGGGTCGACGCCGTTGCGCTCGGTCTTGCCCATCTTGCCGACACCACCGTACTCGAGCACCGTGCCGTCTGCGGTGACCCCGCCGATCATGTGGCCCTTGTCGTCCACTGTCGGCTTCACCTCGGTCGGCGGCACGTATTCCTTGCCGCCCTTGTCGTTGCGGGTGAAGAAGATGTGGTTCAGCAGCATGCCGTGGTTCATCAAGCGCTCGAACGGCTCGTCGAAGTGCAGCATCCCCATGTCGCGCATCACTTTCGTCCAGAAGCGCGCATACAGCAGGTGCAGCACGGCGTGTTCGATGCCGCCGATGTACTGGTCCATCGGCATCCAGTAGTCGTTGCGCGAATCGACCATCGTGCCGGCGTCGGCCGAGCAATAGCGCATGTAGTACCACGCGCTGTCGACAAAGGTGTCCATGGTGTCGGTTTCGCGCCGCGCTGCGCGTCCGCAGCTCGGACACGCGCACTTCAGGAACGGCTCGTACTTGTTCAGCGGGTTGCCGCTGCCGTCGGGGATCAGGTGCTCGGGCAAGACGACCGGCAGGTCCTTTTCGGGCACCGGCACCACGCCGCAGGTGTCGCAGTGGATGATCGGGATCGGTGTGCCCCAGTACCGTTGCCGGCTGATGCCCCAGTCGCGCAGCCTGAACTGCACCTGCTTGTCGCCCAGCCTCTGGGCGTGGAGGTCGGCGGCGATCGCGTCGACCGCGGCGTCGTACGACAGGCCGTTGTACTTGCCGGAGTTGACGCACACGCCGCGTTGCTTGTCGGCGTACCAGTCCTGCCAGGCGGCGGTCGAGAAGGTCTCGCCGGGCACCGCGATCACCTGCGGGATCGGCAGGCCGTACTTCTTGGCGAACGCGAAATCGCGCTCGTCGTGGCCGGGCACGCCCATCACCGCGCCTTCGCCGTAGGCCATCAGCACGTAGTTGCCGATCCACACCTCGAGCGGCGTGCCGGTCAGCGGGTGCGTGACGTAGAAGCCGGTGGGCATGCCCTCCTTGTCCATCGTCGCCAAGTCGGCCTCCATCACCGAGCCTTGCCGACACTTGTCGATGAACGGCTTCAGCGCCGGCTTGTCCTGCGCCAGCCGTGCCGCCAGCGGATGCTCGGCCGCGATCGCGACGAACGTGACGCCCATGATGGTGTCGGCACGCGTGGTGTACACGCGCAGCAGCTTCTGCTCGCCGTCGATGGTGTACGGAAAGCCGAAGTTGACGCCGAAGCTCTTGCCGATCCAGTTCTCCTGGATCAGCCGGACGCGGTCGCTCCAGCCCGGCAGCTTGTGCAGCGTGCAGTCGAGCAGTTCCTCCGCATAGCGCGTGATGTTCAGGTAGTAGCCCGGAATCTCGCGCTTCTCGACCGGAGCCCCCGAGCGCCAGCCGTGGCCGTCGATCACCTGCTCGTTGGCGAGCACCGTCTGGTCCACCGGGTCCCAGTTGACGACCTGTGTCTTGCGGTAGGCGATGCCCTGCTCGAGCATCTTGAGGAAGAACCACTGGTTCCACCTGTAGTACGCAGGGTCGCAAGTGGCCAGCTCGCGCGACCAGTCGATCGCCAGGCCCAGCGCCTTGCACTGCGCCTTCATCATCTTGATGTTGTCGTAGGTCCAGGCGGCCGGCGCGACCTTGCTCTTCATCGCCGCGTTCTCCGCCGGCAGGCCGAAGGCGTCCCAGCCCATCGGCATCAGCACGTTGAAGCCCTGCATGCGCTTGTAGCGCGCCAGCATGTCGTTGATCGTGTAGTTGCGGACGTGCCCCATGTGCAGCCGGCCGCTGGGGTACGGCAGCATCGAGCAGGCGTAGAACTTCGTCTTGCTGGCATCCTCGTGCACGCGATAGGCGTCGCGCGCATCCCACTGCGCGCGTGCAGCGGCCTCGACGTCGGCGGGAACATAACGTTCGTTCATGGCCGCCGATTGTAGGAGGGCACGCGCGCGTGCCCGGCGCTCAGCGAGTTGGCTCGGGCCCCGATTCGGTGACGAAGCCCACCCGCGACAGGCCCCCTTCCTGGACCACGCCGATCAACTCGGCGACGCGACCGTAGGTGACCGACTTGTCGGCGCGCAACTGCACCTCGGTCGCCGGGTTGCGCACCGCCGCCTCGCGCACGCGCAGTCGCAGCGTGTCGACGCTGACCTGCTCGTCGCCCCAGAAGAAGCGTCCCTGGGTGTCGATGGCCAGCGTGACGAATTGCGGCGCGTCGGTCGGCTTCGCACCTTCGGCCCGCGGCAAATCCAGCTTCAGGCTCGAGGTCATCAGCGGTGCGGTGATCATGAAGATCACCAGCAGCACCAGCATCACGTCGATCAACGGCGTCATGTTGATATCGCTCATCGGCTGCGCCGCGCCGCGGCGCTCGAGGCGGCCGAATGCCATCTCAGACGGTTACCTTGTCGGCGCCGAGCGCCATCTCGCGCAGGTCGTGCGCGAAGCCCTCGAGCTCGGCCTCGCAGGCGGCGACCCACTTGCCGTACAGGTTGTATGCGAGCACCGCCGGGATCGCGACCGCCAGGCCGGCGGCGGTCATGATCAGCGCTTCGCCGACCGGACCGGCGACCTTTTCGATGGTGATCGAACCGGCGGCCGAGATGCTCACCAGCGCGTGGTAGATACCCCAGACGGTGCCGAACAGCCCGATGAAGGGCGAGGTGCTGCCGATCGACGCCAGCAACGTCTGCCCGTACTGCAGGTGCGCGAGCCCGCCGTGCAACGCATCGCGCAGGCGGCGCGTCAACTGCGATTCGAGCACGCCCGAAGTCTCCAGCGTGCCCACGGCGGGCTGCGCCGTGGCGGCGGACAGCAACGGCGCCAGCACCTGCTCGCGATCGAGCGACTGCAGCCGGCCGCGTGCGCTGTCGATCGTCTCGGCCGCCCAGAACGCCGGCACCGCACGCGAGATGTCGCGCCGCGCTCGTTGCAACACCCAGGCCTTCCAAAGGATCACGACCCAGCCGCTGATCGACATCGCGAGCAGCAGCATCGCCACTGCGCGTCCGACACCGTCGGTCTGCTGCCAGAACTGCTGCAGCCCCTGCATCAGCGCAGCCCCAGCACGTCGTGCATGTCGTACAGGCCGGGGCGCTTTCCGGCCACGAAGCGCGCCGCGCGCAGGCTGCCCTGTGCGTAGGTGGCGCGGCTGGCCGAGCGGTGCGTGATCTCGATGCGCTCGCCGGTGCCTGCGAACAACACCGTGTGGTCGCCGACGATGTCGCCGCCGCGCACCGACGAGAAGCCGATCGTCGACACCTTGCGCTCGCCGGTCGCGCCTTCGCGGCCGTAGACGGCGCTCGATGCGAGGTCGCGTCCCAGAGCACACGCGATCACTTCGCCCATCTGCAGCGCGGTGCCGCTGGGGGCGTCAACCTTGTGACGATGGTGCGTTTCGATGATCTCGATGTCGTAGCCGTCGTTCAGCGCACGCGCAGCCATGTCGAGAAGCTTGAGAACGACGTTGACGCCGGCACTCATGTTGGGCGACATCACGATCGGAATCTGCTGCGCGATGCGGGCGACCTCGCTCTTCTGCTCGGCCGACAAGCCGGTGGTGCCGACGACGGCCGCGACGCCCAGCTCGCGGCACACGCCCAAATGCGCTAGCGTGCCTTCGGGACGCGTGAAGTCGATCAGCACCTGTGCGCCGGAGATGCCCGCGCGAAGATCGCTGGTCACCCGAATGCCGGTGTCGGCGCCGAGAAAGGCGGCCGCGTCCTGCCCCAGGGCCGGGCTCGTCGACACATCGAGCGCGCCGCTGAGGCGACAGTCGTCGGAGTGCACGACCGCTTCAATCAGCATGTGCCCCATGCGGCCCGAGGCACCGGCTACCGCCACCGCCAGTCGCGTCGCTGCTGTCAATTGGGCTCCAGCGGTGGATAGGCGCGCAGCGGGCCGACCTCTGGCTCCGGCGTAGGTGCTGGCGCGGGCGCCTTGGGCGGCACGGGGAGCGCGGCGCGCTCCTCGGCGGTGAGTTCGAGCGGTGGCGCCTTGCCACCGCGAACTCGGCTGATCAGCGCGACGAACTCGCGCTCCGACGGCAGCTCAGGCGCTTCCACGTTCAGCAGCCGGTCGCCCTCGAAGCGGGCAACGATGCTGCGCCGCTGCGGCTGCGTCCCTGGCCGCTGAATCGTGAAGACATAGTCCCAGCGGTCGCCGTGAAACGGATCGGTCAGCAGCGGCGAGCCGAGCAGGTCGCGCACCTGCACGCGCGACATGCCGGGCTTGACCAGCGCCAGCTGCTCCTTGGTGACGACGTTGCCCTGCACGATGTCGATGCGATAGGGTGTCACGATGCCCAGCAGGCTGCCGTCGGACGAGATCGCCGAACAACCGGCCAGCACCCAGCCGAGCGCTGTCGTCGCCAGGGCCGGGGCAAGGGCTCGAGCCAACTGAAGAACTGGCATGGTGGTGAGATGGACGGCCTGCCGCGCCCGCGGCCCGCTGTGGCTATGATGCGTCGATTCTATCGGCCCCCTCTTGGGCGCCCGCCAGCGGATGAGCCAGGTCGACGAACTGAAGAGCAGCGGTCTGAAGGCGACGCTGCCGCGCATCAAGATCCTCGAGGTCTTCCAGACCTCGGCGATGCGGCACATGACGGCCGAAGACGTGTACAAGGCGCTGCTCAGCGAGCACGCCGACATCGGGCTCGCCACCGTCTACCGCGTGCTGATGCAGTTCGAGCAGGCGGGTCTGCTCAAGCGCAGCCATTTCGAGTCGGGCAAGTCGGTGTTCGAGCTCAACGAGGGCCAGCACCACGACCACTTGGTGTGCGTGACCTGCGGCCGCGTTGAGGAGTTCTACGACGCGCAAATCGAGCAGCGGCAACGCGCGGTGGCGCAGGCTCGCGGCTTCGAGCTGCAGGACCACGCGTTGTCGCTGTACGCCGTGTGCACGAAGAAGAACTGCCCGCACCGCCCGGGCAAGTGACGGCAACGCCCCAGCGGGGGTCGCTCAACCGGGGTTCTGCTCCATCGCCTTTTGGTGGCGAGCGATGAACTCCTGATAGGTGTCGATGCCGCGCAACTGCAGGATCGTGTTGCGCACCGCGGCCTCCACCAGCACCGCCAAGTTGCGGCCGGCGTCGACCGCGATGATCACCTTGCGGACGGCGATGCCCAGGATGTCGTCGTACAGCGGCTCGTAGGGCAGGCGCTCGAACTCGCGCTCCATCGTCTCCTTGCGCACCAGGTGCACCATCAGCTTCAGGCGCATCTTCCGCCGCACGGCGGTCTCGCCGAAGATGGCCTTGATGTCGAGCAGGCCGATGCCGCGCACCTCGAGCAGGTTGGCCAGCAGCTCGGGGCAGCGCCCTTCGAGCGACGACTGCGAGACCTTGTACAGGTCGACCGCGTCGTCGGCCACCAGCCCGTGGCCGCGCGAGATCAGCTCGAGTCCGAGTTCGCTCTTGCCGAGGCCCGATTCGCCGGTCAGCAGCACGCCGAGGCCGAGGATGTCCATGAACACGCCGTGGCGCGTGGTGCGCTCGGCGAAGTGCTGCGCCAGGTAGCTGCGCACGACGTCGATCACCTGACCCGCGGACTCGCCGGTGACGAACAGCGGTATCTCCGCGCGATCGCACATCGCCACCAGCCGCGCCGGTGGCGCCACGCCGTCGGCGGTGATGATCACCGGCGGCTCCAGCGTCACGATGCGAGAGATGCGGCGCTCCTGGTCCTCGGGGCTGACGGACGACAGGTACGCCACTTCGCGGTGGCCGACGATCTGCACTCGGTAGGGGTGGATGTAGTTGAGGTAGCCCACCAGATCGGCGGCCGACTGTGCGTCGCGCACCGCCGCATCGTCGAAACGTCGCTCCGGGTGCGCGTGGCCGGCCACCCATTCCCAGTGCAGCACCTCGCGCTGCGCCTCGAACAGCGCCTCGGCGCTGACTGAAGTGGGCTTCATCGGGTGCCGTCGCGGGCCCGGCCTTGGGGCGCGCTCAGGCGAGCGTGTTGGCTGGATGCCAGTCGTGAATCAGCCGATGCAGCGTGGCCGCGTCGGGCTCGGTCTGCAGCTGCTCGCGCAGTGACCGGTCCGACAGCATCTCGGCGATTTCGGACAGGATCTCCAGGTGGCGTTGCGTCGCCGCTTCGGGAACCAGCAGGAAGATCAGCAGGTTCACCGGTTCGTCGTCGGGCGCGTCGAAGGCGATCGGCTGCTGCAGCCGCAGCACCGCCGCCAACGGGCTCTTCAATCCCTTGATGCGTCCATGGGGGATCGCCACACCGTGGCCGAGACCCGTCGACCCCAACCGCTCGCGGGCAAACAGGTTGTCCGTGGTCGTGGCGCGCGCAATCGAATGCAGGTTCTCGAACAGCAACCCAGCGTGCTCGAAAGCGCGCTTCTTGCTGGTGGCATCCACATTCACCAGCACATTGCCGGCCGGCAGGATGGCAGCGAGACGATTCATCAGCTCAACACCCGGCGGTCCGGTCAGACGCTGCTGGCGGCGACGAGAGTCCCATGACAGAGTGAATTATAGAAACGCATTGCTGCACTGCACGGTAGACAGGGCACGAGCTTGCGGGGTGTTGCATCGAGGTCGAAATCTAGAGAGCAATCCCAATGGAAACGGCCCCGAAGGGCCGTTTCGCAGCGAGTCTGTTGTCAGCTTGGCGTCAGGCGGTGATCCGCTTGGCCGCCGCGTGGTGGTGGTCCTGCACCCGGTCCTTGTGCCGACACACCTGGCGATCGAGCTTGTCCATCAACTGGTCGATCGCAGCATAGAGGTCTTCGTGCGCCTGTTCGACGAAGATGTCGCGTCCCTTGACATGCAATGTGACCTCTGCCTTCTGGCGCCGTTCCTTCTCTCGCAATTTCTCGATCGACAGCAGCACGGTGATGTCGACCACCTGATCGAAGTGCCTCGTCACCCGATCGAGTTTTGTGAGCACGTACTCGCGCAATGCAGGCGTCACTTCGAGGTGATGCCCGCTGATCGTCAAATTCATCGGAACGTCCTTTCCCAGGTTCAGCGATCAGGCCCCGACTGAAGCGAGCATCGACGCAGGATCGGCCGTGTTCGTGCACCACCAGTCGCGGCTCGGACCAGTGTGCGCCGCTTCGGGCCCACCCACAACCCCGTCGCGCGATGTAGGATCCTTCGGTTTGCTGGACCCCTGGCACCGGACGTGCGCGACGCAAGCACTCCAGCCTGCGGTGCCATAATCGCCCGCCCCGCACGGTGGCGCGGAGGTGACCGAGGGCAGGGACTTCCCCGACGCGGGCCGAAGCAGCCACGACGGCGACATTCGCAGGTGGACGTCCGACGGGCCGAAGCCAGCCCCCGCTCGACGCCGGGATCGTCATCCGGACGTTGGAGTTCACCAGATGCTCAACGTCTTCACGCTCGTCAGTGGTCGGTTGGTCCAAGAGGAGATCGACAGCGCGCAGGCGTTGGCCGCGGTGCGGCCGATCTGGGTCGACCTCGAGGCGCCCACGGCGGAAGAGAAGGACTGGATCGCTGAACGCTTCGGGCTCACGCTGCCGGCTGACATCGTCGACGACGATCTCGAGGAGTCGGCCCGCTTCTACGAGGAAGACAACGGCGAGCTGCACATCCGCTCGGACTTCCTGATCGAGGACGAGAACGTCTCGCGCAACGTCCGCGTGGCGTTCATCCTCAAGGAGGGCGTGCTGTATTCGGTACACGCCGAGGATTTGCCGGTGTTCAGGCTACTGCGCATGCGCGCACGCCGCATCCCCGCGCTGATAGAAGACGCCAAAGACGTGCTGCTTAAGCTGTACGACGCCGACGCCGAGTACTCGGCCGACGCGCTGGAAGGCATCTACGACAGCCTGGAGGTGGTGGGAAACGGGGTCCTCAAGCAGGAAGTCGACGACAAGGCCGCCGCCGCGGCGCTGGCGGCGATCGCGCGCCAGGAGGATCTCAACGGCCGCATTCGCCGCAACGTGATGGACACGCGCCGCGCGCTCAGCTTCATGATGCGCAGCCGCATGCTCAACGCCGAGCAGTTCGAGGAGGCGCGCCAGATCCTGCGCGACATCGATTCGCTCGACTCACACACGGCATTCCTGTTCGACAAGATCAACTTCTTGATGGACGCCACTGTCGGCTTCATCAACATCAATCAGAACAAGATCATCAAGATCTTCTCGGTGGCCAGCGTTGCGCTGCTACCGCCGACCCTGATCGCCAGCATTTACGGCATGAATTTCCAGTTCATGCCCGAACTCCACCTCGCCTGGGGCTACCCGTTGGCGCTGACGCTGATGGTGGCGTCGGTGGTGGCGCCGTTCATCTACTTCCGGCGCAAGGGCTGGCTGCGCTAGCCAACCCGATGCAGCCGCGGTGTGCGGCTGCATCAAGAAGAAAGTTGCCGTGCAGCGCCCCCGAGCGAAGGAGGGAGGGAGGGAGGAGGAGGAGAAGCGCTCCGGGATTTCTATCGGCTCGTCCGACAGGCTGCACAGCAATAAACGGGTGCACCGCGCTCGCTCGATGGCGGGACCCGGTGCTTATCTACGCATACGCCCGAAAGGCGGACGCAATTCCCAAGTGTGATTCGTTGCGCCGCAGAGAGTTCCGTTGCTTGGTTTTTTGCCCCTGACGTTTGCAGGGGCGTTGACATTGAAAGCATTCATCACAAAGCGTTGCGGTCGAGACGCTGCTGTGCTTGGAGCGGCGCATCGAATGTGCGCACTTCGACGCGCACGCCTGCCACTCGAGCGCATTTCAAGGCGATGACAGTGGTCAGCTGCGAGCGCTTCGACGCGAGCGAATCGCGGCACGCAGCGGGGACCCTCCGTGAACCAGGAAGATGCCGAGCGACACCCCGATCAACGCGAACACCAGCCGCGCGGTCAGCGGGTCGGCCATCAGCATCACGCCGGCGAGCAGGCCGAACAGCGGCGTCAGCAAGGTGAACGCCGACAGATGAGTCGCCGGGTAGTGGCGCACCAGCCAGAACCACAGCAGGTAGCTGGCAAAGCTAACAACCACGATCTGGAAAGTCAGCCATGCGGCCGGCATCGTGGTCAGTCGCGTCGGCCAGGACTCACCTGCGAGCCACGATGCCAGTGCCAACGCAACGCCCGAGACGGCGAGCTGGTACAGCAAGGTCTTTTCGGGCGCCGCTGTCGACAGCCCGCTGCCGCGGATCAGCAGCGTCGTGAAACCCCAGAACGCGGCGCCAGCCACCCCCAGCGCGTCGCCGAGCCACTGCAACTCACCAACCGAAGGCGCTTGAAAGCCTTCGGCGAATGCCCATGCGACGGATGAGAAGGCGACCACGAGCCCGGTGGCCTGGACCGCGTCGAGCCGCTCGCCGCGTGCAATGAATGGCATGCCCAACGCGACAGCGAACGGCGCCAAGTAGACGAAGACGACCATCCGCGACGCGGTCGTGAACTTCAGCCCGGTGAAGATGCAGGCAAATTCGATCGCGAACAACAGCCCTGCCCACAACCCGGCCGACGACGTGCCGTCGCGCTTGAACAACGCAATGCCGCGCCAACGGGTCCACAGCGTCACCAGCAGTGCCGCCCCGAGCGACCGCACTCCCGCTTGCAGCAGCGGCGGCACCTCGGCCAACGTGGCCTTGCTCGCGACCTGTCCCAGCCCCCAGACGGCACAGCAAGCGAGCAGGGTCACCACGGCCAGACCGTCGAGGTCCTGCTTGCGATCGGTCATGGTGGCGATCCGTCCGGCTCGGCGTGGCCGCGGCGCCGCCACAGCGCTGCAATCGCGGCGCAGGCGAGGCCCATCGCGGCGCCGCTCACATGAGCCGCCGGCGCGATCGCGATGTCCCACCCAGGGGCTCGCTGCAACGCGCCGCGCCACGGGTGCTCGAGCACGATCTTCAGCACCACCCCCAACACGATGGCGCCACCAACCACGCGCCGAAACCCGCGCTCGCGCTGCAGGAGCGACAGCCCTGCAATCACCACACCGGCGTGCAGCACACCCGACAGGCCGCCGAAGTGCGCGAGCCCCGGCTGTAGCAGCAATCCCAACTGGGTCAGGGGCCAGGCGGCGAACCACGCCAGCGCGTCGAAGCGGTCGCATGACGCGCGCCAACCGAGCGCTGCCACCAGCGCCGCAGCGGCGACATTGGCCCAGCGATGACCGTCGCTCCAATGCACCCAAGCCGCAGTCCAGCAACGCCAGGGCTGCGACGCCGCGAGGCCGGGTTGCCAGTCGAGCAGGCGCGGGTCCATCCAACCGGCGATCACGCTGCCGCCAGCCAGCACCGCAGCCAGTAACCACCACAGTTGCGATGCCCCCGGGTGGGGTGCCGTCGGCGTGCCGCCGCGCATGGGCTGCGAGCGGCGCTCAGCCGAACACGGCCTGCCACAGCGCGACCACGGCCTCGCGCTCGCGCGCCAGCGCGGCGGGCGCGAACTGCGTCGGCTGCTCGTCGAGGCGGGCACGGTGCTGCGAACGGCGCAACTCGCGGTACGCCTGCGCGGCTGCCTGACCGACGCCGGCTGCCAGCAGTCCATGGCCCTCGGCCCGCTGCAGCAACGCGATGTTGCCGACGTTGTCGATCAGACCGGGGTGACGTTGGGAGTGCGCGAGTACCAGGTACTGCACCGCGAACTCGGCGTCCATCATGCCGCCGGGGCTGTGCTTGACGTCGAACACGCCGGCGGGAACTGGATGTGCCGCATGCACCCGTTCGCGCATCGCGACCACCTCCGCGGCCAACGCGCCTGCGTCGCGCGTTGCGGTGAGGACCGCGGCGCGCACCGCGTCGAAGCGCGGCGCCAGGTCAGCGCAGCCAGCGCAATAGCGCGCCCGTGTCAGAGCTTGGTGCTCCCAAGTCCATGCGGTGTTGCTGCCGCGGCCCTGCTGGTAGCGCTCGAACGACGCGATCGAGGTCACCAGCAAGCCCGAATTGCCGTTGGGTCGCAACGCGGTGTCGATGTCGAACAGCTGACCTGCCGGCGTGCGCAGCGTCATCCAAGTGATCAGCTTGCGCACGAAGGCGCCGTAGACGTCCTGTGCGCGGTCGGCGTCGGCCTCGTCGCTGTCGTCGTAGAGGAAGACGACGTCGAGGTCGCTGCCGTACCCGAGCTCCTTGCCGCCGAGTTTGCCGTAGGCGATCACTGCCAGCCGCGGGTCGTCGCGGTGGCGGTTCTTCAGGCGCATCCAGGCCCAGCGCAGCGTGCAATCGATCAGCGCATCGGCCAGTGCCGACAGGTCGTCGGCCACCTGCTCGACCGTGATCAACCCCTCGACGTCGCGCACCAACGTGCGGAAGACCTCGGCGTGGTGCGCGTGGCGCAGCGTGTCCAGCAATGCGCTCTCGTCGGCCTGGCCGCTGCGTTGCCAGCCGGCGTGCCGCTCGTCGAGGTCGGCAAGCAGTTCGTCGCGGTCGAACCGCTCGTGCAGCAGCCGCGGGTCGGCCAGTTCGTCGATCACCCCGGGATGCCGCATCAGGTACTGCATCGGCCAGCGCGCCAACCCGAGCAGCCGCAGCAGCCGCTGCAGGACTTCGGGCCGCTCGTCGAGCAGCGCGACGTACGACTCGCGGCGCAGCAGCGGCTCAAGCCAGTCGATGAAGCGCAGCGCAGCCTCCTCGGTGCACTGGCCGTCGGCGACGCACGCCGACGCGCGCAGCACGAGCCGGCCGAGCCGCACCTTGGTCTCCTCGCGCAGCGCCTGCACGCGCGCCTGGCCCGACCATGCGGTCACGCGTTGGGCCAGCGCCGGTGGAAGCGTAGCCTGCTGCGCCAGCGCATCGATCGGCAGCGCCGCATTGCCGCACGCCTTGCAGCCGCCGGTACGGCCGGCGGGCACAGGTGCCTGCCCGTCGTGCAGCAGGGCGTCGAATTCGTCGGCGACGAACTCGCGCGCCGAGCCGAGCTGGTCGAGCAGCGCGCAGGTGCCGTTGTTGCCGCTCTGGCCCATCGAACGCGCGATCCACGACAGGTCGGCGTCGGCGGTGGGCAGCACGTGGCTCTGCTGATCGTCGAGGTACTGGATGCGGTGCTCGATGCGGCGCAGCAGCGTGTACGCATCGGCCAGTCGCTGCGCCGTGTCGGGCGCCATCAGGCCATGGTCGACCAGCCGCTGCAGCCCGCGCAGCGTCGAGCGCGTGCGGATCTCGGGGAACTGTCCGCCGCGCACCACCAGCAACAGCTGCACGATGAACTCGATCTCGCGGATGCCGCCGCGCGACAGCTTGACGTCGTTGGCGCGCTCGGGGCGGCCGGCGGCGCGCCGCTGCGCTTCCTCGCGGATGCGTCGGTGCAGCTGGCGCAACCCCTCGAACACGCCGTAGTCGAGGTAGCGACGGTAGACGAACGGCGTCACCAGCGCACTGAGCGCGCGGGCGCGGCCGTCGAGCACCGCTGCGCGCGGTGCGATCACCCGGCTCTTGAGCCAGGCGAAGCGCTCCCATTCGCGGCCCTGGGCCTGGAAGTAGGTCTCCAGCGCAGCCAGGC
Source organism: Burkholderiaceae bacterium (assembly GCA_035764445.1). Classification (GTDB taxonomy): domain Bacteria; phylum Pseudomonadota; class Gammaproteobacteria; order Burkholderiales; family Burkholderiaceae_C; genus JAEUPI01. Next base: position 18,126 of record DASTZF010000433.1, read on the forward strand.
TCGCCACCGGTGGCCCGGAATTGCCGTTCGGGCGCAGCGCGAGGTCGATGCGAAAGACGAAGCCTTCTTCGGTGATCTCGCCGATCAGCCTGTGCAGCCGCTTGGCGACGCGGGCGAAGTACTCGGGCGCGCTCACGCCCGACGCCGTGTGGCCGTCGTCGCCGTAGAGATAGATCAAGTCGATGTCCGACGACACGTTCAGCTCGCGTGCGCCGAGCTTGCCCATGCCGACGATCCAGAAGTCGATGCGCTGTCCGTCTGCGTCCAGCGGCGGCCCGTGCTGTGCGTCCTCGTCGCGCAGTGCCTGCGCCAGCGCGCGCTCGAGCGCCACTTCGGCCAAGGCCGTCATCGCGGACGTGACGGCCTGCAGCGGCGCGCCCTGCTCGACGTCGAGCACGACCAGTCGCTCGACCACCGCGTGGCGGGCGATGCGCAGCGCAGCGGCCAACGTGTGGCCGCGCTCGACGAAGTGGTCGATCAGCCGCTGGATCGACACCGCATCGGGAACGCCGGCTGCCAGCTCGGCGATGTCGAGCACGAAGCGCCGGCGCACGCGCTGCACGTAACGGCTGTAGTCGGCTGTCGTCGCAACCGCGTTGTCCGATGGAGTTGAATTCACGGCGCCGGGTGTCTGCACTTGGAAGCCGGTGGTCTGTGCTAGATTGCCCCGACCCTGGGGGAGCCGACCCAAGCGCCGAACAACACGCGCAACGACACGTGGCGCGCCCTGAGCCGGTTTAGCTGCATTCGATGTCCCCCGCCCCCACCGTCATCGCGTCACGCGGCTCCTTGTGGCATTGGTCGACTCGCGCCCTGCGGCTGCTGGTCGGCGCGCTGCTGTTGCTGTGGAGCCTACTGCTGGCCGCGTGGCTGACGCTGTACTGGGGGATTTTGCCCCACATCGACGAATGGCGACCGCGCATCGAGCAGGTGGCCAGCCGCGCGCTCAGGGTGCCGGTTCGCATCGGCGAGATCCAGGTGCGCTCGGGCAGCTGGATCCCTGCGGCCGAGCTGCGCGACGTGGTGCTGCATGACAGCAGCGGCCGCGAGGCGCTGCGTCTGCCGCGGGTGGCGGCGGCGTTGTCGGTGCCGTCGCTGCTGGCGTTTCAGCTGCGCTTCGAGCAACTGCTGATCGACGATGCGGAACTCGTCGTGCGGCGCGATGCCAAGGGGCACATCAGCTTCGGCGGCCTCGAGATGGCCGGCGAAGTTGGCGGCGATGGCGAAAGCTATCCGGCCGCCGAGTGGTTCTTCAAGCAGCGCGAGTTCGTGATCCGCGGCGCCACCGTGACCTGGATCGACGAGCAACGCGGGGCCGCTCCGTTGCTGCTCACCGATGCGCTGATGGTGGTGCGCAACGGGTTGCGCCACCACGACCTGCGGATCGACGCCACGCCGCAGCTGGCGTGGGGCGAGCGCTTCTCGTTGCGGGCGCGCATGAACCAGTCGCTGGTCAGCCGCGCGGGCGACTGGCGGCACTGGCGCGGCACGCTGCACGCCGAATTGCCGCACGTCGACGTGGCGCTGCTTCGCAACTACGTCGATCTGCCGTTCGAACTGCGCGAGGGCCGTGGCGCGTTGCGCGCGTGGCTCGAGCTGGCCGACGGGCAGGCCGGCACCGCCACGGTCGACCTGGCCCTGCGCGACGTGGCGTTGCGGCTCTCGCGTCAGGTGCAGCCGTTGACGTTCGAGTTCCTCAGCGCACGACTCGAAGGCGTGCAGGGGCCGCAGCACGCGCGCGTCTCGGCGCGGCGGCTGACGTTCGCCACCGTCGATGGCGTGCGCTGGCCCGAGAGCAACTTCGACGCCAGCTGGCGCACCGCCGACAACCCGGCCGGCGAGGCCGAGTGGGTGGCCGGCGAATTCGGCGCCGACCGACTCGACCTGGGCGCGATGGCCAACATTACGGCGCGAGTGCCGCTCGGCGAGGCGCTGCGCAAGGCGCTGGCCGAACTGGCACCGCGCGGCACCGTGCACGACCTGGTCGCGCGCTGGGACGGTCCGCTCGATTCGCCGCGGCAGTACCAGGTGCGCGCGCGCATCAAAGGGCTGGCGATCGCCGCCGGGCCGATGCATCAGGGTGTGGGCCGTCCGGGATGGGTCAACGCCGACGTCGACGTGCAGGCCAACGAGCAAGGCGGCGACGCACGCCTGGCGATCGCCGACGGCGCGATGGAGTTTCCCGGCTTGTTCGCCAAAGCCGTGGTGCCGCTGCGCCGCTTCGACGCCCAGCTGCTGTGGCGCATCGGCGGCGCGCAACCGCAGGGTCGCTCGATCGACTTGCGCGTCAAGGAGGCCCGCTTCGACAACGAGGATGCACGCGGCGAGTTGACGATGAGTTGGCGTACTGGCGCCGGCGCGGGGTTCGCCCGCGGCGGGCGTTTCCCTGGTGTGCTTGAGCTGCACGGCAAGCTCGTCGACGGCCGCGCTGCCAGCGTGGCGCGCTATCTGCCGCTCGGCCTGCCCGATGCTGCACGCGACTATGTGCAGCACTCGGTGTTGGCTGGCACCGTGACCAACGCGACCTTCGATGTCAAGGGCGACCTGTGGGACTTTCCGTTCCACGACGCCCGTGTTGCGCGCGACGGGGTGTTCCGCATTGCCGGGCACGCCAAGGACGTGGTGTTCGCCTACGTGCCCAGGCGCTCGGACGGGGAGCCCCGCCAGTCGTGGCCGGTCATCACGCAGGCCGAGGGCGATCTGGTGTTCGACCGCGCGAGCATGACGATTCGTCAGGCTCAGGCGCGGATCTTCGGCGTCGATCTGCGCGGCGTCGACGTCACCGTGCGCGACCTGGCGCACGAGCAGATTCTCGAAATCGATGGCCAGGCACGGGGCCCGCTGGCCGACATGGTGCGCTACGTCAACGAGTCGCCGGTCGGCGAGCAGATCGGCGGTGCACTGGCGCAGGCCAGCGCCAGCGGCAACGCCGACTTGCGCCTGGCTTTGCATTTGCCGCTGTCGCAGCTCGATCAGTCCACGGTCAAGGGCAGCGTCCAGCTCGCCGGCAACGACGTGCGGCTGCGCGGCGACGTCCCTCAGTTCGCCAGCGCGCGCGGCCGAGTCGACTTCACGCACAAGGGCGTGCAGGTGGTCGGCGCGGTGGCGCGTACGTTGGGCGGCGAACTCGCGTTCGATGGCGGCACGCAAGCCGACGGCACCCTGCGCTTCGCGGGCCAGGGTACCGTCACCGCCGAGGGCATGCGCCGCGCCACCGAAGTGAGCGGGCTGGCCAAGCTTGCAGGCACGATGCAAGGGCAGACCGCATACCGCTTGCAACTCGGCTTCGTCAAAGGCCAGACCGAGGTGCTGCTGAGCAGCAACCTCGCGGGCCTGGCGCTGAACCTACCGGCGCCACTGAATAAGTCGGCCGAGGCATCGCTGCCGCTGCGCGTGCAGACCAGCCTGCAGCCCGACGCGTCGAGCGGCAACGCGCCGCCGCGCGACCAGTTGCGCTTCGAACTCGGCAGCATCGTGCAGGCGCTGTTCGTCCGTGAGCTCGGCAAGGATGGGCCGCACGTGCTGCGCAGTGCGGTGGGCATCTACGCGCCGCTGCCGACGGCGGTGACCGGCGGCCAGGCCGTGGCCGAACTCGGTACCGTCTCGGTCGACGCCTGGCGCGCCGTGCTGGCCGGGTTCACGTCGGCGGGCTCGCCCGCCGACGCCGGCTATCTGCCGCGCCAGATCACTTTGCGCGCGCGCGAGGCGATCGTTGCCGGCCGCCGCTTCACGACCAATGTGGTCGAACTGCAGCGGCAGTCGCGCGACGGCGACGAATCATGGCGAGCGTCGCTGCAGTCGGACCAGGCGGTCGGCACCGTGGAGTACCGCGAGCCAGCCGGCGCTGGACCCGGAGCGCTGAACGCGCGGCTGTCGCGGCTGTGGATTGCCACGGCAGACAAGAGCGTCGCCGGCGCCGACCCATCGGGCTCGGCAAGCCCCGAGTCGATGCCGGCGATGGACGTGGTGATCGACGACCTCGAATGGCGCGGTCACAAGCTCGGGCGCGTGGAGTTGCAGGCCGTCAATCGGGCCGCAACCGGCGCCGCGCGCGAGTGGCGGCTGCAGCGGTTGCAGCTGCGGATGCCGGAGGCCACTGTCGACGCCAACGGCCAGTGGAGCGCGAGCCGGCCCGGTGCGCAGCACCGCATGTCGGTGGACTTTCAGCTCGACTTGGCCGACAGCGGCGCCCTGCTCGAACGCCTGGGCTACGCCAAGACGCTGCGCGGCGGCAAGGGGCGCCTGCAGGGGCAGCTCGGGTGGTCGGGCTCGCCGCTGTCGCCCGAACTGCCCAGCCTCGACGGCCAGGTGTCGGTCGCCCTCGAGTCGGGCCAGGTGCTGCGGGTCGACGCCGGCGCGGCGCGCTTGCTCGGGGTGCTGACGTTGCAGGCGTTGCCGCGCCGGCTGCTGCTCGACTTCCGCGACGTGTTCCAAGAGGGGTTCGCGTTCGACAACATCAACGGCGACCTCAAGCTCGCCGGTGGCGTCGCGCATATCAACAGTCTGCGCATGCGCGGCGTGCAGGCGACCGTGCTGATGGAAGGGCAGGCCGACCTCGAGCGCGAGACGCAGGATCTGCGCGTGTTCGTGGTGCCCGAGATCAACGCCGGCACCGCGTCGCTGGCCTATGCGGCGATCAATCCGGCGATCGGCCTGGGTACCTTCCTCGCGCAGTGGTTGCTGCGGCGTCCGCTGATCGCGGCCAACACCCGCGAGTTCCGGATCACCGGCAATTGGGACGAGCCGAAGGTCGAGCGCATCGAGCGCAAGGCCACGGAAGCAGCCGCCGGCGGACAGAACGGTCCTTCGCCCACCCAATGAGCGCATCGGAGCCAGCGATGAAGATCGCCGCACTGCAGATGGTCTCGACGCCCGACGTGGCGCGCAACCTCGACGCCGCTGCCAGCCTGATCGACGAGGCCGCGCGCGGCGGCGCGCAACTGGTGGTGCTGCCCGAGTACTTCTGCCTGCTGGGCCGTCGCGACACCGACAAGCTGGCGGTGGCCGAGGCCGACGGTACCGGTCCGATTCAGCAACTGCTGGCCGACAGTGCGCGCCGTGCCCGCGTGTGGGTGGTCGGCGGCACGCTGCCGATGCGCACGGACGATCCGCAACGCGTGCGCAACAGCTGCTGCGTCTACGCACCCGACGGCCGCCGCGTCGCGCGCTACGACAAGATCCACCTGTTCGCCTACGACAACGGTCAGGAGCACTACGACGAGGGCCGCGTGCTGCAGGCCGGTGACGCGCCGGTGGCGTTCGACGCGCTCGGCCTGCGCATCGGTCTGTCGGTGTGCTACGACCTGCGCTTTCCCGAGCTGTACCGCGCGCTCGGCGTGCCGCCGTGCGACCTGCTGTGCGTACCGTCGTCGTTCACCTACACCACCGGCCGCGCGCACTGGGAGCTGCTGCTGCGCACCCGCGCGGTCGAGAACCAGTGCTACGTGATCGCACCGGCGCAAGGCGGCGTGCACGAGAGCGGGCGTCGCACGTGGGGCCACAGCATGGTCGTCGACCCGTGGGGCGACGTGCTCGCCGTACGCGACGAGGGTCCGGGCGTGGTGATCGCTGAGTTCGACCGCTCGCGCATCGATGCCGTCCGGCGGCAGCTGCCGGCGCTGACGCATCGGCGGGCGGAACTCGCGGTCGCGCAGCCGCGTTGATGCGGGCGCGGCGTCAGCGCCGGCCGAACATCATCTGCCGCGCGAGCAGCGATTTCGCCGGCGCGGCGGCACCCAGCAGCAGCAGTGCCGCTGCGCGCGCCAGCGCCAGCCCCGGCCAACGCCACGTGAAGCTGCGCGCCAGGAAGTCGGTGGTGGCGACCACAGTCCAGCGATCGGGGCCGCGCGCCCAGTCGATGCGTCGCAGCGCCGCTTCGACGCTGTGCGCGTCGCGCAGCGCATCGACCAGCACGAAGGCGTCGCGCAGCCCGAGGTTGAGTCCCTGCCCAGCCACCGGGTGCAGCGTTTGCGCGGCATTGCCGATGCGCACCGTGCGACCCTGCACGAGGGTGGCTTGCGCTTGCAGGCTGAGCGCAAAGCGCTGCAGCGGCGTCAGCTGCACCACGCGGCCCGCGATCGCGGGCAGCAGCGAGTTCAGCAATGCGGCGCGTTGGGCGTCGTCGAGCGGCGCCACCGGATCGTCACCGGCGCTCACGCACCACACCAGCGCGAAGCGGCGAGCGCCCGCCGGACCGTTTTCCCCCGGGGACAGCGGCAGCATCGCCAATGGGCCGTTGGCCGTGAAGCGCTCGAACGCCACGCCGGACGGGCCACCGTCGAGCCACGCTTCGCCCACCCAGGCAGTCTGCCCGTAGTCGCGCGAGAGCGCCCTGCGCGTCGGATCGGCGAGCACGCCGCCCTCGGCCACCACCGCCAGGTCGAAGCGCTCGGCGATGCCGGCGTCGACCTCGACCTCGTGGGGCAGCTCTTTCAGCGCGCTCACCGGCGTGCCCAGGCGCAGCGACAGTCGCGCCGGTTCGGCCGCGCAGCGCTCCAGATAGGCGCGTTGCAGAGGCATCACCAGGGCGCCGTAGCCCAGAACCGCCCCGAGCATCGGCACGCCCTCGTCGGCGGCGGCAATGGTGAGCGAAGCGTCGAGGCCGGTCGGCGGCGCTTGCGACACGTGCACCTGTGCGATCGGCTGCGCTGCTTCGCGCGGCCAGGCGTGGATGCGCTCGAGCAACTGCACGCTGCCCAGCGACAGCGCCAGCGCGCGCGGGTCGAGCGAGACGTCCTTGTCCGCCGCGCGCGCGTCGAACACGCTCACTTGCGCGCGCGGCAGACGCTGTGCGGCCAGCAGCGCCAGCGCAAGGCCTGCCGGCCCGGCGCCGACGACGGCCAGCCGAAGCGGTTTCGATGTCGCGATCATGTTCGGCGGAACGTACACGCAGGACAGCGGTGGGTGCCCGTATTATTGGTCGCACCCGGGTGTCCGGGTGCCGCACGCGTCAAGGAGCTCTCATGGGCCTGATGGACTTCATCAAGAAACAGTTCATCGACATCCTGCAATGGACCGAACAGGGTGACGGCGTGCTCGCCTGGCGCTACCCGATGGCCGACTTCGAAATCCAGTACGGCGCATCGCTGACCGTGCGCGAATCGCAGATGGCGATGTTCGTCAACGAGGGCAAGGTGGCCGACGTGTTCGGTCCCGGCATGTACAAGCTGACGACGCAGACGCTGCCGGTGCTGACCTACCTGAAAAACTGGGACAAGCTGTTCGAGAGCCCGTTCAAAAGCGACGTCTACTTCTTCAGCACGCGCCAGCAGGTCGACCAGCGCTGGGGCACGCAGCAGCCGGTGACGATCCGCGACAAGGACTTCGGCGCCGTGCGGCTGCGCGCGTTCGGCAACTACGCGTACCGCATCGCCGACCCGAAGAAGTTTCACACCGAGATCTCGGGCACGCGCGACACCTACGCGGTGGCCGACCTCGACGGTCAGTTGCGCGGGCTGATGCTGCAGCACATCAGCGACGCGGTGGCGGGCTCGGGCATCGCGTTCCTCGACCTGGCGGCCAACCAGATCGAGTTCGCGAAGCAGATCCAGGCCGCCACTGCACCGAGCTTCGAGGCGATCGGCCTGAAGCTCGAGATGGTGACGGTGCAAAACGTGTCGCTGCCCGAAGAGTTGCAGAAGATCCTCGACCAGAAGATCGGCATGGGCATGGTCGGTGGCGACATGGGCAAGTTCATGCAGTACCAGACCGCGCAGTCGATGCCCGAGCTCGCCAAGGGCGCCGGCTCAGGCGGCGTGGCCGGCGACGCGATGGGGCTCGGTGCCGGCGTCGCGCTCGGGCAGGTGATGGCGCAGACGCTGCAGCAGGGCCTGCAGGGCGGTGCCGGGAGCGTCAAGCCGGCCGACGTGATGGCGACCTTGGAGAAGCTCGGCGAACTCAAGGCCAAAGGCATCCTGACCGAGGACGAGTTCGCCGCCAAGAAGGCCGAGCTGCTGAAGAAGTTGAGCTGAGCGCCGCGCGACCGCGTTAGCCCCGACGCGTGGCGACCTCACCGCAGCGCGCGTACCGCGCCGCGTGCCCGAACTGCGGCGCGCCGGTCGAGTTTCGCTCGGCCGCGTCGGCGAGCGCGGTCTGCAGCTTCTGCCGTAGCACGCTGGTGCGCGAGGGCGACGCGCTGCGCCGCATCGGCATCACCGCGGAGCTGTTCGATGACCACTCGCCGCTGCAGCTTGGCGCCGCCGGCCGCTATCAAGGCGCTGCGTTCACGCTGGTCGGCCGGCTGCAGTACGGCTATGCCGACGGCACCTGGAACGAATGGCATGCGCTGTTCGACAGCGGCAAGAGTGGCTGGCTCTCGGACGACAACGGTGCCTACGTCTTCGCCTTTGATGCGCCGCTGCAAGGCGCCACCCCCGCCCCGGACGAGCTGACCGCAGGCGAACGGCGGCTCGTCAACAACGCCGCGTGGAACGTCGCGTCAGTCACGCGCGCCCATTTGATCGCCGCGCAGGGCGAGCTGCCGCGGCCGCCGCGGACCGACGGCGCCGAATTCTTCGTCGCCGACCTGCGCAACGAGCGCGACGAGGTCGCCACGCTGGACTATGGCGACGCCGGCGGCGTCGTGTGGTCGATCGGCCGCGCGGTCCGCTTGGCCGAGCTCTCGATGAGCGGCCTGCGCGACGCGGTCGACAAGGCGCTGTCGGGCAAGAGCTTCCAGTGCCCGAGCTGCGGCGCCTCGCTGCAACTGACATTGGCGACCACGCAGTCGATCGCCTGCGGGCAGTGCAAGGCGGTGATCGACGTCTCGCAAGGCATCGGCGCCGACCTCTCGCACTACGCGCAACGCAACGCCGGCCACGATGGCGCCGAGCCGTTGATCCCGCTCGGCTCCAGCGGCAGGCTCACGCTCGACGGTCGCGAGCTCGAGTGGCAGGTGGTCGGCTATCAGGAGCGCCGCGATCTGCCGGCCGACAGCGACGACGAGCAAACGTTCTGGCGCGAGTACCTGCTGTTCAACCGCCAGGAGGGCTTCGTCTTCCTGGTCGACAGCGAGGACGGCTGGAGCTGGGTCAAGCCGCTGACCGGTGCTCCGCAGGTGCGCGGCGACGTCGCGACCTGGGGCAACAAGACCTATCGCCAGCGCGAGCGCTACGACGCCAAGGTCACCTGGGTGCTCGGCGAGTTCTACTGGCGCGTGCGGCGCGACGAGGTGGCGCGCGTCACCGACTACGTCGGCATCGGGTCGGCATCGCAGCGGCGGTTGTCGAGCGAGCGCACCGACGCCGAGCTCACCTGGTCCGAGGGCGCGGTGCTCGACGCGCAGGCGATCGCGGGTGCGTTCGGCCTGGCCCCCGCGGTGGCGCCGGCCCTGCAGCGCGCCGCGCCGGGCGGCGCTCCCGCGCTCGACAGCGGCCTGCTGAAAGTGACGCTGATCATCGCGGTGGTCGTGGTGGTGCTGATGATCGGCTTCTGCTCCAGCCGCGACAACGATTGCGGCGAGATCCGCGCCACCTTCGGCGAGGCGAGCAACGAATATCAGCAGTGCCTGCGCAGCTCCGGCGGCGGCACGGGCTTTCGCACCGGCGGTGGCTCGTACGGCGGCTACAGCAGCGGCGGTGGACACAAGTGAGCGCAGTGTTTCAACATCGGCACAGGAGGTGAACACCATGGTCGAGTGGCTCAAGCCCAACGTCATTTTCGGCACCATCCTCTACGCGTTGATCGGCGTGGTGGTGTTGTGGCTCAGCTTCGTCGCGATCGACAAGATCACGCCCTACAAGCTGTGGGAGGAGATCCGCGACAAGCAGAACGTCGCGCTGGCGGTGGTGGTGGGTGCGATGTTCATCGCCATCGGCCAGATCGTGGCCGCCGCGATCCACGGCTGACGCTGCTGCAGCCGTGACGACGGCATCGTCACCGCGGTCCGACGCGATGCGCACCGGCCCTCGCCCCGCCGAGGTGGCGCTGCTGGCGTCGGTGTTCGTGGTCGCCGCCTGCGGGCTGGTGTACGAGCTGGCCGCCGGCGCGCTGGCGAGCTATCTGCTCGGCGACTCGGTGCTGCAGTTCTCCACCGTGATCGGCACCTACCTGTTTGCGATGGGCGTCGGCTCCTGGCTGTCGCGGCACGTCGAGCGCGATCTCGTCGCGCAGTTCCTGCGCATCGAGCTGGCGGTGGGACTGATCGGCGGGCTGATGCCGGCGGCGCTCTTCACCGCCTACAACATGCTCCCGGCCAGCGGCGGTGCGTCGTTCCGCGCGTTGCTGTACCTGCTGGTGCTGGTGGTCGGCGTGCTGGTCGGCCTCGAGATCCCGCTGGTGATGCGCATCCTGAAGCGGCACTTCCGCGAGCGCTACGCGCTGAAGGAACTCGTCGCGCAGGTGCTGACCTTCGACTACCTCGGCGCGCTGGTGGTCGCGGTCGCGTTTCCGCTGCTGCTGTTGCCGCAGCTGGGCCTGGTGCGCACAGGCGTGCTGTTCGGCCTGCTCAACGCGGCGGTCGCGGTGTGGGCGTTGTGGCTGTTCCGTGGCGAGCTGGCGCGCTGGCGTGCCAACGGGCTGGCCTGCGGGGCCGTCGTGCTGGCGCTGGGCGCCGCGATGGTCGGTGCCGATGCGCTGACCAGCTGGGCCGAAGACCGCTTCTACGGCGACCACGTCATCGTGCGCGAGAGCAGCGACTACCAGCGCGTGGTCGTGACGTCGGGCCCCACCGGTGTGCGGCTGTTCCTCAACGGCAACCTGCAGTTCCACTCGCGCGACGAGTACCGCTATCACGAAGCGCTGGTGCATCCCGCGCTGGCGGCGCAGGGCGCACCGCGCAAGGTGCTGGTGCTCGGCGGTGGCGACGGCATGGCGGTGCGCGAGGTGCTCAAGCACCCGGGCGTCGAGCGGGTGGTGCTGGTCGAGCTCGATCCGCACATCGTCGCGCTGTTCCGCGACCATGAGTTGCTGTCGCAGCTCAACGGCGGCGCGCTGCGCTCGCCGAAGGTGCACATCGTGCAGGCCGACGCGTTCACCTGGCTCGACGGCAACGACGAGATGTTCGATGCCATCGTGATCGACTTTCCCGATCCGACCAACTTCTCGCTCGGCAAGCTCTACACGACCACCTTCTACGAACGCGTCGACCGCCATCTCGCCGCCGGCGGCTTCGCGGTCGTGCAGACCACGTCGCCGCTGCTGGCGCGGCGCAGCTTCTGGACCGTGGTGGCGACCGTCGAGGCGGTGGGGCTGACCGCGACGCCGTACCACGCCCATGTGCCGAGCTTCGGCGAGTGGGGCTTCGTACTGATGAGCCGGCGGCCGTGGCAGCCGCCGCGCGCGTTGCCCACGGGCATGCGCTTCCTCTCCATCGACGGCATGCCGGCACTGCTGCAGTTCCCGCCCGACATGGCACGCGTTAGCGCGCAGCCCAACCGGCTGTCGAACCAGCTGCTGGTGCACACCTTCGAAGAGGAATGGGGCAAGGTCCATCCCTGAGGCGGCGCACGCTGCTGGCGACGCTGGGCGCGCCCGCGCTCGCTGGGCTTGGGGCCTGCTCGCGGCACGAGCCTCGACGCCTCGACGGCGGCTGGATCGGCGCGTCGCATCAGCGCGGACACCGCTTGCGCAGCCCACGCGAGGCGGCGACCTCGTTGCCGACGGGGGCGAGCCGTCGTGCCGATGTGGTGGTCGTCGGCGCCGGCATTGCCGGCCTGGCGTGCGCCAGGACGTTGCTGCGCGCGGGCGTCGACGACCTCGTCGTGCTCGAGCTCGAAGAGACGGCCGGCGGCAACAGCCGTGCGCACCGGCTTGGCGGCAGCGGCTGTCCGCTCGCTGCGCACTATCTGCCGCTGCCCGGCGCCGATGCCCGCGAGGTGAGCGAACTGCTGTTCGAGCTGCAGCTGCTGCGGCACGAAGGCGGTCGCATCGTGCCCGACGAGCGTCACCTGTGCCACAGCCCGCAGGAGCGGTTGTTCTTCGACGGCGCCTGGCACGAGGGCCTGTTGCCGCCGGCCGCACCGGGGTCGCGCACGTGGGCGCAGTACCGCGCATTCTCCGAGCGGGTCGAGGCGGTGCGCCGCGAGGTCGCGTTCGCGATGCCGGCGCTGCGCGCGCCGTGGCGCGCCGCGCACGACGCGCTCGACGCGGTGACGTTCGCGTCCTGGCTCGGCCGCGAGCGCTTCGACGATCCGCTGTTGCTGTGGTACCTCGACTACGCCTGCCGCGACGACTATGGCGCCGGCATCGGGCAGGTGTCGGCGTGGGCGGGGTTGCACTACTTTGCGAGCCGCCACGGCTTTCAACCGCCGGGCGACGACGCTGGCGATCGCGAGCCGGTGTTCACCTGGCCCGAGGGCAATGCCTGGCTCGCCGAGCGGTTGGCGGCGCCGCTGCGCGAGCGCATTCGCCCAGCGCACACCGCGCTCGCCGTCGAGGCCGAGCGGCATGCCGTGCGCGTGCTCGCGCTCGACGAGCAAGCACGGCAAGGCGTGCGCTTCGACGCCAGGGCTGTCGTGCTGGCAACGCCGCTGTTGGTGACACGGCGCTTGTGGTCGACGCCGTCGCCGGCGCTGGTGTCGGCCAGCGAACGCACGCGCTACGCGCCGTGGCTGGTGGCCAACGTGCTGCTCGACGAGCCACTGTTCGAGCGCGCCAGCGGCGCGGTGCTCGCGTGGGACAACGTGCGCCACGGCTCGCCGTCGCTCGGCTATGTAGCGGCCCAGCACCAGAGTCTGCGCGCCGATACCAAGGCCACCGTCCTGACCGCCTATTGGGCGCTGCCCGGCGACCAACGGGCAGCGCTGCTCCGCGACGACTGGCGACCGTGGGCACAGCGCGTGATCGACGACCTCGCGGTGGCCCACCCCGACCTGCCGCACAAGGTGCGGCGGGTCGACCTCGCCCGCTACGGTCACGCGATGCGCGTTCCACTGCCGGGCGCACGCGGCGACCCCGCGCTCGCGGCGCTGAATGACGCACGCGGTCGGGTGCAGTTTGCGCACGCCGACCTGGCGGCGTATTCGGTGTTCGAAGAGGCCTACACGCTGGGCGTGCTGGCGGCACAGCGCGTGTTGCGCGAGTGGCGCCGCTGACGCACGCTCAGGCGGTGTTGAGCGCCTGCAGGCGTTCGACCGAGCCGACGTCGGTCCAGGTGCCGCTCCACGCCTGCGCACTGAGGCGGCGCTGGGCGATCGCGTCGTCGAGGAGCGGCCGCAACGGCAGCTTGGTGCCCACCGCGACATCGCGAAACATGCGCGCGCGGAACAGGCCGACGCTGGCCCACGTGAGTCGCACCGGCGCCTGGGCAACCGCCAGGCCCTGCGCGTCGATGCCGAAGTCGCCCTGCGGGTGGTGCGGTGCATTGGGCACCAGCCACAGGTGCGCCCACAGCGGACCGCTGGCAAAGCGCTGGGCGAACGCGGCGTCGAACGCGAACCCGGGCAGGAAGACGTCGCCCGACACGACCCAGAAGCATTCGTCGCCGCGCGGCGCCAGCTGCGGCAGCGCCTTGGCGATGCCGCCGGCGGTCTCGAGCGCGCCCCCGTGGTCGCGCCCCTCCATCGAATAGGTGATTTGCAAGCCGAAGCGCGAGCCGTCGCCGAGCGCGGCCGGGAACTGCTCTTCGAGCCAGGCCGTGTTGATCACCACCTCGCGCACGCCGGCAGCCGCCAGTGCGAGCAGGTGCCACTCGATCAGCGTCTTGCCGCGCACCGCGAGCAGCGGCTTGGGCGTGTGGTCGGTCAGCGGGCGCATGCGCACACCGCGGCCGGCGGCGAGGATCAGAGCGCTGAGGGTGCGAGGCGGCATCGGCTGCGCAGTGTAGGTGTGCAGCAGGGGCTCGCTCGCCGGGGCGCGGTCGTTTGTGCGCGGTACCGCACAGGTTGCGTGTAACGCGGTGCGAGTCCGCGCAGGCGGACTCCCACGTCCACCCTCACCCCAGTCCGATCGGGGCGGGGGCCATCGACACGATGCGGCTGAACAGGGCCCGGTATTCGTCGGGCGCGCTGTGGCCGGTCAAGGGGTCTTTGTTGGCGGCGAACGCACTGTCGAGCTCCAGCCAGTCGGTGTCGGTGAAACGCTCGCGCGCGACCGGCAGCACCTGCGTTTCCTCGATCGCCAGGTGGTGCAGGTAGGCGCCGACATAGCGCTGCACCGCCTCCTCGAAGGCGTCGCGCCGCGATTCACCGAGCATCTCGAAGGCCAGCAGCGCATGCTCGACCTCGCGGATCGCGGCCTCGCCGCGCGCATGGTCGCTCTCGAGGCGGGCGATCACGTCGCTCAACTCGGGGCAACGCTGGCGCACGCGGGGGAACAGCAGCTGCGTCTCCTTGGTGTGGTGCAGCCGTTCGGGAAACTCGTCGAGATAGAACAGCATCGCGCGCATCAGACCGAAGTCGGGCAGGCTGCCGTCGCGGTGCGATTGCGCCACCAGCATCGACAGCGAGCGCAGCATGGCGGCGATCGCCTGGTGCTCGTCGTTCATCACTTGCAGGGCGGCGTGGCGCATGACGGATCGGGTGGGCGTGCACGAGCAGCATCGTCGAACCGGCTGCGCAGGGTCTTGAGCGGCGTCAATCCGGCCGCGCGCCGCGTGCCGACCACGCCGGCGGGTCGGCCCGGGTGCCTCGGTAGAATTCGGCACTCCCGCCGTCTCATCTGGCGCCTTCGCTCGAAGGCTGCTGCGACCGCTTCATGCCCAGCACCGCCCCACTCGATACCCGAACGATGGCCAACGCCATCCGCGCCCTCGCGATGGACGCCGTGCAGAAGGCCAACTCGGGGCATCCCGGGGCCCCAATGGGGCTGGCCGAGGTGGCGGTCGCGCTGTGGGGGCGCCACCTGAAGCACAACCCGGCCGATCCGCATTGGCACGATCGCGACCGTTTCGTGCTCAGCAACGGCCACGGCTCGATGTTGCTGTACGCGCTGCTCCACCTCACGGGGTACGAACTGCCGATCGACGAGCTGCGCAACTTTCGTCAACTGCACAGCCGCACGCCCGGTCATCCGGAAGTCGGTGTCACGCCGGGTGTCGAGACCACCACCGGTCCGCTCGGCCAAGGGCTGGCCAACGCGGTCGGCATGGCGCTGGCCGAGAAGCTGCTGGCCGCGCAGTTCAACCGGCCCGGGCACGCGGTGGTCGATCACCGCACGTACGTGATCGTCGGCGACGGCTGCCTGATGGAAGGCATCAGCCACGAGGCGAGCGCGCTGGCCGGCGCGTGGCGGCTCAACAAGCTGGTCGCGCTGTACGACGACAACGGCATCTCGATCGACGGTGCGGTCAAGCCCTGGTACATCGACGACGTGCGCCTGCGTTTCAGCGGCTACGGCTGGCGCGTGCTGGGGCCGATCGACGGCCACGACGTCGACGCGGTCGACGCGGCCCTCGCGCAAGCCGGCGATTCGCAGGCGCAGCCGACTCTGATCATCTGCCGCACCACGATCGGCAAGGGTGCGCCGACGCGTGCCGGAACCGGCAAGGCGCACGGCGAACCGCTCGGCGAGACGGAGGTCGCCGCCACCCGGCAGGCGATCGGGTGGAGCGCGCCGCCGTTCGAGGTGCCCGACGCGGCGGCCGCGGCGTGGAACGCGCGCGAGGTCGGTGCCGCGCGGCAGGCGCGCTGGAACGAGCAGCTGGCGCGCTACCGCGCTGCGCACCCCGAGCTCGCCACCGAGTTCGACCGCCGCTGCCGCGGCGAACTGCCGGCGTCGCTGCCCGACCTGCTGGCGCAGGCGTTGCGCGATGCGCAGGCCAAGGCCGAAACGGTGGCCACGCGCAAGGCGAGCCAGCTCGCGCTCGAGGTCTTCACACGTGCGCTGCCCGAACTGCTTGGTGGCTCGGCCGATCTCACCGGCTCGAACCTGACGCAGACGTCGAGCACGCCGCCGCTGCGCTTCGCCGACGACGGCGCGCCCAACGAGGGACGTCACATCAACTACGGCGTGCGCGAGTTCGGCATGGCCGCGGTGATGAACGGGCTGGCGTTGCACGGCGGCTTCATCCCGTACGGCGGCACCTTTCTCACCTTCAGCGACTACAGCCGCAACGCGATCCGCATGGCCGCGCTGATGAAGCAGCGCGTGATCCACGTCTTCACGCACGATTCGATCGGCCTCGGCGAAGATGGTCCGACGCACCAGAGCATCGAGCACGCGGCGTCGCTGCGCTTGATCCCCGGGCTCGAGGTCTGGCGGCCGGCCGACACCGCCGAGACCCTGGTCGCCTGGCATGCAGCGCTCGCCGCGCGCGACAAGCCGAGCGCGTTGCTGCTGTCACGCCAGAACCTGCCGTACTGCCCCAGGGCATCGATCACCGACATCGCCCGCGGCGGCTACGTGCTGGCCGAGCCCGCCGAGGTCGGCGCGCGCAAGCCGCTGCAAGCGGTGATCGTGGCGACTGGCTCCGAGGTTCACGTCGCGCTGCACGCTCAGGCCGAGCTCGCGAAGGACGGCATCGCTGTGCGGGTCGTGTCGATGCCGTCGACCACCGTGTTCGACCGTCAGAACGTGGCCTACAAGTCGCAGGTGTTGCCGTCCGACGTGCCGCGCATCGCGGTGGAGGCCGGCGTCACCGACGGCTGGTGGAAATATGGCTGCGCCGCGGTGGTCGGGCTCGACCGCTACGGCGAGAGCGCACCGGGTGGGGTGCTGTTCAAGCACTTCGGCTTCACTGCGACCAACGTAGCCGACACCGTGCGTTCGGTCCTGGCGCGCTGAAGAATCCTTTGTTCACTGGAGATTGCCCATGACCATCAAAGTCGCGATCAACGGCTACGGCCGCATCGGACGCAACATCCTGCGCGCGCTGTACGAATCGGGCCGCAAGGACGTGCAGATCGTCGCCGTCAACGACCTGGGCGACGTCGCCACCAACGTGCACCTGACCAAGTACGACACCGCGCACGGCAAGTTCCCCGGCACGGTGGCCGCCGACGGCGAACACCTGGTCGTCAACGGCGACCGCATCAAGGTGCTGGCGGTGCGCAACCCGGCCGAAGCGCCGTGGAAGGCGCTCGGCGTCGACGCCGTGCTCGAGTGCACGGGCCTGTTCACCAGCAAGGCCAAGACGCAAGCCCACATCGACGCCGGCGCCAAGAAGGTGATCATCAGCGCGCCGGCCGAGAAGGACGTCGATGCCACCATCGTCTACGGCGTCAATCACAACGTGCTGAAGGCATCGCACACGGTGATCTCCAACGCCAGCTGCACCACCAACTGCCTGGCGCCAGTGGCCAAGGTGCTGCACGACAAGCTGGGCATCGTGTCGGGCCTGATGACGACGATCCACAGCTACACCAACGACCAGGTGCTGACCGACGTCTATCACAAGGACCTGCACCGCGCGCGCGCCGCCGCGATGAACATGATCCCCACCAAGACCGGCGCCGCCGCCGCGGTGGGGCTGGTGCTGCCCGAGCTGAACGGCAAGCTCGACGGCTTCGCGATGCGGGTGCCGACGATCAACGTGTCGGTGGTCGACCTCACGTTCGTCGCCGCGCGCAACACCAGCAAGGACGAGGTCAACGCGATCGTCAAGGAAGCGTCGGCGAGCGCGGCATGGAAGGGCATCCTCGGCTACAACAGCGAACCGCTGGTGTCGAGCGACTTCAACCACGACAGCCACAGCTCGGTGTTCGACGCGCCGCAGACGCGCGTCACCAACGGCAACCTCGTGAAGGTGCTCTCCTGGTACGACAACGAATGGGGCTTCAGCAATCGCATGCTCGACACCACCGTGGCGTTGATGGCGGCGAGGTGATCGTGCCGCGGATGGGCGCCGTGCTGAACGCCAGCTGATTGCTGGGTTGTGCTTTGTGAAGAAGCCACGGTCCACGGCTCCTGTCGCGTCGGGCGGCGGTCGCATGGGCCTTTACGCGGCGAAACGATGGCCGAGCAGACTTTCCGCTAGGCTTGCCTCATGCTGATGACCCACTGGCGCCGCGCGGCGCTGTCGAGCCTGTTGCCGATGTGCGGCTGCTTGACGAGCGAACCCACACCGGTGCCGCCGCCGGACCTGCGCATCATGGTCACGACGCGCACAGAATACGCCTCCGCGGCCGAAGCGAAGATTCACGCGTCGAACTTGGCGCGCGTTCCGATTCGCGACGTGGAAGATCTGGGGGCGGGGCGCTATCGCATGGTCCTGGCGTGTCCCGACACCGCGACCTGCCGAACCGCCGTTCAGCGCATCGCCGATGATCGATTCTTTGCGCTCGGCGTCGATGCAGAGTTCCCGGGCGCCCGGCAGAGGGTCCCCGTCAAGCCGACGCGCGAGGCGTCGCGTTGACGGAGCCCAGTCGAGCCAGCAGACCGAGCCCTGAGAGCACACCATGACGTCGTTGAAGAGACTTCGCGTTGCCCGAGCCTTGTCGGCTCTGGCGGTGCTGGCACTGCCCGCGCTGGCCGCCAACCCGCTCGACGCCACGCCGCCGACAGGCGTGCGCGGCGCGTCGACGCCGCTGGGCGACACGCGCCAGGCGCGCGTGATCGTCAAGTTCAAGGCCGACAGCTCGTTGGTGCGCGAGAGCGCGCTGTCGGCGCGCGGTCCGGATCAGGCACCGGTACAGCACGCTGCGCGGCTGTCGCAGCGCCTCGGGCTGGCGCTGCGCGATGGGCGCACCGTCGCGCCGCGCACACAGGTTGTGCACGCTGACAACGTTTCGTCGGCCGATCTTGTGGCGCAGCTGCAGGCCGATCCCGACGTCGAGTACGCCGAGGTCGATGCGCGCGTGCGCATCGCGGCCGCGCCCAACGATCCGCGCTATCCCGGCGGCCAAACGCAGATCACGCCGGTAGTCGGGCAGTGGTACCTGCGCGCGCCCGACGCCACTGCGGTGTCGGCGATCAACGCCGAGGCAGCATGGGACGTGACGACGGGGTCTCCATCGGTGGTGGTGGCGGTGATCGACACTGGCGTGCGTCTCGATCACCCCGATCTCGCGGGCAAGCTGCTGCCGGGCTATGACTTCGTGTCCGCCGACTCGCCCGGTGTCTTCGCCACCGCCAACGACGGCGACGGCCCCGATGCAGATCCGTCGGACCCGGGCGACTGGGTCACCCAAGCGGAAGCCAACGGTGTTTTCGCCGCCGATGGGTGTATGCCAGGCAACAGCACCTGGCACGGCACGCAGACCGCTGCATTGATTGGCGCGTCCACCAACAACGGCGTTGGGATGGCCAGCGTCGGCCGCGACGTGCGCATCCTGCCGGTGCGCGCGCTCGGCAAGTGCGGCGGCTTCCAATCGGACATCGTCGCCGCGATGCTGTGGGCCGCGGGCGTCTCCAACAACCCGGTGGTCAATCCCAATCCCGCAAAAGTGCTCAATCTGAGCCTAGGCTCCACCGGCGCTTGCGGCACGACCTATCAGAACGCGATCAATCAGATCGTGGCGGCCGGCGTAAGCGTCGTTGTGGCGGCGGGCAACGACGAGGGGCTGGCAGTCGGCAAGCCCGCAAACTGTGTCGGCGCGATCGGAGTCGGGGGGCTGCGACACATCGGCACCAAGGTCGGTTTCTCTGACGTGGGCCCCGAACTCACGGTGTCGGCCCCCGGTGGCAACTGCGTCAACGATGTCGGACCGTGCCTCTTTCCGATCCTCACGGCTACCAACGACGGCGCCACCGGCCCTGGCAACAACATCTTCAGCGACGGCTTCAACATCTCGGTGGGCACGAGCTTCTCGGCACCGCTGGTGGCCGGCACGCTGGGCTTGATGCTGTCGGCCAATCCGACGCTGAGCCCGGCGCAGGTCAGGGTCGGCGTGATGCAGACGAGCCGCGCCTTCCCCACCACAGGTGCCGACGCGGACGTGGTCGCGTGCCGCGCGCCCGACAGCAACGTCCAGGACGAGTGCTACTGCACCACCAGCACCTGTGGTGCGGGCATGCTCAATGCCGCCGGCGCTGCCGCTGCTGCAGCGTCGCTGTCGGCTTGGATTACGTCCCCCACCACGCAGCTGAACGTCGGCAGTTCCATGCAGCTCGACAGCTCCACGTCGTGGGCCGTTGCGCCGCACACCATTACGAACCGCGCCTGGTCGATCGCCGGCGGCGATGGGCGTGTTGCGTTGTCAGTGACCGCCGACCAGCGCATGGCCACGGTGTCTGGTTCGAACGCGGGCACCGTCGTCGTTCACTTGGTGATCACCGACGATGCAGGCAATCGGGCATCGACGGACAACACCATCGCGGTGGTCGGTGGTTCGTCGGATGGTGGCGGCACGACGTCGTGGCCCTGGCTGCTCGCGCTGGGCGTTGCCGCCGGCACGCTGCGACGCCGTCGCTGAAACAGCAACTGCGTCGCGGGTGCGGCGTGACGGATGACCTGCGCGTTACAAAGGCGCGTCGCAAACGTCGCACAAACGCCCGCTGAAGTGTTGGTCTACCGCTCGACTGAGGGTACCTGGTAACAGCGGTGCTGCCGATACTCGCCGCGGTGATTTCCGCGGGCACGTCCATCGTCAATCCATCCCACAGACATGATCCGCGCGTTGGCGCGATGGCAGGGCCATCGCCATCGGGCGCGGTCAAGGCGTGGGTGGCGCTGCGCTGGCGTCCGCGACACGCATGACGCGGGCCGCCCGGCCCGCGACGCAGGCCGGCGTACGCGCCGCGCTGCGCTTCCTGACCCCGCTGATCGCACTGCTGATCGCTACCGCTTCGAATGCGGCTGCGCCGCGCGGCCTGATCGTCGAGCTGAAGGGAGCGCCGGAGCATGCCGAGCCGATGCGCGACGCGACCATCCTCGGTGCGAGAGCGGACCCCGCGGCCGTGCAACGCGAGCGCCTGCAGCGCGTGCTCACCGCCGCAGGACTCGGCAACGCGGCCGCCACGCAGCGCGCGCCGGCGATTCGGCCGCAAGGCCGTGCCGCGCACGTGCTCGAGTTCGACCGGCCGCTGTCGGAGGCCGAGGTCGAAGCGATGCTGGAG
This sequence comes from Burkholderiaceae bacterium, assembly GCA_035764445.1. GTDB lineage: Bacteria > Pseudomonadota > Gammaproteobacteria > Burkholderiales > Burkholderiaceae_C > JAEUPI01. The sequence goes on from DASTZF010000433.1 coordinate 38,997, forward strand.
CGGCTGCGTGCCTCGCCCGAGGTCGAGTGGGCCGAGGCCAACGACCGCGAGCCGTTGCAGGGCACGACTCCGAGTGACCCGTACTTTGGTGGCACATCCGGTCAATGGTGGCTGCAGCCGGTGAGCGGCAGCGACGCCAACGCCGTCGAGGCGCGTTTGCGTGGCGTGCCAGGGCTGCAGCGGGCATGGACGTGGACCACCGGCAGTACCTCGGTGCCGGTGGCGGTGCTCGACACCGGGATCACCGCCCACCCGGAACTGCAGGGCGTGTGGCTGCCGGGCATGGACATGGTGAGCGACCCGGCGATGGCCAACGACGGCGATGGTCGCGATGCCGACCCCACCGACCCCGGCGACTGGCTCGGCGACGGCGACGCGTCCGGCGAGTCCTTTGCGGGCTGCCATTCGCACAACAGCTCGTGGCACGGCACGATCGTCAGCGGCATCCTGGCCGCACGCACCGACAACAACGAAGGCGTCGCCGCTGTCGGCTGGAATGGGCGCGTGGTGCCGGTGCGAGTGGCCGGCAAGTGCGGCGCCGAAGTGGCCGACATCATCGATGGCATGCGCTGGGCGGCCGGGCTGCGGGTCAGCAGCGGTCACGGCTGGCTGCCGCGCAACGGCCATCCGGTGCGCGTGATCAACCTCAGCTTCGGCGGCACCAAGCCGTGCGGCCGCGCGTATCAAACCGCGATCGACGAACTGCGTGCGCATGGCGTGCTGGTGGTCGCCGCCGCGGGCAACACGCAGGGCGCCGTCACGCGCCCGGCCAACTGCCGCGGCGTGGTCGCGGTGGCGGCGCTCAACCGCGACGGCTTCAAGGCGCATTACTCGGCGTTCGGGCCCGAGGTCACGCTGGCCACCGTCGGCGGCGACGACGTGCGCGGCCCGTCGGGGTCGTCGCTCAGCGACGGCGGGCTGCTGAGCATCTTCAATGCCGGCCGCACCGGGCGCGGCGACGACATCTACGCACGCAGCTTCGGCACCAGCTTCGCGACCCCGATCGTCGCCGGCACGGCAGCGCTGATGCTGTCGATCAACCCCGACCTGACGGTCGACCAATTGGTCAGGGGCCTGATGGCGAGCGCGCGGCCGCACGTGCGCTCGCCGTGGCTCGCCGAGTGTTCGATGGCCAATTCGGCCAGCTGCCTGTGCACCCCCTTCACCTGCGGCGCCGGCATGCTCGACGCCGAGCAGGCGCTGTTCTACGCTCGCGACCCGGCGGGCTACGTGGCGCCGGCACTGGGCGCCGCGGTGCTCGACAACGCCGAGGTGGCGCAGATCTCGCGGCAGGCTCCGCAGGCGTCGCCGCAGCCGACGCTGCAGGACGACGACGGCGCCGGCGCGACCGGACCTTGGTGGCTGCTGCTGCTGGCCGCGGCGATCGGAGCGCTCAGGGTGGCGCCGCGCAAGGCCTGAATCCCGACCCCGCGGGCGGCAGGTTCAGCTGCGTCAGGCGCGCTGCCAGCGCGCCATCGGCACGCTCGACGCGCAACAGCGTCACCACCACCGGGATGTTGATGGTCACCACGCGCGCGGCCTTGATCCCTTGCTGGGCCAATTGCCCCAGCGCGGCGTCGGCGCTCGCGCGCGTGTCGTAGCGCCCGAACTGCAGACCCGGCTGCAGATCCGGCGAGTTGCGCACTTCTTCGACGCTGATCTGCTGGCGGCGGTAGTCATCGCGCCGCCGCGCCATCGCGGCGTCGTCGGCAAAGCGGCCCTGGTAGACGATGTAGGCGCCGCCGCGCTCGGAGCGCTGCTGCGCCCACTCGAGCGACGGCCACTTCAGCTCGCGCAGCCCGCGTTCGGCCGCCGCCACCTCGGCAGCAGCGAACGGGCCGGCTTCCAGGCAGACCGTGACTTGGCCGTCGACTACCGGCGCGCTGGCCGCCGCGCCGGCAGCCGCGGCACCCGAGCGCTGCGCTGCGGCCGCCTGCAGCGCAGCGCTCGCCGCGGTCGGCGTGATCAGCTGCACTGCTTCGGGTCGCACCTGCTGGTGCAGGCGTTCGGGCTCGCGCTCGCGCTGCCGCGACAGGCCGGGCAGCCAGTCGAGGGACCAGGCGAGCACCAGCAGGTTGGCGACGACCAGGGCGATCAACAGGCCACGCATCACCTCGGCGGCTCCGCGCCTGCCCGCACGCTGACGTCACCCATGCCGACCCTGTGCAGCGACGGTCCCGCGCGCACCAGCAGGGCGCCGTGGTCGTCGACGCCTTCGGCCACGCCGCTGGGCAGATCGTCGAGCGTGGTCGTGACCACGTGTCCCTTCAGGCAATCGAGTCGCTCGAAGCGCGCCTTGAAGGGCGCGAAGCCTTCGCGCTGGAACAGCAACACGGCGTCGACCCAGGGCCGCGCAATGCGCGCCAGCGTGCGCGGCGCGTCGATGCCGGCATCGAATTCCTGCAAGCATGCGAAGCCGGTTGGCAGATCGACGACCGGCTGCGTCGCGATGTTCAGGCCCACCCCGATCACCGCCATGCGGTGCTGCCCGACCGGCACCGACTCGATCAGGATGCCGCCGAGCTTGCGCGGCGGCTCCGGGCCCTCGATCCGAATCAGGTCGTTGGGCCACTTCAGTCCGATCCATGCCCCTTCGCGCGGGCCTTCGGGGTCCAACGCCTCGGCCACCGCGACACCCATCGCCAATGACAGCCCCGACCAGTCGGGCGGCGTGAACGGCAGCGCCAGCGAGCAGGTCAGCGACGCGCCGGCGCTCGATTGCCAACTGCGCCCCCAGCGGCCGCGGCCGCGGGTCTGCTGCTCGGCCACCAGCAGGCACGGCTGCGTATCTTGGGCCCTGCGGCCGTGCCGCGTGGCGCCGACCAGCGGCATCGGCCCGCTGATCGGCGGCTCGAGTTCGCCGGGCTTCGACGGCACGCTATCGGCGAGGCCGCCGGAGCGGCGGGCACGGTCGACCAGCACCGTGTTGCTCGACTCGCAGCGCGCGACCACCTCGATCGACAGCCCCGGCAGCAGCGCCGACAGCTCTTGCCACAGCGGTTCGGTGTGCCAGGCGATGGACGGAGTTTCCGGCTGCATGGCGTCGAGGCCCCGTTGCGTTGCGAGTAGCTCGTCTGTGGCTATCTACGGCACGACCCTAACCAACCAAGCGGACCGCGCGGGTCCGGTACCCGGTCCGCGGGTGTCGCCCCCGCAAGGGGAGGCGGCCGCCGGGCCGCGTCGGGGGTGGACCATTTCAGCGCTTGGGCGCCAACATCGTGCCACGGCAGTCGCGCGCACCGCAACGGCAGGCAAACTGTTTTTTCACTTTCGGCGTGTAGCGCTCCTCGATCACCAGGCCGTAGTCGTAGAACAGTTCCTCGCCAGGCTTGATGGCGCGCAGTGCCTTGATGAAGACGCGGTTGCGTTGCTCGTCGATGTCGGACTCGCAATTCGGGTTGCAGGCGTGGTTGATCCAGCGCGCTGCATTGCCGCCGACGTTGGCGTCGATCACGTGGTCGTTGTCGATGTGGAAGAAGAACGTGTGATCGGGCTCGGCGGGGTTGTGCGGATGGCGAGCTTCGGCCTGCCGCCACGTGATCATCTGGCCCTTGTACTCGATGATGACGTCGCCCTTGGCGATCGGGCGGATCGCGTAGACACCGCGTCCGTGCACGCCGGAGCGGCGCACCTGGATGCGGCGGCCGCTGGCGGTCTGGGCGGTGGTGGGGGGTGCGCCGCGGCGGCGCGGGGTCTGTCGTTGACGGCGGGTCGTGCTCATTGGGTACATTGAAATCAGGCGCGCGCGCGTGCGTGCGCGCGCGAACGGCGGATTGTAGGCATGCGTCGCCCCGAGCGTCGCGCAGCGAATCGATGGCCGGCCAGGCCGACGGATATGACCAAGTCACTCATCATTGCGGAGAAGCCCAGCGTTGCGCAGGACATCGTGCGTGCGCTGACGCCGGTGGCCGGCAAGTTCGACAAGCACGCAGACCACTTCGAGAACGAGCGTTATGTGGTCACATCGGCCGTCGGCCACCTGGTCGAGATCAAGGCGCCCGAGAGTCACGACGTCAAGCGCGGCAAGTGGAGCTTCGCTCACCTGCCGGTCGTGCCGCCGCACTTCGACCTGACGCCGATCGACAGATCGAAGTCGCGCCTGAACGCGGTGGTCAAGCTGGTCAAGCGCAAGGACGTCAGCGAGCTGATCAACGCCTGCGACGCCGGTCGCGAAGGCGAATTGATCTTCCGTCTGATCGTGCAGTTCGCCGACGGCGGCAAGCACGGGCACAAGCCGATCCGCCGGCTGTGGCTGCAGAGCATGACGCCGCAGGCGATCCGCGACGGCTTCGACGAACTGCGCAGCGATGCGCAGATGCACGGGCTGGCCGACGCCGCGCGCAGCCGCAGCGAGGCCGACTGGCTGGTCGGCATCAACGGTACGCGCGCGATGACGGCGTTCAACTCGCGCGATGGCGGCTTCTTCCTGACCACGGTGGGCCGCGTGCAGACGCCGACGCTGTCGATCGTGGTGGAGCGCGAGGAGAAGATCCGCAAGCACATGCCGCGCGACTACTGGGAGGTCAAGGCGGCGTTTCTCGCCAAGGCCGGGACCTACGAGGGCAAGTGGTTCGACCCCAAGTTCAAGAAGAACGAGGACGACCCCGAGCAGCGAGCCGATCGCCTGTGGAACGCACGCGATGCGCAGGCGGTCGCCGACGCCGTGCGCGGCGGCAGCGGACGCGTCAGCGAAGAGTCCAAGCCCAGCACGCAGTCGAGCCCGCTGCTGTACGACCTGACGACCCTGCAGCGCGAGGCCAACGGCCGTTTCGGCTTCTCGGCCAAAACGACACTGTCGCTCGCGCAGGCGCTGTATGAGAAGCACAAGGCGCTGACCTATCCGCGCACCGACTCGCGCGCGCTGCCCGAGGACTACCTCGGAGTGGTCAAGAAGACGATGGCGGTGCTCGCCGAGGGCGACCTACCCGGTCCATCGCGTGAACTGGCGAGGCACGCGAAGCAGGCGCTCAAGGCCGACTACGTGAAGCCGAGCCGGCGCGTGTTCGACAACGCCAAGGTGTCGGACCACTTCGCGATCATCCCGACGCTGCAGACGCCCACTCACTTGAGCGAGGCCGAGGCCAAGCTGTACGACCTGGTGGTCAAGCGTTTCATCGCGGTGTTCTTCCCGCCGGCCGAGTACCTGGTGACGACGCGCATCACGACGGTCGGTGCCCACAGCTTTCAGACCAACGGACGCGTGCTGGTCAACCCGGGCTGGCAGGCGGTGTACGGCAAGGAGGCGCAGGACGAAGACGCCAACCTGGTGCCGGTGCTGCCCGACGAGACGGTGCGCAACGTCGAGGTCGACGTGCTGGCGCTTAAGACCAAGCCGCCGCCGCGCTACAGCGAGGCGACGCTGCTGTCGGCGATGGAAGGTGCCGGCAAGCTGATCGAGGACGACGAGCTGCGCGCCGCGATGCATGACAAGGGCCTCGGTACGCCGGCCACGCGTGCGGCGATCATCGAAGGGCTGATCCTCGAGAAATACATGCTCCGCGATGGCCGCGAGCTGGTGCCCACCGCGAAGGCGTTCCAGCTGATGACGTTGCTGCGCGGCCTCGACGTCGAAGACCTGACCAAGCCCGAGCTGACCGGCGACTGGGAGTACCGGCTGCTCGAGATGGAGCACGGCCGGCTGCCCCGCAGCGCGTTCATGAAAGACGTGGCGGCGATGGCCGAACGCATCGTGCGCAAGGCCAAGGAGTACGACCGCGACACGATCCCCGGCGATTACGCGACCCTGGCCACGCCGTGCCCCAACTGCGGCGGCGTCGTGAAGGAGAACTACCGCCGCTTCGCCTGCGAGGACTGCGAATTCAGCATCACCAAGATCCCGGGCGGGCGCAGCTTCGAGATCGCCGAAGTCGAGGCATTCCTGAAGGACAAGAAGATCGGCCCGCTCGAGGGCTTTCGCTCCAAGGCGGGCTGGCCTTTCGCGGCCGAATTGCGCCTGGTCTACGACGACGAGATCCGGAACTGGAAGCTCGAGTTCGACTTCGGCGAGGACGAGCGTCGCGCGCAGCGAGACGGCGAGCCGGTGGACTTCAGTGGCCAGCCGTCACTCGGCCCCTGCCCCAAGTGCAAAGGCCATGTCTTCGAGCACGGCACCAGCTACGTGTGCGAGCACGCGGTCGGGCCGAAGCAAACCTGCGACTTCAAGAGCGGCAAGATCATCCTGCAGCAGCCGGTATCGCACGAGCAGATGCACAAGCTGCTCGGCAGTGGCCGCACCGACCTGCTGGAGAACTTCGTCTCCAATCGCACGCGGCGCAAGTTCAAGGCCTTTCTGCGCTACGACCCGCAAGAAGGCAAGGTGGTGTTCGAGTTCGAGCCGCGGCCGCAGCGCGCCGGCAAGGGGCCGAGCAAGGCCGCCGCCGCGACGGCCGACGATGCGGCCGCCAACACGAAGACGACCAAGACGGCGGCGGCGAAAAAGGTGAAGGCCTCGAGCGCCCAGGCGGGTGCGCCGCACCAGACGACACCGGCCACCAACGCGGGGGCCAAGAAAGCGCCCGCCAAGAAGACCGCCCGCAAGCGCGCCCGCTGAGCGGGCGCACGAACCGACGCCGCGCAACCGATGTCGTGGCTCGTGCTGCACAAGCTGATGGCGATGTTCATCGTCGTCGCCCTCGGCTGGTGGGCGGGCCGCCGGCGCTGGCTCGGCGAAGGCGACACCGCCCGCGTGCTCGGCAACGCGGCGTTCATGATCTTCGTACCCGCGCTGCTGTTTCGTACCGCGGCGCGGCTGGAGCTGGCGACCCTCCCGTGGCGCACGCTGGCCGCCTTCTTCGTGCCGGCGCTCGCCCTGATGCTGGCTGTCTATGCCGTGGTGCGCTCGCGCGGCGATGCGCAGGCACCGGCAAGCGCGTCCGTGCGCGCGATCACCAGCGTGTACGGCAATGCGGTGCAAGTCGGCATCCCGATGGCGGCGGCGCTGTTCGGCGAGAGCGGACTCGGCCTGCATCTGACGATCGTCAGTCTGCACGGGCTGGTGATGCTCACCGTGCTGACGGCGTTGGTCGAACACGACGTGGCCGGCGCCCAGGCCACCGGCTCGCGCTCGGCGGTGTGGGGCACGATGGTGCGCAACATCGTCGCGCACCCCGTGGTGCTGCCGCTGCTGGCGGGGCTGCTGTTCAACGCCGCCGGATTGCAGTTGCCCGAGTTGATCGACCAGCTGCTGCAGGTGTTGGGCACCGCAGTGGTGCCGGTCTGCCTGGTGCTGATCGGGCTGTCGCTGCACCACTACGGCGTCAGTGGCCCGTTGCGAGAGTCGATCGTGCTGAGCGCGCTCAAGCTGATCGTGATGCCAGCCTGCGTGTGGCCGGTGGCCCAGGGGTTGTTCGGTTTGTCGGGGCAGCCGCTGGCGGTGGTCGTGCTGATGGCCGCGCTGCCGGTGGGCAGCAATGCGTTGATCTTCGCGCAGCGCTATCGCACCGACGAAGCCGCCGCCACCGCTGCGATCGTGATTTCTACCGTGGCGTTCGCACTCACCGCGCCGTTGTGGCTCGCTGCCTTGGCGCATTTCTAGCGCCGGTGGGACAATCGGCGCGATGGATCGAGCCCCCGGCTCAGTGCGTTCGCGCCTCCGGCGCGAGCGCACCCGCGAGCGGGCGCACCTGCAATGACGCCGACCGACATCCCTGTGTACATGGCCCATTTGGGCGCCAACGCACGCGCCGCAGCGACCGCGATGGCGCGCGCGCCGCTAGCGGCGCGCAACGCGGCGTTGCTCGAGCTGGCACGCCTGCTGCGCGTCGAGCGCGACGCGCTGCAGCAGGTCAACCGCAACGACGTCGCCGCCGGCGCCGCCGCGGGGTTGCAGAGCGCTCTGGTCGACCGCCTGAAGTTGACGCCCGCGATCATCGAAACGGTGGCCCGCGGCTGCGAGCAGATCGCCGCGATGCCCGATCCGATCGGCGAGATCAGCGAGCTGAAGCGCCAACCCAGCGGCATCCAGGTCGGCCGCATGCGAGTGCCGCTCGGCGTGTTCGCCATGGTGTACGAAAGCCGACCTAACGTGACGATCGAGGCGGCGTCGCTGGCGATCAAGAGCGGCAACGCGGCGATCCTGCGCGGCGGCTCCGAAGCGTTGGCGTCCAACCTCGCGCTGGCGCGCCTGGTCGAGGGTGCGCTCACCAGCGCCGGCCTGCCCGCCGACGCGGTGCAGCTGGTGGCCACCGCCGATCGCGCTGCGGTGGGTTGCCTGCTGGCGATGCACGAGCAGGTCGACGTGATGATTCCGCGCGGCGGCAAGAGCCTCATCGAGCGCGTCGCCGCCGAGGCCAAGATGCCGGTCATCAAGCACCTCGACGGCAATTGCCACGTCTACGTCGACGCCGAGGTCGATCTCGAGATGGCGCTGCGCGTGACCGACAACGCGAAGACCCAGAAGTACAGCCCGTGCAACGCCGCCGAGTCGCTGCTGGTGCATGCGCGGCAGGCGAGCGCGTTCCTGCCGCGCATCGCGGCGGTGTTCGCCGTCAAGGCGGTCGAGCTGCGCTGCGACGAGCGCGCGCTCGCGATGGTGCAAGCGGTGCCCGCGGTGCGGGCGGTGGCGGCCTCGCCCGACGATTGGACGGCCGAATACCTGGCGCCGATCATCAGCGTCAAGGTGGTCGACGGCCTCGACGAGGCGATCGCGCACATCAACCGCTACGGCTCGCACCACACCGATGCGATCCTGACCTCGAACCACGGCAACGCGATGCGCTTTCTGCGCGAGGTCGATTCGGCCAGCGTGATGGTCAACGCCAGCACGCGCTTCGCCGACGGCTTCGAGTACGGACTCGGCGCCGAGATCGGCATCTCGACCGACAAATTCCACGCCCGCGGGCCGGTCGGTCTCGAGGGCCTGACCTCGCAGAAGTGGATCGTGCTCGGCAGCGGCGAGCTGCGCTCATGAGCGCCGCAGCGGGCTCGCGCAGCGGCGCGCTGCGTCCGGCGCATGGTGGCTGCCCGGGGAATGCGCGGCCGGCGGAGGTTCGCGCTTGAGCTCGACGCAGTGGCTCCTGCTCGGCGCGCTGGTGGTCTGCGCCTTCTGGATGGTCGGGGCGCACAACCGTGTCGTCGGCCTGCGCGCGACCATCGCCGAGGCCTGGTCTCAGGTCGACGCCTTGCTCGAGCGGCGCGGCGAGGTCCTGGCGACGATGGCGCAGGCCCTGTGGGACTTGTGGCCCAACGGCCGCGGCGCCGTCGACGCGCTGCGCTCCGCGCAGCAGCAGCTGCAGACTGCAGCGCAGGCTGTGCGCGCACGCCCGACCGGTGCTGCCGCGGCGGCGACCCTGGCCACCGCCGAAGGCGCGCTCAACGCCACAGTGGCGCGCGTGCTGAACCAGATCGAGTCCGACGGCGAGCTGCACGCCAACGACACGGTGGCGACGCAGATGCTCGCGCTGTTCGAGTTCGGCCCGCAGTTGATCGAGACGCGCCAGCGATTCAACCAGGCGTGCGTGGCCTACAACGAGGCCATTGGTCAGTTCCCCACCAGCCTGCTGGCGCCGGTGTTCCGGTTCGAAGTGGCGGGGTCGTTGTGAGCGCGCGCCGGGCCGCTCCCACGTGCGCTCGCTCCCCCGCGCGGCGACGGGGCGCAGCGCCAAGGGGGCCTCAATGACCAGCGCCGGCGACGAGGCGGTGCCGCTGCCGCCCGACCCCGTGGAGGCAGCACAGCGCAACGCGCGCTTCGCGCAAGTCGCCGGCCCCGGCCAGTTGCATGCTGCCGTGCTGGCGCTGTTGCTGACGCCCGGGCGCGCGCGCGAGATGGCGGTGTGGCGTGACGAGTGCCGTCAGACGGTGGGTGCCAAGGAGCTGCGCAACGAGCTGATGAAGCTGCCGTGGCCCGAGCGTACGCCGTGGCTCGAGCAATTCGTCGGTCGCGTGGCGCAGGGTTCGCTCGACAAGCGACAGCATCTGCTGCGCGCGGTGCGCCGCCTGATCGCTGCCGACGGCCGTGCGCTGGCGCTCGACCGCTTGCGCTGGCTGGCGCTTCGGCACGCGTTGGGCGACGTGCGTGCGTTGGCACGCCCGGCTGCGGCCGACGTCGAGCTCGAGGGGCTGGCGACCGAAACCGCGCTGCAGATCGGTCGCCTGAGCGCGTTCCTGTCACGCATCGTGCCGTCCCCCGAGATCGATCTCGACGTGGTGTCCGGCACTCCAACCAGTGGCGATCACTGGTGGCGCGACGTGATGCAGCCGTGGCCCGACGCCGGCGCGACGCGTGACATGCCAGACGCCAACGCGCTGGTCAGTGCGCTGCACGACGTGCAGGCGCTGCCGTGGATGCTGAGGCCGGTGCTGGTGCGTCGCTGGGTCGACACCGCGGTGACGCTGTCGCCGGCCGGCCGCCTCGGCGCGACGGCCGCCGAGGCGCTGCGCATCGCGGCGCGCCTGCTCGACTGCCCGCTGCCGCCCGCCGTGGCGAGGTGCTTCATCGAAGTCGAGGGCGCCTGACCGCAGCCTCCGGCTGCCGGCGGCACCGCGCAACCGCAGGGATTTCGCCGCCCCTATGATGCCGGGCTGAATCCGGGAGCGCGTGCATGATCAATCGGCGGGTGGTGCTTCAGCGCAGTGCCCATGTCGCGGCCTTGCTGGCCGCAGCAGGCCTGTGGCCGGCGCTGGCTCGCGCCGCGTGGCCACAGGCGGCGTTCGATGCGAAGAACCTGCCCGATGCCGTCAAGGCGCTCGGCGGCGCTGCGCCGCAGGAGAGCAAGGACGTTGCGTTGACGGCGCCCGACATCGCCGAGAACGGCGCGGTGGTGCCGTTGGCGTGCGGGTGTTCGCTGCCCGGCGTCGAGCGCCTGGCTCTGCTGGTGGAAAAGAACCCCAACACGCTGGCGGCCGTGTTCGACATCAGCGACGCCGTGGAGCCCAACTTCTCCACCCGCGTGAAGATGGCGCAGACCAGCCACGTCTACGCGGTGGCGTTGACCGCCGACGGCAAGGCTTTATTCGCGCAGAAGGAAGTCAAGGTGACGCTCGGAGGATGCGGGGGCTGACATGGCAGATCCGATGCGAATCCGCGCGCAGGCGCAAGGCGATAAGGCGATCGTGCGCGTGCTGATGAGCCACGAGATGGAGACCGGCCAGCGCAAGGACAGTGCGGGCAAGCCGATCCCGGCCTGGTACATCCAGGAGGTGAACGCCACTCTCAACGGCGCTGCGGTGTTCAGTGCGATGTGGGGCCCGGCGGTGTCGAAGAATCCGTTCGTGCAGTTCACGATCAAGGGTGCGAAGGCAGGGGACAAGATCGCCGTCCACTGGCTCGACAACCGAGGCGAGAAGCGCAGCGATGAAGCTGTGGTGAGCTGATCGTGGCAACGACTACGGTCGCCTCGGTTGCGGTGAAGGCTCAGGTGCGCGCAGCGCACGTGAAGGCGGCGCAGCCGCCGCGCCGCAGCCACAACCGCGGCGAGAAGCGCAGCGATGAGGCCGTGGTGACGTGAGGACGACGGCGGGCGCAGGAACCACGCCGAGATCAGCCTTGAAGACGCTGATCCTCGTCGGCGCGGGCGTCATGCTGACCACGAACCTGGTTGCGCACGCGCAGAAGTCCACCGCCGACGGCATCGCGGAGTACCGCAAGATGCTCGAGGACGGCAACCCGGCCGATCTGTTCGAGGCCAAGGGCGAGGCGCTGTGGCGGCAGAAGCGTGGGCCCAAGAGTGCGTCGCTCGAGCAGTGCGACCTCGGCAAAGGTCCCGGCGTCGTCAAGGGCGCGTTCGTCGAGCTGCCGCGCTATTTCGCCGACACCGGCAAGGTGCAGGACCTCGAGTCACGGCTGGTCAGCTGCATGCAGGCGCTGCAAGGGTTCGACGCCGCGGCGATCGCCGCCACGCCGTTCGGCCGCGGCGAACAGGAGAACGTCACCGCGCTGGCCACCTATGTGGCGTCGTCGTCGCGCGGCTTGCGCTTCAACCTGCCGCAGGCCCATGCCGCCGAGCGGCAGATGTACGAGATCGGCAAGCGGGTGTTCTACTTTCGCGGCGGCCCCTACGACTTCTCGTGCGCGTCGTGCCACGGCGAGGACGGCAAGCGCATCCGCCTGCAGGACCTGCCCAACCTGACTCGCAACCCCGGCGATGGTGTCGGCTTCGCGGCCTGGCCGGCGTATCGGGTCAGCAATGGCCAGATGTGGGGCATGCAGCTGCGGCTGAACGACTGCTATCGTCAGCAGCGCTTTCCGTACCCCGGCTTCGGCTCGGACGCCACGGTCGCGGTCAGCGTGTTCATGGGCGTCAATGCCAAGGGCGCGGAATCGATCGCGCCGTCGATCAAGCGTTGAGGGCGCAGATGCCGACATCCATTGCTTCGATCGTTCGACTCGCCGTCGTCGCGGTCGTAGCTGCTTCGCTGGCGGGCTGCGCGTCGCTGCCGTCGGCGGCCGAACTCGACCAGCAGGCGCAGGCCGCAATCAAGGCGTCGTTCCGCGACCAGGGCATCGCCAAGGTCGACCGCCTCCAGCAGGACCTGGGACAGCAAGCCTGTTCGGCGGCAACGCCGCCGAGCGCCGAGACGGCCAAGCGCATCGAGGCCGATGCGCTGGCGAGCGTCCGCTGGCCCGCCGCGGGCCGCTACCTGGGCGACTGGCGCGAGGGCGAGAAGCTGGCGCAGAACGGCCGCGGCATGACGTGGACCGATGCGTCGGCCGCGCCCAAGGACAACGGCGCGGGTTGCTACAACTGCCACCAGATCGACAAGAAGGAGATCTCGTTCGGCACCATCGGCCCGAGCCTGTGGAACTACGGCAAGCTGCGCGGCGTCGCGAATCCGGCCGATCCGGCGGCGGCAGCGGTCGTGCAATACACCTGGGGCAAGCTGTGGAACAGCAAGGCCTACGCGGCGTGTTCGAACATGCCGCGCTTCGGCCACATGGGGCTGCTCGACGAAGATCAGTTGCGCCATTTGATGGCGCTGCTGCTCGACCCCGCCTCGCCCGTCAACCAGTGACGCGGCGCTTCGCCGCCGTCCGCGGCCGCCGCGACGCATGAGCCTTCACAAGCGCGAATGCCTGCAGGCGCTGGCTGCCGCCGGCGCCGCCGGCATGGCGCTCGGCCGATGGGCGCACGCCGATGCCGTAAGCGCCGGCTCAGCGCTGTACGACGTGCCGCCGCCGTTCAAAGGCGCCGGTGCGGTGTCGCTGCTGCATTTCACCGACTCGCACGCGCAGCTCAAGCCCAACCGCTTTCGCGAACCGAGCGTCAACCTCGCC
>DASTZF010000434.1:0-11381 GCA_035764445.1 Burkholderiaceae bacterium
CTCGAGCCGGTGCGGCTGACGCCTTTTCTGCAAGGCGATCTGCAATTGACGCCGCAGTCGGTCAATAGACTGAGCCCGGCTTTCTACCCGCGCCCGCGAGGCACGTTGTACGCGGTGGTCGGGCTCGAGGAGAGCGACGAGTTCCTGCGCCAGAACCAGCTCATCCGCGACCAATGGGGGCCCACCAGCGTCCCGGTGTGCGAGACGGTCGTCGGTCGCGACCACTTCACGGTGCTCCATGATCTGGTCGACCCGACCTGCCGGCTGCACGAGTTGGGCTTGCGGTTGCTCGGGCTGCGCTGAGTCGGCGGCGCCGCTGGATTGCTTTTGTCCATGCAGCGCATTGAGGCTTTGTATTGGCTCGCCAGGCGGCGCTTTGCTAGGGTATGCGCATCGGGCGCGTGGAGTCGCGCCCAAACCCCGACCCATTTAAGAGGAGCGTGACATGGCAGCACTGAAGGGATCGAAGACCGAGCAGAATCTGAAGGACGCCTTCGCCGGCGAGTCGCAGGCCAATCGCCGCTACCTGTACTTCGCCAACAAGGCCGACGTCGAAGGTCAGAACGACGTGGCTGCGCTGTTCCGCTCGACGGCCGAAGGCGAGACCGGGCATGCGCACGGCCACCTGGAGTTCCTCGAGCAGGTGGGAGACCCGGCCACCGGCTTGCCGATCGGACCCACCCGCGCCAACCTCAAGGCCGCGGTGGCCGGCGAGACCCACGAGTACACCGACATGTACCCCGGCATGGCCAAGACGGCGCGTGGCGAAGGCTTCGACGAGATCGCCGATTGGTTCGAGACGCTGGCCAAGGCCGAGCGCTCGCACGCCAACCGCTACCAGAAGGCGCTGGACCAGCTGGTCGACTGAAGCGCTGTCATTGCGACGACAACGGTGAACGAGGGGCTCCAGCGGCCCCTTGTTCTTTGATGGCGAGACCGCATGAGCCGCCGGGCCGCTCGCAAGGCGACAACGAAGTTGCGGCGAAGACTCAAAACTGCGCGAAGCGCTTGTGATGTCATAGCCAATACCGCAGCGCGTAGCGGGGAGGTAACCCAATGAGCATCCGCGAAGGCAACCTCGAGGCACCGACCCGCCACGCGATCGACTGGAAGAGCCCGGCCTTCTACGACGAGGCGGCATGCTTCAAGGAACTGGAGCGGGTGTTCGACATCTGCCACGGCTGCCGCCGCTGCGTCAGCCTGTGCCAGAGCTTTCCGACATTGTTCGACCTGGTCGACGCCACCGACGACGGCGAGGTGCACGGCGTCAAGAAAGAGGCGTACTGGAGCGTGGTCGACCAGTGCTACCTGTGCGACCTCTGCTACATGACCAAGTGCCCGTACGTGCCGCCGCACCCGTGGAACCTGGACTTCCCGCACGCGATGCTGCGCGCCAAGGCCATCAAGTTCAGTCGTGGTGGTGTCAAGGCAGGCGAGAAGCTGCTGGCGAGCACCGACGTGCACGGCAGCTTCGCCGGCATTCCGATCGTCGTGCAGACGGTCAACGCGATCAACAAGACCCGGTTCGCGCGCAAGCAGATGGACAAGGCGCTTGGCGTGCATCCCGACGCCTGGCTGCCCGAGTTGGCGACCCGGCGCTTTCGGTGGAGCTCGCCCAAGCGTGGCCGTGCGAACGACGTGAAGGATGGCGAGCGCACACCGGGCAAGGTGGCGATCTTCGCGACCTGCTTCGTCAACTACAACGAGCCGGGAATCGGGCGCGACCTGCTGAAGGTGCTCGAGCACAACGCGATTCCCTACGTGATCGTCGACAAGGAATCGTGCTGCGGCATGCCCAAGCTCGAGCTCGGTGATCTGAAGGCGGTAGAGAAGCACAAGAACGCCAACATTCCGGTGCTCGCCCGCTACGCGAAGGATGGCTACGCGATCCTCAGTGCGATCCCGAGCTGCACGCTGATGTTCAAGCAGGAGTTGCCGCTGATGTTTCCCGACGAGGCCGACGTGCAGCTCGTGAAGGACGCGATGTGGGATCCATTCGAGTACTTGGTCGCGCGCAGCAAGGACGGCCTGCTCAACACCGATTTCAAGCGTGACCTCGGCAAGGTCAGCTACCACATCCCTTGCCACAGCCGCGTGCAGAACATCGGCCGCAAGACCGAGGAGATGTTCAAGCTGATCGGCCAACGCGTGAAGGTGCAGCTCAGCACGGTGGAGCGCTGCTCGGGCCACGCCGGCACCTACGGGGTCAAGACGCCGACCCATCCGGTGGCGATGAAGATCGGCCGCCCGGTGTTCAAGGCCATGGCCGCCAGCGAGCCCGATGTCATCAGCAGCGATTGCGCGCTGGCCGGACATCACATCGCCCAGGGCATGGCGCAGGCTGGCACGCCGGCCAAGGCACTGCAGCACCCGCTGAGCCTGCTGCGCCACGCCTACGGATTGGAGTGACTGCGACCATGCGCAAGCCGATCACCGCCGACAGCCTGATGACCCTCGAGGCCTATGCCCGGGCACGCAAGGAGATCAAGGCGCAGATCATTCCGCATCGCAAGTTGCGCAGCGTGCCGCTGGGCGAGCACGTCACCGTGCAGTTCGAGGACGAGCGGACGATCCGCTACCAGATCCAGGAGATGCTGCGCATCGAGAAGATCTTCGAGCCCGAAGGCATCGCGCACGAGATCGAAGCCTATTCGCCGCTGGTGCCCGACGGTACAAACTGGAAGGCGACGATGCTGATCGAGTACCCCGACCCGCACGAGCGCAAGCGCGAACTGGCGCGGCTGATCGGGGTCGAGGATCGAATGTTCGTCGAGGTCGAAGGGCACCAGCGCGTCCATGCGATCGCCGACGAAGACTTGGTTCGCGAGAACGACGAGAAGACGTCGTCGGTGCACTTCGTGCGCTTCGAATTGCCGACCGATGCCCGTGCGGCGGTGCGCGCCGGTGCCGCCGTGCGACTGGGCTGCGACCATGCCAACTACCCGGCGCACGTGGCGATCTCGCCGGAGACGCTGGCCAGTCTCGCGGGTGACCTCGATTGACCTGGCGGTAAAAGGAAAGGGCCGACGCGTCGCCGCGCCGGCCCTCGGTGGCCCTTTGGAGGGTCAGGCCTGAACGGCGAGCACCTGTGCCGTGGCATTGACCACCGCTGCGATGCGGCCGACATCGCGCAGTTGCTGCGTCGTCCAGCCTTCCTTCTTCAGCACCTGGTAGTGCGACTGCACGCAGAAGTGGCACTTGCCGACGATCGACGCCGCCAGCGCATAGGCCTCGAACTTCGCCCGCGCCACGCCGGCATGGGTGGCATAGGCGTTCATGCGCAGCTCTGGACGCATCGTCCTCAACTCGTCGTCGGCAGCCATCTCGACGAACGGATACCACACGTTGTTCATGCCCATCAGCGCGGCGGCGGTCAACGCCGCGTTGGCCTCGGCCTCGGGGCCGCCGGATTTCAGCGCCGCCACGAGTTCGCTGCTGCGCGCCGCGAACGCCGCGGCGATCGCCACGCCAAGCGCATCCTCAGGGCTCAGGCTTGAGCGAGCGATCACCGCATCGAGGTTCAGCCGGATGTCCTTGGCCGTGTCGGGCAGCCGTTGCAGGATCGGGTTCAGGAATTCCATCGCCACTCCTGCGTCACAGCGTGGCGCCGCCGACCGTGCGATTGCACGGGCACAGCTCGTCGGTCTGCAGGCCGTCGAGGATGCGCAGCACTTCTTCCGGATTGCGGCCGACGTTGAGGTTGTTGACCGACACATGCTGGATCACGTTGTCGGGGTCGACGATGAAGGTGGCGCGCAATGCGACACCGGCTTGCAGATCCCGCACGCCGAGTTGGTCGACCAGCGAACCCTTCACATCGGCGAAGCTCCAGTGGCCGAGCTTGTTCAGATCCTTGTGCTCGCGGCGCCAGCCGAGCTTGGAAAACTCGTTGTCGGTCGAGCCACCGAGCAGTACCGCGTCGCGCTCCTCGAACTGTCGCGCCAGCTTGTTGAAGCCGACGATCTCGGTCGGGCAGACGAACGTGAAGTCCTTCGGCCAGAAATAGATGACCTTCCACTTGCCGGGGAAGCTCTTCTCGCTCAGCGTTTCGAATGCGGAAACACCGTTCTCCTCATGTTGATTGAAGCCGGGCTTGACGCCGACCACTTCGAAGCTCTCTAGTTTTTGTCCAACGGTTTTCATGCAGGGGACTCCTGGTTGCAGCGGGCAATCCGCATGGCATCCACTTTGGGCCCTCTTGGCCCGTGTCCCAATTGGGTCTCGCTAATGTGCGGATAGGAATCCAGCCGGCGTCGCGGCTGGTGGCTGCACGCCCTCAGCGCCCGCCGAGGCCCATTGCACGCGTCCAGCTGAGTTCCAGCACGCCGCTGCGCAGATCACCACGCAGCGCCTTGACGGCGCCGATGCCGACGCGGATCTGCGACTCGGGTGTCACGCTCCATCCGGCCCAGGCGACGGTCTGCGCGATCGCGCCGCTGCCGGTGGCCACGCCGCCGCCGCCGGCTGCGCCGAGCAGCAGCTCGGCACCGAAGCGCAGGTTGGCGGGTACGCTGGCGAGGCCGGCACCGATCAGGCCGATCGAGTAGGCGCCGGCACCACCAGCGAACGCGCTGTGCGCTTGAGCACTGAGGTAGACAGTGTCGCCGACGAAGCGGTCGAGCTTGATGCCGACCGTGTCGAGCGGCTCGGTGGTGCCGTCCTTGCGCTGCGCGCTCGGATGATGCTGCAGCGTCGCCGACCACTCGTTGCGGCTGATCGTGCCGCTGCCGGGGGCGCCGGGCGCGGGCTCCAGATCCGTCGCCAGCCAGAGTTGAGCGCTATGCGCACGCAGCGTCGAGCCGAGGCCGCGCACTTCGCCCACCTCGAGGCCGATACGCCAGCCGCCGCCCCAGTCGACACTGGCGCCGACCGACACCTTGCCGATCGCGCCGCCTTCGGTCGGGATCGCACCGCCGCCACCGAGGCCGAGCGCGCCGCGCGCCTCGAGTGACAGCGGCAGCGTGGCCGGCATTGGCGTCGAGCGCCAGCCGACATTGCCGAGGATCTCCATATAGCCCGCCGCGCCACCGGAGGCGGCCGCGGCGGCCTCGATGCCGGTGTAGAGGCCGGAGGCCGTGGGCTGCCACTCGGCGCGGCCGCCGACCAGTCCGATACGCCGTGTGTCGGAGCCGCGCAGTTGATAGCCGCTGACCGTGCCGGCCAACCGCTGAAACCCGAGCCCGGTGGGCCCGCCCGCCGGCTGCGGCTGGCCGGCGGCGGCGGAATCGAAGTAGCGGAACGGCCGCTCCCAGCTCAACACCAAGCCGAGTTGCGAGCTGCCGATCTCGCCGCTGGGAAAGCTGACCCGCGACCAACTGATGCCGCCGCGCAGCGGGCCGATGTCGTGCGTCAAGGTCGCCGCAGCGCGCAGCATCAGCCCGCCGCCGACTGGAGCCGCGGCGCCACCGCCGCCGCCGGCGAACAGGCCCGCGCGCAGGTCCCAGTCCCACGGCAACAGGAAGCGGTACTGCAATTCGGCGCCGCCGACGAACAGCCCCCCGCGCTGGCCGCTCGCGGCGCCGTACACCGCGGGCCCTGCCCACCACTGGGCGCCGAGCGGAAACAGCACCGAGCCGCCGAGCAGGCCCATCTTCTCGTCGCCCGGCAGCTTCAATTGCTCATAGCCGAGGCCGACGTCGATGGTCGATTCATGAGCGCTCGCCTCGGCCGCGCAGGCGAGGCGACATGCCAGCGCCGTGATCACGCCAGCGGCATGCACAAGGCGGCGACTGTGAATTGGCAACGTCGTCTGCGGCATGAGCGGTGCAATTCGGTGGGCTGTCGTTGTGGCGGGCTGTCCGGCCCGGCATCATGCGCGCATGGCACGCGTGTTCTTCACCCAGCACCTCAGGCGTTTCACCGACACGCCGGAAGTCGACACGCCGGCCAGGGGGCTGCGCGCCGCACTGGAGGACGCGTTCGTCGTCAATCCACGGCTGCGCGGCTACGTGCTCGACGACCAGTCGCACTTGCGCGCGAACGTGGTGGTGTTCGTCGACGGACGCCGTTGCGACGACCGGGTCGGTCTGGCCGACGCGCTGAACCCAGACAGCACGGTGCACGTGCTGCAGGCGCTGTCCGGGGGTTGAAGTGGCCGATCGCGCGTGGGTGGCCACCCGCAAGGGCCTGTTCGAACTGCGGCGTACGAGCGACAACTGGCGCATCGCCAGCATCAGCTTCCTGGGCGAGCCGGTGTCGATGCTGCTGCCACCGGTCGTCAGCGGGCCGCATGCCGGCCGCATGATGGCCGCGCTCAACCTCGGGCACTTCGGCACCAAAATGCACGCCAGCGACGATGGCGCGCAGTGGCGTGAGGTGACCGCACCGGCCTATCCGGCGCAGCCTGCCGATGCGCAAGGGCCGGCGTGGGAACTGGTGCAGGTGTGGTCGCTCGAAGCCGCAGGCACCAGGGTCTGGGCCGGCACGCTGCCGGGTGGCTTGTTCCAATCCACTGACTTCGGTGCCAGCTGGGCGCTCGTGCGCTCGCTGTGGGATTTGCCGGAGCGCGCCGAGTGGTTCGGTGGCGGTTACGACGTGCCGGGCATTCACTCGATCAGCCCGCACCCAGCGCGCGACGGTGAATTGTTGATCGCCGTCAGTTGCGGCGGCGTGTGGCACAGCGGTGATGGCGCTGCCAACTGGAGCCTGCGCACGCAAGGCCTGCGCGCCGCCTACATGCCGCCCGAGCGTGCCGACGACGGCCGCATCCAGGACCCGCATCGCATCGCACGCTGCCGCGCGCAGCCCAACGTGATCTGGTGCCAGCATCACAACGGCATCTGGCGCTCGCTCGACGAAGGCCGACAGTGGAGCGAGGTGACCTCGGCGCCGGTGTCGAGCTTCGGCTTCGCGGTGGCGGCGCATCCGACCGACCCGCAGCGTGCCTGGTTCGTGCCCGCGGTGGCCGATCAGTGCCGCGTGCCAAAGGACGGCGCGCTCGTCGTTCAGCACACGCGCGATGGCGGCGCGAGCTTCGACACGCAGCGCCGCGGGCTGCCGCAGGCCGATTGTTACGACCTCATCTATCGCCACGGCCTCGATGTTGCGGCCGACGGCAGCACGCTGCTGATGGGCAGCACTGGCGGTTCGCTGTGGAGCAGCTTCGATGGCGGGCAGCAGTGGCATGCGTTGCCAATGCACCTGCCACCGGTGTACGCGGTCCGGTTCGGCTGATACGGCTGTAACGAACGTCCGAGCGGCGCTGCGGCTGTGGCGTCTTCAGCACTTGAGCGGAGAAAACCCTCGGCTGAGGGAATGACAGCGGACGAAGCGCCCTTCAACAATGCATCGGGGTCGAAGGCGCTTGGCGCGGTGCCATCAAGCGCACGTTGCCCAGGCACGCAGCACGTGCCGCGAGGGGAATCACCATGCCGCAGACTTTCAACGTGGGTTCGCGATCGCTGTTCGTCAGCGTCACGGCGTGGGTGTTCATCGTGCTGGGCGCAGCTGCCAGCGCACTGGCCCTGATTCAGGGGGCCGCTACCGCATCGCTGCTGCCGGGCTTCGCACTCGGCTTCGACGCTCAACCGCTGCGTGGGCTGGCCGGCCTGTTGGCGGCGCACGTGCCATGGGTTGCGGGTGCGGCGCTGGCGCTGTCGATCGCCACGCTGGCGGCCGCGATCGGCCTGCTGCTGCGACTGGAGTGGGCACGGCGCGCGTTCATCGTCGTCGTCGTGCTGGCCATCGTGGCGAACGTCGCCGGCCTGTGGCTGCAGCAGGAGCTGCTGCAGGGTCTGATCGATCACACACTGAGTCGCGCGCCGCTGCCGCGCGAGGCTGCCGGCGTGTTCGGCGGTTTCGCCACCGCGGCGCGCGCAGCAGCAGTGATGCTGAGCCTGTCCACCTGCGCCGTGCTGGCGTGGATCATCGGACGCCTGAACACGCAGTCGGTGCGGCAGGAATTCGCCTGAACGAGGAGCTCCGTTCACCGGAGCGCTAGAGCTCGAGCTGCCATACCTCGCCGATCAGGTCGGCGCCGAAACTGTGGTGCGGCTCGCTGCCCACGAGCTGGTAGCCCGCCTTGGCATAGATCGCACGCGCGGCCAGCAGCGTCGACTGCGTCCACAGCTTGATGCGGCGATACCTGGCCTGGCGCGCGAAGCGCTCGCATTCGGCCACCAGCCGCGCGCCGATGCCCAGGCCGCGCGCCGACGGTTCGACCAGCAACAGCCGCAGCTGCGAGACACCGCGCTCGGGCTTGTCGGTCTTGTCGTCGCGCGCTTGCACGAGGAAGACGCAGCCGACGTTCTGCCCGTCGCGCTCGGCGATCCAGCATGCCTCGCGCTGGGCATCGAAGCGCTCGACGAAGCGGCCGGCGATCGCTGCGACCAGCCCTTCGAAGGTGAGATCCCAGCCGTACTCGTGTGCATAGACCGCACCATGCCGTGCGATCACCCAGCCGATGTCGCCCGGCTGCGGTGCGCGCAGCAGATACGGCGCGCGATCGCCGCGCGGCGTGCCGAGCAGCGACTCGATGGTGCCGGTGGCCTGCAGCAGGCGGCGCCGGTTCGACTCATCGAGCGGGGCGAGCAGGGCACTCACTTGCGCCTGTGAGTGCGCGTCCATCGGCGCATAGGCGCGGCGGCCGGCCGCGGTGAGCGTGAGCACCGATTGGCGCGCATCGGTGCTCGAGCGCTGTGCCCTCACCAGCCGCCTGGCCTTCAGCGATGCCAGCAGCCGGCTCAGGTAGCCCGCGTCGAGGTCGAGCAGCCGCGCCAGCTCGCTGGCGGTGATGCCGTCGTGATGCGCCAGCTCCCACAGCACGCGCGACTGTGGCAGCGTGAACGGCGTGCCGTACAGCTGCTCGTCGAGCACGCCGATGCGGCGCGTGTAGAAGCGGTTGAAGGCACGCAGCGCCGCCACGTGCGCATCGGCGGTTGGGACGGCGCTGCCGCTCATAGTTGGCATTGTCAAGCAACTACTTGCCAAAAGCAAGTATCGACGAAACCCCGATGAGCGAGCCGCAGTCCTACACTGCGCTCCCACCCTGGAGGCAGGAGGCCCCGATGCTCGACCCGCAAGCGCGTGCGCTGATCGATTTGATGAACGAGCGCGGCGTGCCGCCGACCCACACGCTGCCGCCAAGCGAGGCGCGACGCCTGTATCGAGAGCGACGCGCCTACGTGCAGCCGACGCCGGTCACGATGGCCGAGGTGCGCGACCTGAGCGCCAACGGCCCGCACGGCGCAATCGGTCTGCGGCTGTACCGGCCCACCACGGCACCGGCCTCCGCGCCGGCACTCGTGTACTACCACGGCGGTGGCTGGGTGATCGGCGACCTCGACACGCACGACGTGCTGTGCCGCGAGCTCGCGCACCGCGCAGGTTGCGTCGTGGTCGCGGTGGACTACCGGCTGGCTCCTGAGCATCGGTTTCCGGCAGCGGTGGACGACAGCCTCGCGGCCACGCGCTGGGTGCAGGCACAGGCTGCCACGCTCGGCATCGACGCCTCGCGGCTCGCACTGGGCGGCGACAGCGCGGGCGGCAACCTCGCCACGGTGACCGCGATCGCGTTGCGCGACAGCGGCGACTTGCGGCCGAGGCTGCAATTGCTGATCTACCCCGGTACCGACATGCGCGCGATCGCGCCGTCGCACACCACCAACGGCCAGGGCTACATGCTGACCAGCGATTCGATCAAGTACTTTCGCGGTCACTATGTGCCCGGCGAGGCCGACTGGTCCGACTGGCGCACCTCGCCGCTGCTGCACTCGGACCTGTCCCATCTGCCGCCGGCACTGGTGATCACCGCGGGCTTCGACCCGCTGCGCGACGAAGGCCGGCAATACGCCGACCGTCTGTCGCAAGCGGGTGTGCCCACGCAGTACGTGTGCTTCGAGCGCCAGATCCATGGCTTCATCACGATGGGCAGAGTGATCGACGAGGCCAACACGGCGGTGGCGCTGTGTGCGGCGTTGCTGCATCGGGCGTTGACATAGCGTTGTCCTGCGGTGGAGCCGGGCAGGGCGCCACCCGGCTCGCTTCTTGGCGCAAGACTGCGGGGTTGCCAAGGATACTGTATGAATGTACAGTATTCTCGTGGACCCATCACCCGGTCTGGTCGAGCCTTCGCAAGCGTCCGTACCAGTGGCGACCAAGGAGACACTGGCGCAGACACTTGTTGCGCCGGTGGCTGGCGCGGTCGTCGCTGGGATGTGCGTTGAACTCCCAGAGCCTTTGCAGGGGTTGATCGCGCTGTGGCGAGCCCACCAGCTCAGTTCGCCTTCGTGTGCTGTCACGTCCAGTGGCTTTGCTGCACTGGACGCCGAGTTGCCGGGCGGTGGCTGGCCTCATCGCCTGCTCACCGAGTTGCTGCTGCCGCATCCGGGGCTCGGCGAAATGCGTCTGCTGGTGCCTGCACTGGCGCGCATCGCTGGCGCCGGTGTCGCAGACGGTGGCCGCACCGTGATGCTGTTCGATCCGCCAGCGGCGCTGTGCGGCCCTGCGCTGGTACAGCTCGGCATCGATGCGCAGCAACTGCTGGTCGTGCATGGCCGTGAAGGGCCGCACGCAACGGCGGGATTGCGACGCCTGCTGCCGAGTGCCGATCTGCTGTGGGCGCTCGAACAGGCGTTGAAGAGCGGGCATGTCGGCGCGGTGCTGGCGTGGCTGCCGCAGCGCCTGAAGGCCGATGCGTTGCGCCGTCTGCAGCTCGCTGCGCAGGCCCACGACGGACCCGCCTTCTTGTTTCGCGAGGTCGACGCACGCATCAAGCCCAGCGCTGCACCGCTGCGCCTGCTGCTGCAGGGGGCCGGCATCGACAGGCTGTCGGTACGCGTGCTGAAGCGGCGCGGACCGCCGCTGGCGCAGCCGCTGGCGCTGGCGCTGCCACCGATCCTCAGCGAGCGGTTGCGCGCACGTGGCGAGGCGACGGCAGCCGGGGTCGTTGCCGCCGGGGCATGCGTCGCGACGTCGTGCGATTCCGACTGAGATGAGCTGCGTGACCTCATGCTGTGGATCGCCGTGCATCTGCCGCAGTTGTCGCTGGAGTCGTTCGCCGCGACGCTCGATCCGTCTCTGCAGACACGTCCGCTGGCGCTGATCGAAGCGCATCACATCACGCAGGTCGACTCGCGTGCCGCAGCGTCCGGCGTGCAACCTGGTGCCAAGCGCGCCACCGCACTCGCGCTGGCGAGCGACCTCGTGCTGGGCGAGGCCGATGCGATTCGCGACACGCTGGCCTTGCAGGCGGTGGGGTTTGCCGCGTTGGCTTTCACGCCGATGGTGTGCCTGCAACCCAACGATGGCGCAGGCACGCCAGCCCCGGTGGTATTACTCGAGGTGCAGGCGAGCCTGCGCTGCTTCGGCGGCTTGCGCCGATTGCTGCAGCAGTTGCAATGCGCGCTGCAACCGCTCGGGCATCGCTGCCGGATCGCCTGCGC
>DASTZF010000435.1:0-4274 GCA_035764445.1 Burkholderiaceae bacterium
TTCCAGGCACAGGGCGTCGCCGTGGCTGAGCACGATGCGCCGTCCGAAGGCATGCAGCACGGTCGCGTCGTGCAGGGCGCTCATGCCGCAGTGGTCGAGCATCGCCTGGCCGAGCATGAAGTCGCGGTTACCGGGCATGAAGGCCACCGTCTTGCGCGCGGTCGCTTCGCGCAACGCGTCGGCGACGTGGCGCTCGAACTCATCTTGGCGCGAGTCATCGCCGACCCACGCCTCGAACAGGTCGCCGAGGATCAGAATCGCGTCGGCATCGCTGTCGCGCATCTGCGTGCGCCAGGCGTCGAACGTGCGCGGCGCCTCGGGCTGCAGGTGCACGTCCGAAAGCATCTCGACCGTGCGCCAGTGCGAGGGCGCGTCGAAGTGGTGCAGCGCCAGCGGCGCAGCGGCGGCCGGCATGGCAGGTCTCACGCGGCGCGGCCGGGCGGCGTTCCTCGAGGTCTAGACCTCGACCGCCTTGATGATCAGCACATCCTGCAGCGGCACGTCGTCGTGTCCGCCGCGGGCGCCAGTGGCCACGCCCTCGATCTTGTCGACCACGTCGGTGCCCGACACCACGCGGCCGAACACCGCATAACCCCAGCCCTGCTGTGACTCGGACTTGAAGTTCAGGAAGGCGTTGTCGACCGTGTTGATGAAGAACTGCGCGCTCGCCGAATGCGGCGTCGACGTGCGCGCCATCGCCAGCGTGTACTTGTTGTTCTTCAGCCCGTTGTTGGCCTCGTTGGTGATCGGCGCTCGAGTGGGCTTCTGCTTCATGCCGGGCTCGAAGCCGCCACCCTGCACCATGAATCCCTTGATCACGCGATGGAACACGGTGCCGTCGTAGTGGCCCGCGCGCACGTAGGCGAGAAAGTTCTCGCTGCTCGCCGGCGCCTTGATGTCGTCGAGCTCGATGCGGATCGTGCCGAAGGGGGTGGTCATCTCGACTGTCTTGGTCATTTCGCGTTCTCCAAGGTGGCCTTACGGATGACCACCGGTTGCAGGGGGACGTTCTGGTGGCCGGCCCTGTTGCCCACCGGCACGTCGCGGATCTTGTCGACCGCTTCCATGCCCGACACCACCTTGCCGAACACGGCGTAGCCGTTGCCATCGGGCGCATTCGCGGCGTCGAGCCGTGCGTTGTCGACCACGTTGATGAAGAACTGCGAGCTCGCCGAATCGGGCACGTTGGTGCGCGCCATGGCGATCGTTCCTCGCTGGTTGGACAGGCCGTTGCGGCTCTCCAGCGGGATCGGCGCTCGTGTGGGCTTCTCTTTCATGTCGGGGTCGTAGCCACCACCCTGGATCATGAAAGTGGCGATCACGCGGTGGAAAACGAGGCCGTCGTAGTGGCCGTCCTTGACGTACTGCACGAAGTTGGCCACGGTCTTGGGCGCCTTGTCGGCGTCGAGCTGGATCACCACGTCGCCCATGCTGGTGGCGAGCTTCACTCTCTGCGCCAGCGCCGCCGGACTGGCCAGTGCACACAGCAGCGCGGACACGGGCAGCACCCACCAGCGGATCATGCTCATCATCGTCGGTCCTTGTTGTCGGAGGAGGGAACGGGTGTCACGGCTTGGCCTGCGGTCGGGCCACCGCCGCGGTCAGGTCGCGCGCCAGCTTGAGTTTGCGCTGCAGACCCTCATCGGTGCGGCCGGCAGCGGTGGCGCGCTCGAACTCGCGCTGCGCCAGGCGCAGGAACACGTCGCCCAGATTCTCGTGTGCCACCGCGTAGTTGGGATCGTGACGCAGTGCGGTCTCCAGCAGGTCGCGCGCACGGTCGATGCGTCCCTGCTCGGCCAGCAGCACGGCGAGGTTGTTGTACGGCTCGGGCAAGTCGGGAAAGTCCTCGATCAACTTGTTCAGCGTTTCGATCGCTTCGTTGGTACGCTGCAGTTCGGTGAGCATCACCGCGCGCTGAAAGCGCAGCGCCGCGTCGCGCGGCTTGTCGGCGATCGCCTTGTCGACGCGCTGCATCGCCGCCGCGGTGTCGCCGGCGCGAAACAACTTGTCGATCTCGCGCACCTCCTGCGCATGGACCGCCGTCGCAGCAAGCGTCAATGCGGCGAGAAAGTGGCGCCAAAGGGATTGCACGAGGGCGTGTGGTTGCGGTCGCGGCATCGTGGCGCCGCTATACTGGATTCGATTGTATCGAGAGCGCGTCCGCTGACCGGGGCCCATGAGCCTGAACGTCTTCAACACACTGACGCGCCGCGTCGAACCCTTCGAGCCGCTCGAGCCGGGCCATGTCCGCATGTATGTGTGCGGCATGACCATCTACGACCTGTGCCACATGGGTCATGCGCGCATGATGATGGCGTTCGACGTCGTATACCGCTGGCTGCAAGCACTCGGCTATCGCGTCACCTACGTGCGCAACATCACCGACATCGAAGATAAGATCATCAAGCGCGCGCTGGAGCGCGGCATCACGATCCGCGCGCTCACCGACGAGATGATCGAGGCGATGCGCACCGACCTGGGCGCCATCGGCGCCGCTGTGCCGACGCACGAGCCGCGGGCCACCGACTACGTGCCGCACATGGTGTCGATGATCGGCACGCTGGAGAAGAAAGGCTTGGCGTACCGCGCTGCCGACGGCGACGTCGACTTCGCGGTGCGCAAGTTCCCGGGCTACGGCAAGCTGTCGGGCAAGTCGATCGACGAGCTGCGCGCCGGTGAGCGTGTCGCGGTGGGCGAGGGCAAGGACGACCCGCTCGATTTTGTGTTGTGGAAGGCTGCCAAACCCAGCGAGCCGGCGGACGCCCAGTTCGCCAGCCCCTACGGCCGCGGACGGCCGGGCTGGCACATCGAGTGCTCGGCGATGAGCTGCGCGCTGCTCGGCGAGACGTTCGACATCCACGGTGGCGGCATGGACCTGCAGTTCCCGCACCACGAGAACGAGATCGCGCAAAGCGAAGGCGCGCTCGGCAAGCCGTTCGTGCGCTACTGGCTACACAACGGCTTCCTGACGGTCGACAACGAGAAGATGTCGAAGTCGCTCGGCAACTTCTTCACCATTCGCGACGTGCTGAAGCGCTATGACGGTGAGACGCTGCGCTTCTTCATGCTGCGCACGCACTACCGCAGCCCGTTCAATTTCAGCGACGCACACCTCGACGACGCGCGCGCCGCGCTGACGCGTCTGTACACGGCGCTGCAGTCGGTGCCGCCGATCGATTCTCCGCTCGACTGGTCGGCGCCTCAGGCCGCTGCGTTTCGCGCGGCCATGAATGACGACTTCAACACGCCCGGCGCGATGGCGGTGTTGTTCGAGCTGGCCGCCGAGGCCAACCGGACGCGTAACGGCGCCCTGACCGCGCTGATGCGCAACCTGGCTGCGACGCTCGGCTTCCTGCAGCAGGAGCCGCTCGCGTACCTCCAGGGCGGCGTGACGCTCGACGAGGCGACGATCCAGGCGCGCATCGCCGAGCGAGCGAAGGCCAAGGTCGCGCGTGACTTCGCGGCCGCCGATCGCATCCGCGACGAGCTACTCGCGCACGGCATCGTGCTGAAGGACTCGGCCCAGGGCACCACCTGGGTCAAGGCCTGAGCGCGCACAGGAGGCGCACCATGGCCCGTGCCGTTGTGCTCGCCGTGCCCGACTACTGGGACGATGCCTGTCGCCACCTCGGCCGCCGCGACCGCGTGATGCGCAAGCTGATCCCCAAGTTCGGCGAGGCACGGCTGCAGAGCCGCGGCGATGCCTTCACGACATTGGCGCGGTCGATCGTCGGCCAACAGATCTCGGTCAAGGCGGCGCAGTCGGTGTGGGGCAAGCTCGTCGATGCCATCGGCGCGTCGTCGACCCGTGTGCCGCCGGGCGTCGTGCTCGAGGTCGACAACGTGGCGCTGCGCGGCGCCGGCCTCTCGGTGCGCAAGTGCGAATACTTGATCGACCTGGCGCGCCACTTCGAGGACGGTCGCGTGCACCCCAAGCAGTGGCAGGTGATGGAAGACGAAGCCATCATCGATGAGCTGGTGGCCATCCGCGGCATCGGCCGTTGGACGGCCGAGATGTTCCTGATCTTTCATCTGATGCGGCCCGACGTGCTGCCGCTCGACGACATCGGCTTGCTCAAGGGCATCAGCGTCAACTATTTCAGCGGCGAACCGGTTTCCCGCGCCGAAGCGCGTGAAGTCGGCGAGGGCTGGACACCGTTTCGATCGGTGGCCACGTGGTACATTTGGCGCAGCCTCGACCCACTGCCCGTCGACTACTGATCGATCCGCACGATGGCCCCCGTGCCCGCTGAGTCCAAGGCCCCGCAGAGGGC
>DASTZF010000436.1:0-5657 GCA_035764445.1 Burkholderiaceae bacterium
GCAGATAGCGCGCCGCGACGTCGGGCGTCGCGGTCGCGCGTTGCAGCTCGTCGAAGTCTCGCCATTCGGACTGCGTGGCATCGGGCAGGAACCGCGACACGAAGACCTGCCTGAAGGCCGCGGTGCTGCTGCCCCACCCGACCTCGGCGAGTTCGAGCAGCAGGTCGCCCTCGCGGCGCACGGCCGGATCGGGATGGCTCGTGCTGTGGTACGAGGTCGCAAAGCCGCCGAACAGAATGAGCTTGCTCACGCGCTGCGGATGGCGCGCGGCGTACTCGACGGCGACGCCCGCTGCGCAGGTGAACCCCAGCAGGATGAACGGCTCGGGGCTGTGCGCATCGGCCACCGCTTCAAGATCGCGCAGCCAGGCATCGAACGAGATTTCGTCGACGCGCCGCTGCGACAGACCGCAGCCGCGGGTGTCGTACTCGACGTAGCTGTAGTGCGGCGCGAATTCATCGATCAGCGCCGCCTGCACCGACCCGGGGACCACGCGATCGGTGTGCGTGAGCCAGGTGGCGGCCCTGATCAGCACCGGGCCGGCGCCGCAGCGGGCCGCTGCGAGCCGAACCCCGTCGCTCGAGCGGACGAATCGGATGTCACGTGCGTGGGGCATGAGCTTTCGTCCGCGTCGAGCGGCCGCCATTATGAAGGGAGCGCCGTCACGCCACGGCGTGCGACGCCCCTCCTCTCAGCGCACCTCGAACGGCGCGCGCCGCAGATCAAGTGCCGGGTTGCGATCGAAGAAGTTCGACGGCTTCAGCTCGAACGACAGGTGCTCGCGCGACAGCACCGGCCAGTCCTCCGCGTGCGGCACTTCGTGGAAGCCGACCGACAGCCGCGCCACGATGTCGCGGTTGACCAGGCTCGCGTGCCATCTGAGGCAAGTCAGCGCCGGCTGTGCCGTGGAACTTCGTACGGACCCATCGGCTGCACCGGGAAGCGCCAGAACATCGCGTGGCCATCCTGCGCGCCGGGCTCCTTGGGTGGGTACACCGGCCAGCGCTTGGGTTCGCTCGCGCTCGCACTCGGTGTGACTGGCAGGTGCAGCATCGGCCACCTGCACGGTTCGTCCTGAAACCGCCGGCGCGCCGACGCGTCCGATGGATCCACGCACGCATAGGCCATCGCGCCCTGCACTTGGCTGTCGCCTCGCTCCGCGGTCGACGGCGCTTGCGCGCTGACCGCCGAGGTCAACGCCCAGCACGCCACGCCGAGGCCGCCCGCGAGAGCACGGTGCGCATTCATGGCAAGCGCTCCTTGCGACCCACCTGCACGCTCCATCGACCCTGGCCGTGGCAGCTGATCCGACACAAGCGCGACTCTAGGGCGCTGTAGCAAGTGCGGCATTTCCGACCCGCGTGTCCATGGATTGATTGGGGACACTGGGCAAATTGCGGGGATTCCGAGGCATCGCGTTTGCCCCAGCCACCCGGGCCGCGAGCCGCTCGCGGCCGTCGTGGGGGTGTGCCATGGCCAACCGCGTGACCGGGGATCTCATACAGGGGGTCGCGGCGCGTTGCCGATGGATCCTCGGCGCCGCCTGCGCCGCAATGCTGCTGGCGTGCGGCGGTGGCCAAGGCGACGTGGCCGTCGGCGCCAACACCAACGACGCCGCCGCCGGATCCATCAACCCGAGCGATGCGACTGCGACTGGCGACGCTTGCGAAAGGACCATCGCGCTCGACGCGCCGCGTGCGGTGGGCGCCAGCGACCGCATCGCTCTGGCGTGGCAGGGGCCAAGCTTCAGCTCGTTCTCGGTGTCGATTCGCCGTGCCGCGGGCCAGGCATTCGAACCCATCGACGCCACGGTTAGCAGCCAATCGGCGCAGTTCTCCCGCGGGGCAGCGTACCGCTGGGACTTTCCAACCGCGCGAGTGCGTGTGCGCGGATGCGATGGCGCAGGTCAATGCGTGGACAGCAACGAGCAGCCTCTCCTCGATGCGCTGCTCGGCAGCGTCGTCGAGTTCCCGTCGCCCAATGCCGGTGGCTTCGACAGCTTCGGCAGCGGCTTGGCGCTGAGCAGCGATGGCAACGTGCTTGCGATCGCCGGTGCGGCGGCTGGCACCGCGGTTGGCCCAGGAGATCACCTGCATCTTTTCGAGCGTGACATGCAAGGTCGCTGGCAGCGGCGCGACGTGCTCGCGCCTGCGGCCTGCGCACAGTTCGTCGTTGGTTCGGCAACGCTCGACGGCGTTGGCGCCACGCTGGCGGTTGCCAGCGCGCCGGCAGCTAACTGTCCTGCACGGGCTGGCGCCATTGAAGTCTTTGCGCGTGCTAACGGACTGTGGCAGCGGACGGCCCGCATCGCGGACGAGGCTCCGCCCGCCGCTCAGCGCTTCAGCGGGCTCAGCCTGGCGAGCGACGGGCGCACGCTGGGCACCACCGTGTTCGAGGACGCGGTGCCGTGGTCGGGGCGAGCACGTGTGTACGAGCGCGACGACATGGGTCGCTGGGCACTGGCAGCCGCGCTGGCAGCGGAGGCCAGCGATGGGCTGCGCGCCGCGTTCGGCATGACGCGGCTCAGCGGCAACGGCGCCGTGCTTGCCATCCAGGGCGCCCGCGAAATCACGAACCCTGCCGACCCGACAGCGCCCGCTGAGCCGGACTCGTTCATCGCCCTCTTCACGCGCGAAGCCTCGGGCTGGATCGCGCGCACGACGGTGCGCTCAACCAAGCCACAGGACTGCTGCGCGCTCGCCGAGGACAACGACCGATTCGGCGCCAGCCTGGCGCTGAATCACGATGGCAGCATGCTGGCGGTCGGTGCACCCGGCGACAACAGCGACGCCAGCGACAGGGTCGGAGATCCGCTCAACCGCGGTCAGCCGGATTCCGGCGCGGTGTGGATCTTTCGCCGCACGGGCGAGGCGGTGTGGAGCCAACAGGCGTTCATCAAGGCGCCGGCAGGCACCGAGCCTGGCTTCTTCCTCGGCACCAGTGTCGCGCTCGATCGTGACGGGCGCGTGCTGGCCGCCACCGTGATCGGTAACTCGCGGCCGAGCGGCGTGAACCGGAACCAGGCGGCCGACCGGCAAACGGTGATCGAGCCGTCTGTGGACACCGCTTCGTTCGGCGGTGCCGCCTACCTGTTCGTGCTGGACGACACCGGCCGGTGGACTCAGCGGGCATTGGTGATCCCGCCGCTCGAGCCGCGCACCCGAAAGACCTTGTTCGATGCGTTTTCGATGGCGTTTGCCGCCGATGCGACGGCGCTCGTGCTCGGGGTGCAGGCCAACACGCAGGAAGGGATGCCAGTGGCCACCAGCGTGTTCGTCTACTAGGCCCGCCTCGCCATCGGCAACGCAGGCGAGCGTCAGGTCACCCGCACCGAGCTGCGGCTCGCCCCGTTCGCGCAGGCCGTCAGGCCCAACCCCAGCGTTTGCGAGTCAGCGCGCAACGCGCGTGCCTCGTTGCCGCTGGGGTCGTCGATCCGGCGCTTGACATGCAATGGATTGCTTGCCTATCATTTACGCAATAGATTGCTTGCCTATCACCGCACATGGCCGAGCGCCTCGATGACACCGACCTGCTGTTCAAGGCCCTTGCCGATCCCAGCCGGCGCAAGCTGCTGGACCTGCTGCACGCACACGACGGCCGAACCCTCAACGACTTGTGCGAGCACCTGGACATGACGCGGCAAGGCGTGACGCAGCACCTCGGTGTGCTGGAGGCGGCCAACCTCGTGGTCGCCGTGTGGCGCGGCCGCGAGAAGCTGCACTTCCTCAATCCGGTGCCGCTGCAGGAGATCTACGAGCGCTGGATCGCCAAGTTCGAAAAGCCGCGCCTCAAGGCGCTGCGCGATCTGAAGCAACGACTGGAGAGACCCAATGGCTAGATCGACCTTCGTCTACGTGACCTACATCCGCACCACGCCGCAGAAGCTGTGGTCGGCACTGACCGATGCGGAGTTCATGACGCAGTACTGGTTCGGCATGCACGGCGAAAGCCAGTGGACGACGGGATCGCCGTGGCAGCTGGTGTCCGGCGACGGTCAGGTCTTCGACAGCGGCGAGATCGTCGAGGCCGAGCCGCCACGGCGCCTGGTGATCCGCTGGCAGAACCAGCACAAGCCCGAGCTCAAGGCAGAAGGTGCGTCGCTCTGCACATTTGAACTCGAACCCGTTGGAGGTGCGGTCAAGCTCTCGATCACCCACACCATCGAGCGCGAACCCTCGCAGTTCATCGCCGCGGTATCCGGCGGTTGGCCGAAAGTCATCGCCAACCTGAAGTCGCTGCTCGAGACCGGCGGCATCGCTCTGCAGGAGCCCTACCCCGGCGAACGGCACTGAAGGGTCGAAACACTGTTCGCCATCCAACCCCACCTGGCGCAAGCACGAAAGGCCGGTAGGCGCGTTTGTTTGGGGCACAATCCGACCCCGAGCACACCCGCTCGCCGAGCAGCGACTCGCCTGCTCCGTCGTCGTCCAGCTTCATGAGACTGGCGACGCGTTGACTCCGACAGACCGATACGAGCCAACTGAGGTCGTGCGACCGCACCACCCTCCGCGATCTGGTCGTCCTTGTGGTCCTCGAATGACTTCGAGGGACACAGCTCAAGGAGTTCAGCGGCATGTGCTCGCACACACGGGAAGGCCCGCGCCTTCCGGTCTTGATCGCCCTGTCCGCGCTCGCGGTCCTGCCGATCAACATGTTTGTCCCTTCGTTGCCGAGCATCGCCAGGGATCTCGAGGCCGAGTTCGCCGTCGTCAACGTTGCCGTCGCGGGCTACGCCATCGCAACGGCCGTCACACACCTGATCGCTGGCGCCCTCTCGGACAGATTCGGACGCAAGCCCATTGCATTGATCGCGCTGGGCATATTCACACTCGCCTCCATCGGCTGCGCCCTGGCGGGTGACATCTGGACGTTCTTGGTCTACCGACTGCTCCAGAGCAATGTGATCGCGGGATACGTCGTTTCCCTTGCCGTCGTTCGCGATACCTCCACTGAGCAGGCAGCAGCCAGTCGGATCGGCTATGTCTCTTCTGCCTGGGCGGTGGCGCCGATGATCGGCCCGGTCTTTGGCGGCGTGCTCGACGTGCACTTCGGCTGGCGGGCCAACTTCGTTGCGTTTGCGCTCCTTGGAATCGGCGGCCTGTGCCTGGTGGCGCTTCACCTGCGCGAGACGAACCATCACCGTTCGAACTCGATGACGCTGCAGTTCAATGGGTATGGCGATCTCATGGCCTCGGCTCGGTTCCGCGCGTACGTACTCTGCATGGCCTTCTCCATCGGAACGCTGTACGTTTTCATCGGGGGCGCACCATTGGTTGCGGCACGGCTTGGCGAGACGTCCCCTGTCGCACTCGGCGTCTACATGGGTCTGGTGCCAGCCGGCTTCATCATGGGAAGCTACGTCGTTGGACGCGCGGGTTCGCGTCGCTCTGCGACCGACTTCATTCTTGCCGGTCGCGTCCTCACCTGCTCGGGCCTGTTGGTTGCCGTCGGGCTGGCCGGCTGCGGCGTGAAACACCCGCTCGCTTTCTTTGGACCTTGTTTGGCCGTGGGTTTGGGTAATGGGCTGACGATGCCCGCTGCAAACGCCCGAGTTCTCTCCATCCGCCCGGGCCTGGCTGGAACCGCATCAGGGTTGGCGGCGGGTCTGACCGTCATTGGGGCAGGTGCAATCGCCTTTGTCTCCGGACTTCTAATCG
>DASTZF010000437.1:0-5401 GCA_035764445.1 Burkholderiaceae bacterium
AGGCGTCGGTGGCGATCGACCGCAACCCGACGCTGCCGCCCGGCCGCAGCTCCACCGGGTTCGACGTCGGCGTGCGGCACAGCTTCTGATCGCGCGGCTCACTGCAGCCAGCGCGTCAGGTGCTCGCGCACGAAGGCGTCGTCGTTGAGCTCGGGGTAGGCCGCTTGCACGCGGTCGATCTCTGCGGCCTGGCCCGGGCTCAAGCCCTCGGCCGGGTCGAGGCACCAGATGCCTTCGAGCAGACCCTGGCGACGCAGCACCTCGTGGCAGCCGGCGATGCAACCGTGGAAGTCGTGCGCCACGTCGAACAGCGCGGCGTTGCAGTCGGTGACCTGCGAGTCCAGTGCGAGCAGCGCGTCGTCGATGCGGCCGTGCGCGCGTGCGGTGTGGATGCGTTGCAGCAGGTCGACCGCGCGGCGCGTCCACACGCTCCAGTGGCCGAGCAGGCCGCCTTCGATCCGCACCGTCACGTCGGCGCCACCGCGGCGCACGACGAACGGCGTCAGCAGGTCGAGCACGATGTGATCGTCGTTGCCGGTGTACAGCGTGATGCGCCGCTCGGCCTCGGCTTCGACGACGCCGCGGATCACGTCGAGCGTGCGGTAGCGGTTGAACGGCGCCATCTTGATCGCCACCACGTTGTCGATCGCCGCGAAACGCCGCCAGAAGCGCACCGGCAGCTCGATGCCGCCGACCGCGGGCTGCAGGTAGAAACCCACCAGCGGCAGCTCGGCCGCCACCGTCTCGCAGTGCGCGATCAGCGCGTCTTCCGATTCACCCTTCAGCGCGGCGAGGCTCAGCAGTCCGGCGTGATAGCCGAGCCTGCGCGCGGTCTGCGCTTCGCGCGTCGCTTGCACGGTGCGCCCCGCCAGGCCGGCGATCAGGAACAACGGGCGCCGTCCGTCGAGTGGCGTCCACTCGTCGGCGGTCTGCGCGGCCAGCTCGAGCACCGGCTCGTAGAGGCCGACGTCGCGGATCGCGAACTGCGTCGAGTGCACGCCGACCGCCAGGCCGCCGGCGCCGGCGTCGAGGTAGTAGCGCGTCAGCGCGCGCTGGCGGCGGCGGTCGAGCCCGCGCTGCGCGTCGAGCGCCAGCAGGTGCGCTGGGATCACCGCGCCGCGGCGCAGCGCCGCGAGCGCGGCCGGGGGGATCTCGGTGTGGTGCATGAGTCGATCTGCGCGCTCAATAGGTCCCGTCGCGCGCTTCGTAGTGGGTCGGCTTGTTCAGGCTCGCCATCCCGCGCGACACCCAGTCCGCGGTCCAATCGAGCATCGCTTCCAACGGTACCGTGGGCGCGCCGAACAGTCGCTGTGCCTCGCCGATATCCACCAGCCACGCCGTGGTCGCTTCGCCGCCGGTGAACGCCGGCTGCGCGCCGAGCCGCTGCGCCAGGGCCTGCGCGAGGTCGCGAATGCGCCGAGGCGGCCCGCTGACGTTCAAGCCGCTGGTCGGTGCCGTGCAGTGCGCCAGCGCACGCAACGCCCAGTCGTTGGCGTCGCCCTGCCAGATGATGTTGGCGTAGCCCATCGTGAGGTCGATCGGCTCGCGCGCGATCAGCTTGCGCGCCAGGTCGTGCAGTACGCCGTAGCGCATGTCGATCGCGTACGACAGGCGGATCAACCGGCCTGGCGTGCCCAGGGCATGCGAGAAGTGCTGGAACATGCGTTCGCGGGCGACGCATGAGTTGGCGTACTCACCGGGCGGCGGTGTCAGCGGCATCGCCTCGTCGGCCCCCGCGCCGGTGACGTCGACGAACGGGTAGACGCAGGCGGTGGAGAACGCCACGATGCGCGAGCGCGCATAGCGTTGTGCCACCAGCGCCGGCACGTGCGCGTTCATCGCCCAGGTCAGCCATTCGCTGCCACTGGAGCCGAACTTGCGCCCGGCCATGAAGACGACGTTCGGGGCGTCGGGCAGGGCGGCCAGCTGCTCGGGCGACAGCAGGTCGGCCTCGATGCACTCGACGCCGTGGCGCTCGAGCGCGGCCTTCAACCCGGGCTCGGAGAAGCGTGCCACCCCGATCACGCGCTTGTCCGGCGCCGCGCGCTTGGCCAGCCGCGCCAAGGTCGGGCCCATCTTGCCGCCCACGCCGAGCACCAGGATGTCGCCGCTCACGCGCTTCAACGTCGCCACCAGCGCCGGCGACGGCGTGGTCATCACCTGCTCGAGGTGCTCGCTGCTGTCGAAGCGTGGGGGCTGCATCGTCAGTCCTTTCGCAGGTAGCCGAGCACCAGCTCGGTCATGTGCGCGAGCCGCTCGTCGCGCGCCTTCCGGGCCTTCAGGTCGCGGCCGAAGATCGCCGACAGCGTGTAGTTGTTGCCGAGGTAGAAGTACGCCAGCGCGGCGATCGAGATGTACAGCTGCACCGCGTCGACGCCATTGCGGAATACGCCGGCCGCGTGGCCGCGCTCGAGGATGTCGCGGATCATCGCGACGAACGGCGAGTGCATGCGCCGTACCTTGCTCGACTGCTTCAGGTGCTCGGCGCGGTGCAGGTTGGCGCTGTTGAGCAGGCTCAGGAACTCCGGGTGCTCGAGGTAGTAATTCCAGGTGAACGTCACCAGCCGGCGGATCGCCTCGGGCGGGTCCACGGCGTCGAGATGCAACGCCTTCTCCGATTCGCGGATGTGCTCGTAGGCCGCTTCGAGCACGGCGCGGAACAGGCCGTCCTTGCTGTCGAAGTAGTAGTACAGCATCCGCTTGTTGGCGCCGGCCAGTGCGGCGATGCGGTCGACGCGCGCGCCGCCCAGGCCACCGCGTGCGAACTCGGCCTTCGCCGCCGCCAGGATGCGCGCGCGCGTGTGCTCGGGGTCGCGAGCGACCGAGGAGCCAGCGCGGGGCGTGCGGGTCGGCATGGGGGCCAGTTTAACTAAGTGGTTAATCGACAACGAGCGCGTGTGCATCGGGTAACCCCGGCCACCGATGCGGCGCGTGCCCCCCGGCGCCCCCCTGCCAAGAGGGGGGGTTGGGATCCGCTGGTTTCCCAGAATTCGCCGCGCTGACCCTGTGGCGGGTGCGCCTGCGGGGCACCCGAATCAACCCTCTCGTGGAGACCTTGTGAGCCAACACCTTCGTATTCCTCATGCCCGCAGTGGCCGCGCGTTCGCTCGCACCGGCGTCGCCGCGGCAGCGATCTGGGCCCTGTGCGGCGGCGCCGCCGAAGCCTTCGAGATCGACAGCGGCAATCCCGACCTGTCGATCCGCTGGGACAACACCGTGCGCGCCAACCTCGCCGCTCGCGTCGAAGGGCGCGACAACAAGATCGGCAACTCGGCGCTCTCCGATGAAGGCGACTACAGCTTCGACAACGGCGACTTCGTCTCCAAGCGCATCGACCTGCTGAGCGAGTTCGACGTTGTCTACAAGAAGCGCTTCGGCGGCCGCCTGAGCGGCACCGCGTGGTACGACGGCGCGTACAGCGGCACCAGTCGCTCCAACCCGAATCCGCCGCTGGTCAACATTCCGAGCTACGTCGGCAACCAGTACAGCAGCACCACCAAGCGGTTCTATCGCGGTGGCAGCGGCGAAGTGCTCGACGCCTTCGTGTTCGGCGGCGTCGACCTCGGCGACGTGCCGGTCAACGCCAAGCTCGGCCGCCACACCACCTACTGGGGCGAGTCGCTGTTCCTCGGCGGCCACCTGCACAGCATCTCGTACGCGCAGAACCCGCTCGACCTGCAGAAGGGCTTCGCCACTCCCGGCACCGAAGCCAAGGAGCTGTTCCGTCCGTTGAACCAGCTGTCGCTGCAGGCGCAGGTCACCGACACGCTGTCGCTCGCCGGCTACGCGATGCTCGAATGGGAGAGCGCGCGCTACCCCGAAGGCGGCACCTACCTCGGCCCGGTGGACTTTGTGTTCAACGGCCCCGATCGCCAGTTCCTGTCCCCGGGTCTCGGCTTCGCGGCGCGCGGCCCGGCTTCCGAGCCCGGCAACACCGGCGAGTTCGGCCTGTCGGCGCGCTGGAGCCCGGCGTGGCTCGATGGCACGCTCGGCGCGTACTACCGCAACTTCGCCGACAAGCTGCCGCAGACGCTGCTCACGCAGGTCGGTCCGGGCACCAGCGTCTACAACCTGATCTACGCCGACAACATCGAGCTGTTCGGCTTGAGCCTGGCCAAGAACGTCGGTGGCGTCAGCATCGGCGCCGAGATTTCTCAGCGCCGCAACACGCCGCTGAACTCCCAGGTGCTCGGCGTCGCGCCGGGACTGCCCGACTCGGGCGACACCAAGGGTGCGCGTGGCGACACCTGGCACGGACTGGTCAACGTGCTCGGCACGGTGCCCAAGACGCCGCTGTTCGACAGCGCCACCTGGGCCGCCGAGCTGCAGTACTCGCGTTGGGACAAGGTGCGCAGCGGCGCCACCCTGTTCAACGCGATCGGCTTCGCACCGTGCAACGCCACCGCCACCGCGCCCGCGAAGGACAAGTGGGACGGCTGCACGACCAAGGACTACTGGGGCATGGGCGTGGCCTTCACGCCCACCTGGTACCAGGTGTTCCCGGGCGTCGACCTGTCGGCGCCGCTGACCTACGCGGTGGGCATCGCCGGCAACGCGGCCACCGTGTTCGGTGGCAACGAGGGCCTGGGCAACTACACGGTCGGCCTGTCGGCCGACGTGCAGCAGAAGTACCGCATCGACCTCAAGTACATCGACTTCGTCGGCCGCTACAAGGACAACGGGACCGCGGTGACGTCGACCAACGGGCTGACCACGTTCCTGCGCGACCGTGGCTTCGTCAGCCTCACCTTTAGAACCACCTTCTGACCGGAGACAACATGCAAACCTCATTCACGCGGCTTGCCGCCGCGGCCGTGGCCGCACTGGCCTGCAGCGCACCGGCTCTGGCCGCCATCAGCGCGGACGAAGCCAAGGCGCTCGGCACCACCCTCACCCCGATCGGCGCCGAAGTCGCCGCCAACAAGGACGGCACGATTCCCGCCTACACCGGCGGCGTGACCCAAGCGCCCGCGGGCTTCAAGGCCGGCGACGGCATCCGCCCGAACCCGTTCGCCAGCGACAAGCCGCGCCTGAGCATCGACGCCAAGAACATGGCGCAGCACAACGCGCAGCTCACCGAGGGCACCAAGGCGCTGCTGCAGAAGTACCCGACGTTCCGCGTCGACGTGTACCCGACGCAGCGCTCGGTGGCCTTCCCGAAGTTCGTGCTCGACAACACCGCGAAGAACGCGGTGCAGGCGAAGACCACCAACAACGGCCGCTCGATCGAGGGCGCGCACGCCGGCTTCCCGTTCCCGATCCCCAAGGACGGCTATGAGGCCATGTGGAACCACCTCGTGCGCTTCAACGGTCAGGCCTACGAGGCCAAGTACCGCAACCTGAACGTGGACGCCAGCGGCCGCACCAACCTCGCCACCGAGGGCCAGAGCACGCAGGAGTT
>DASTZF010000438.1:0-16989 GCA_035764445.1 Burkholderiaceae bacterium
GGCCGCCACGGTCGAGCGGATGCCGCCGCCGGCGCGGGCGATCTCTTCGTAGCTGACGCCTTGCAGGCGCTGCTCGAACTCGCGCGCGCGGTGGCCGCCGTAGACCAAGTGGGTGTGGCAGTCGATCAGCCCCGGCGTCACCAGCGCGCCGGCGAGGTCGTGCTCGCTGTCGGGCGCCATGGCGCCCGCAAGATCCGCCTCGGGTCCGATCCAATGCAGGCGATCGTTGTCGGTGAGCAGTGCGCCGCGCTCGATCCAGCCCCATGGAGCGGGGCCGGCCAGCGTGGCCAGGCGGGCGTTTCGCCACAGCGTCTTCATCGCGCCGTCCCTCCGTGAGGTCGGAACTCGATCCACCATCCGTGCGCCGTCGCGTGTTGCGGACGCATGCGCCAGCGCTGCCGTGCGGCCTGCCCGCTCCAGATGAGCGTCGTGCCCCGTGTACCGGCGGCGACCTGTTCATCGATCACTAGGTGCACGGCATCGCTGGTCACCAGGCCGCGCCAGGCGCTGTCCGACACCCAGTCCTTGCCCGGCTGCGCGTCGAGCATTCGTCCTTTGCCGGCATCGCGCCGCACCAGCAGGTTCAGATCGCTAGTCGGTCCGTCGAGCAACCAGCACATCGGTGCCAGCGCACCGTCGAACTGCAGCGGCGGCGCGCCGCGGCGGATCTCGTAGCGCTCGCCGCCCATCTGCAGTGCGACGCCGGTGCCGCCGAGCACCGCGAACCAGCGGTCGATGCCGCTGAAATCGGAGAACGG
This sequence comes from Burkholderiaceae bacterium, assembly GCA_035764445.1. Classification (GTDB taxonomy): domain Bacteria; phylum Pseudomonadota; class Gammaproteobacteria; order Burkholderiales; family Burkholderiaceae_C; genus JAEUPI01. Next base: position 759 of record DASTZF010000438.1, read on the forward strand.
CCCGTCGCGCTCGATCGCCGCGACGCTGATGCGCAGTTGCCAGTGCGCCGGGTCGGGCCAGGCGAGCAGGTCGCGCGTCGTGCCGCCGCCGTTCTTCCACGGCGTCGGTGCAATGCGGTCGAGTTCGATGACTTGAACCGTCATCGCGCCCCCTTGGCGCCGCGCGCGGTCCACGACCGGGCCTGCATGCCCGGTCGCCTCGCGAGGCGTTCGCTCGTGCGCAGGCACGGGCGAACGTCCACGCTCGGCCCCCCGCGGGGGAATTCGCCCTTCGGGCGGCCGTGCGGGCTCATGGCGCGAATTGCCCTTCGAGTTGGTAGCGGCTGCCCGGATAGACCAGCCGCGCGATGGTGATCGGCGCCGTGCGCGTGAAGGTCCGGCGCACGACGACCAGGCACGGGTCGGCCGGCGAGATCGCCAGCAGCCGTGCCTCCTGCGCGGTGGGGCGTGCGGCCTCGATCGAATACTGCGCACGCCAAAGCGCGGTGGCCTCGAACAGGTGACGCGTCGGCGTGGTCTGCGTGAAGTCGACGTCGAGGTAGTCGGGTGCGCACGCCGGATTGACGTAGCGGTCTTCGCACTGCAGCGGCACGTGGTTCTCGTGATGCACGATCAAGGTGTGGAACACGCGCGCGCCTGGCTGCACGCCGAGCCGCGCGGCCAGCGCCGCGCTCGCGCGCTCGGCGCGCTGCAAGTGCACGGTGGCGTGGTGGTGGTGGCCGCGCGCCACGATCTCCTCATGCAGGTCGCGGATCGTCAAGGTCGACGACACGCGGTGCAGCGGCGCGGCGAAGGTGCCGACCCCCTGCGAGCGCTCGACCAGCCCCTCGGCCTGCAGCTCGCGCAGCGCGCGGTTGACCGTCATGCGGCTGACGCCGAACTCGGCCACCAGCTCGGTCTCCGACGGCATCAGCGCGCCAGGCGGCCAGCGGCCAGCGGCCAGGCCGTCCTTCAGGTGCTGCTTGACCCGCGCGTACGGGGCTACCGCGGCCGTTGGCCGGGCTGCGGTCGCCGCTTCAGGGGAAACCATGGGGTGATGGTACTTGCCTAGACTTGTCTAGACAAGTAGAGTACAACCCGCAGTCGCAAGGAGCACGCATGACCGACCTCTCCAGCCAGCGCCATCTCGCGCAGCCGCGTCCCGTGAAGGCGCCCACCGGATCGCAGCTGAGCTGCCGCAACTGGCTGATCGAAGCCGCCTACCGCATGATCCAGAACAACCTCGATCCGGCGGTGGCCGAGAACCCCGACGCGCTGGTGGTCTATGGCGGCATCGGCAAGGCGGCGCGCAACTGGGACTGCTTCGAGCAGATCCTGCGCTCGTTGCGCGAGCTGAAGGAAGACGAGTCGTTGTTGATCCAGTCGGGTAAGCCGGTCGGCGTGTTCCGCACCCATGTCGACGCGCCGCGCGTGTTGCTCGCCAACTCCAACCTGGTGCCCAAGTGGGGCACGTGGGAGCACTTCCACGAGCTCGATCGCAAGGGCCTGATGATGTACGGCCAGATGACCGCCGGCTCGTGGATCTACATCGGCAGCCAGGGCATCGTGCAGGGCACCTACGAGACCTTCGCCGAGGCGGCGCATCAGCACTTCGGTGGCTCGATGAAGGGCCGCTGGATCCTCACCGCCGGCTTGGGCGGCATGGGCGGCGCGCAGCCGCTGGCTGCCACCTTCGCGGGCGCGTGCTCGCTGAACATCGAGTGCCAGCAATCGCGCATCGACTTCCGCCTGCGCTCGAAGTACCTCGATGAGCAGGCCAATGACCTCGACGACGCGCTGGCGCGCATCCAGCGCTACACGGCCGAAGGCAAGGCGATCTCGATCGGCCTGCTCGGCAACGCGTCCGAGGTGCTGCCCGATCTCGTGAAGCGCGCGAAGGCCGGCGGCATCAAGCCCGATCTGGTGACCGACCAGACGTCGGCGCATGACCTGGTCAACGGCTATCTGCCGCCGGGCTGGAGCATCGAGCGCTGGAAGAGCGCGCAGGCTGACGCGTCGCTGCATGCCCAGCTGCGCGAGGCCGCCGCGCAAGGCTGCGCGATGCACGTGCGCGCGATGCTCGAGTTCCAGGTGATGGGAATCCCGACGGTCGACTACGGCAACAACATCCGCCAGGTGGCGTTCGACACCGGCGTCAAGAACGCATTCGATTTCCCCGGCTTCGTGCCGGCGTACATCCGGCCGCTGTTCTGCCGCGGCAAGGGACCGTTCCGCTGGGTCGCGCTGTCGGGCGACCCGGAGGATATCCGCAAGACCGATCGCAAACTGAAGGAGCTGTTCCCCGGCGACGCGCACCTGCACCGCTGGCTCGACAGGGCAGGGGAGCGCATCGCGTTCCAGGGGCTGCCGGCGCGCATCTGCTGGATCGGCCTCGGCGAGCGCCACCGCGCGGGGCTGGCGTTCAACGAGATGGTGAAGACCGGCGAGCTGAGGGCGCCGATCGTGATCGGCCGCGACCACCTCGACTCCGGCTCGGTGGCGTCGCCCAACCGCGAGACCGAAGGCATGCGCGACGGGTCCGACGCGGTCAGCGACTGGCCGTTGCTCAACGCGTTGCTCAACACCGCGGGCGGTGCCACCTGGGTCAGCTTCCACCACGGTGGCGGCGTCGGCATCGGCTACTCGCAGCACGCCGGCGTGGTGATCGTGTGCGATGGCACCGACGCGGCGGCCAAGCGCATCGAGCGCGTGCTGTGGAACGATCCGGCCACCGGCGTGATGCGCCACGCCGATGCCGGTTACGACGACGCAATCGCGTGCGCGAAGGAGCAGAAGCTGAACCTGCCGATGCTCGGCGGCTGACGGCTCGCGGATCGATGATCGACATCGTCTACCTGAACCATGCCGACGTGCAGGCATTGGCGATCACCGACGGCGAGATCCTCGTCGCGGTCGAGGACGGCCTGCGCGCGCAGGGCCTGGGACAGACGACGATCGAACCGCGCGTGCACCTGGTGCCCGAGAAGGAGTGGCACGGCCACTTCAACGTGCTGCGCGGCTACATCCGGCCGCTCTCGCTGGCCGGCGTCAAGGTGGTGGGCGATTTCTATCGCAACTACGAGCGCGGGTTGCCGTCGGAGCTCGCGGTGCTCAACCTGTTCGATCCGCAGACCGGCGCGCCGGTGGCGATCATCGACGCGTCCGACATCACCGACATGCGCACCGGCGCAGTCACCGCGATCGGCGCCAAGCACCTCGCGCGCCGGGACTCGAAAGTGCTCGGCCACGTCGGCGCGCGTGGCACGTCGTACTGGAACGTGCGCCTGCTGCACTCGATCTTCCACTTCGACGAGATCCGCGTGCACTCGCGGCGCCCGGAGAGCCGCGAGGCGTTCGCCGAGCGCTTGCGGCGCGACCTCGGCGCCAACGTGGTCGTCACGGCCGACTGGGAGTCGTGCGTGCGCGGCGCCGACATCGTGGTCGAGGCGTCGCGGCTGGAGAAGCCAGCGCCGATGCTGAAGACCGAGTGGATCGCGCGCGGCGCCTGCGTGATCCCGTACGGCACCATGAGCGCGGTCGAACTCACGCTGACCGACATCATGGACAAGATGGTGATGGACGACTGGGGCCAGGCAAAGGCGGGACCGTTCGGTGCGCTGCGCGCGCACGTCGACGCGGGCCGCCTGTCGGAGAAGAACCTGCATGCCGAGCTCGGCCAGATCGTCGCCGGCTTGAAGCCGGGGCGGCAGAGCGAGGCCGAGACCAACCTGTTCTGGCATCGCGGGTTGTCGCTGTCCGACATCGCGCTCGGCGCGGCGATGCTCGCCAAGGCCAAGCGGCTCGGCATCGGCCAGACGCTGCGTTTTCGCTGAGGCCACGATGCGCAGGCGCTCGCTCGTCACCACCGCCGTCGCCGCGCCGGCGCTCGTCCGCGCGCAGTCCCGGCAGACCCGCATCGTTGTGCCCTTCGCGCCCGGCGGGCCGGCCGACTTTCTCGCACGGCTGGTCGCGCCGGCGGTCGCCGAGGCCCTGAAGCAGAGCGTCGTCGTCGACAACAAGGCGGGCGCTGGCGGCACGATCGGGGTCGACGCCGTCGCCAAGGCGGCGCCCGACCGCAGCACGTTCGCGGTGGTGCCGGTCGGCAACATCGCGGTCAACCCGACGCTGATCTCCAACCTGCCTTACAAGCAGACCGACCTGGTGCCGATCGCGATGCTGGCCCGCGTGGAGAACGCGTTGGTCGTGCGCACCGAGCTGCCGGTGCAATCGCTGAAGGATCTGGTCGAGCTGGCGCGCCGGCGCCCCGGCGCGCTGAGCTTCGCATCGCCGGGTGCCGGCAGCCAGGCGCATCTGGCCGGGGAGCTCCTCAAGGTGCGCGAACGCCTGTTCATCGTGCACGTGCCGTACCGCGGCATCGCGCCGGCACTCAACGACGTGCTCTCGGGTGAGGTGACACTGATGTTCGCGCCGCTGTCGCTCGCGCTGCCGCACGTGAAGGCCGGCAAGCTGCGGGCGCTCGGCGTCGCGAGCGCGAATCGCTCGCCGCTCGCGCCCGAGGTGCCGACGATCGCCGAGCAGGGGCTGCCCGCTTTCGAGGCCGTGTCGTGGTATGCGCTGATGGGCCCGGCCGGCACCCCGGCCGACGTCGTCGCGCGCGTCAACGCCGAGGCGGTGAGGGCGCTCGGCCAGCCCGACGTCAAGGACAAGCTCGCGGCGCAAGGCATGGCACCCGGCAGCGACAGCCCGCAGCAACTCGCGGCGACGATCCGCGCCGAGACCGAGCGTTGGGCCGCCGTGATCCGCACGCAGAACCTGCAACCCGAATGACAGTCGATCGCCAGATGGAACTCAACCCCGGTACGTTGACCCTCGAACAGCTGCAGGCGATCGGCGCCGCCGTGCAGCCGCTGACGATCGGCGCTGCCGCGCGCGATCGCGTGCGCGCCAGCGCGGCGCTCGTGCAGCGCGCCGCCGCCGGGGCTGCGCCGGTATACGGCGTCAACACCGGGTTCGGCAAGCTCGCGAGCCGTCGCATCGACGCGAACCAGCTCGACACGCTGCAGCGCAATCTGATCCGCTCGCATTCGGTCGGCGTCGGCGCGCCAATGCCGGCACCGGTGGTGCGATTGATGCTCGCGCTGAAGGCGGCGAGCCTCGCGCGCGGCCACAGCGGCGTGCGCGAAGCGGTGCTCGACTCGTTGCTGGCTGTGCACAACGCGGGGCTGGTCCCGTGCGTGCCGTCGCAGGGCTCGGTCGGCGCGTCGGGCGACCTCGCGCCGCTGGCGCACATGACACTGGCGCTGTTGGGCGAGGGCGAGTTCATCGGCGCGGACGGCCAACGCCTCGCCGCCGCCGAGGTCTTGAAGGCGCACGGTATCGCGCCGCTCGAGCTGCAGGCCAAGGAAGGTCTGGCGCTGATCAACGGCACGCAGGCCTCGACCGCGCTGGCGTTGCACGCGTTCTTCTTGTTCGAGCCGGTGCTCGAGGCAGCGCTGGTGATCGGCGCGCTGACGGTCGATGCCGCGCGCGGAAGCGACGGCCCGTTCGACGAGCGCATCCACCAGCTGCGCGGCCAGCCGGGCCAGATCGACGTCGCGGTCTACTACCGGCGGCTGCTCGCGGGCAGCGCGATCCGGCAGAGCCACCTCGAAGGCGACGATCGCGTGCAGGATCCGTATTGCCTGCGCTGCCAGCCGCAGGTGGTCGGTGCCTGCCTCGATCAGCTGCGCCACGCCGCGCTGGTGCTGCTGCGCGAGGCCAACGCGGTGACCGACAACCCCTTGGTGTTCGACGATGCGTCGGGCGACAGTGAGTTCGGCGGCACGATTCTTTCGGGCGGCAACTTCCACGCCGAGCCGGTGGCGCTCGCGTGCGACGCGATGGCGGTCGCGATCGCCGAGGTTGGGGCCATCGCCGAGCGCCGCATCGCGATGCTGATCGACACCAACGTGTCGCGGCTGCCGCCGTTCCTCACCAGTGATGCGGGGCTGAACAGCGGCTTCATGATCGCGCACGTCACCGCCGCGGCACTGGCGTCGGAGAACAAGTCGTTCGCGCATCCCGCCAGCGTCGATTCATTGCCGACTTCGGCCAACCAGGAGGATCACGTCTCGATGGCGACCTTCGCCGCGCGCCGCCTGCAGCCGATGATCGACAACGTCGCGCACGTGCTCGGCATCGAGTGGCTGGCGGCTGCGCAGGGCATCGAGTTCCTGCGGCCACTCGCGAGCTCGCCGGCGCTCGAGTCGGCGCTGGCGCTGCTGCGCCGCGAATGCCCGTCGGTCGAGCACGACCGCATGCTCGCGCCCGACATCGAGCGCGCCACCGCGCTGCTGCGCGGCGGTGCGCTGTCGCGCGTGTTCCGCGAAGTGCCGGGCGTGCCGGCGCTGTGGACGCCGGCCTGATGGCGCTGTACGCCAACGCGCGGATGTACGCGCTCAATGCCGCCGTGACGGCGGCGTGGCGCACTGTGTTCGCACGAGTTGGTGAGCGGGCTGGGATCGATCTGCAGTGGCTCGAGCATCCGCCGCCCAAGCCGCTCGCCGAGCTATGGCAGCGCGACGATGTCGGCTGCGTGTTCATCTGCGGCTATCCGTGGTCGACCTGGCGCGGCGAACGCAGGCCGGTGCCGCTGGCGGTGCCGCGGCCGTCGAATCCGTTGAGTACCGGCCGCCCGCACTACTGGAGCGACATCGTCGTGCGCGGGGATTCGCGCTTCACCTCGCTCGATGATCTGCACGGCGCACGCATGGCTTACACGATCGTCGATTCGCAGAGCGGCTACCAGGCGCTGCGCACGATGCTAACCGAGCGCGCGCAGGGCGCGCCGCTGTTCGGCAGCACAGTGGGCCCGCTGGTGACGCCGCGGCGCGTGGTCGATGCGGTGCTCGCCGGCGATGCCGACGGCGGCCCGCTCGACTCGTACTGGCACGATCTGCTGCGCCGTCACGAGCCCGACGTCGCCGCGCGGCTGCGCGTCGTGGCGCGCACGCCGTCGACGCCGATGCCGTTTCTGGCGGCCGCTGCGGCGGTGCCGGCCGATGTGCGTGCGCGGCTCTCGGCCGCGCTGCTCGCAGTGCCGGTAGACGCCGACGCGCTGCAGATCAACGGCTTCGCTGCGGTCGACGCTGCGGGCTACGGGCTGCTCGCGCAACGCGCCGTGCAGGCCGACCGGGCCGGGTACTCCCGGCTCGCCTGAGTGGTGGCAGACCGCGAGAATCGACCGATCGTCAACGAGGGCCCCATCGATGATCAAGACCGGGATGAAGGCTTGGTTCGCCGTCGCAGCGCTGGTCGCCGCCGGACTCGCGCATGCGCAAAGCGCGCCGGTGCGCGTCGGCTCGAAGAACTTCACAGAGCAGTTCGTGCTCGGCGAGCTGTATGCGCAGGCGCTCGAAGCGGCGGGCATCAAGGTCGAGAGGAAGCTCAACCTCGGCGGCACGTTGATCGCGCACAAGGCGCTCGAAGAGAAGCAGATCGACCTGTACCCGGAGTACACCGGCACGATGCTGCTGGCGATCCTGAAAGCCGAGGCGATGACCGACGCCAAGGCGGTGTACGACAAGGTCAAGGCCGAGTACGCGACGAAAGGCCTGGTGGTGCTCAACCAGGCCAACGTCAACAACACCTACGTGCTGGTGGTCAAGCCCGAGGTCGCGGCCAAGTACAAGCTCGAGACGCTGTCAGACATGGCCAAGGTAGCGAAGGAGCTCACGCTCGGCGCCGGCCCCGAGTTCCGCGATCGCAAGGACGGGCTGCCCGGGCTGAAGGCCAAGTACGGCATCGAGTTCAAGGAAGACCAGCAGCTCGCGATCGGCCTGCGCTACAACGCGCTGAAGAGCGACCAGATCCAGGTCGTCAACGGCTACTCGACCGACGGCATGATCGCCGCGCTGAAGCTCAAGCGGCTGAAGGACGACAAGGCGCTGTGGCCGCCGTACTTCATCGCGCCGGTCGTGCGCAAGGAGGCGCTCGACGCCAACCCGAAGATCGCCGAAGTCGTCAACAAGGTGTCGGCGCTGCTCGACGAGTCGACGATGGCGGCGATGAACTACCAGGTCGACGGCGAGAAGATGGAGCCGAAGGATGTCGCGCACGACTTCCTGAAGGCCAAGGGTCTCGTCAAGTAGTGACCATCGTTCTCGACGACGCGCCGCTCTCGATCGCCGACCTGGTGCGCGTCGCGCGCGACGCTGTGCCGGTGCAGGTGGCCGAGTCGGTGCGCGAGCGCCTCGGCGCCGCGCGTCGCGTCGTCGATGCGCTGGCGCAGTTGGATCAGCCGATCTACGGCTTGAACACGGCGCTGGGCGCCAACACGGGCCAGCCGCTGGCGGCCGACGACCTCGCGGACTACCAGCGCCGCGCCGTGCGTGCGCGCGCGGTGGGCGTGGGGCCGGCGTACGACCGCGCGTCGGTGCGCGCGATGCTGTTCGCGCGCGCGGCGAGCTTGCGCGTCGGTGGCTCCGGCGCGTCGCCCGCGGTGCTCGACGCACTGGTGGCGCTGCTCAACCGCGGGGTCTATCCGCTGGTGCCGCGCTGGGGCTCGATCTCGGTGGCCGACCTGCCGCAGCTGTCGCACCTCGCCTTGCCGCTGATGGGCGAGGGCCAGGCCGAGGTCGATGGCGAGGTGATGAGCGGCGCGCAAGCATTGCAGCGTGCCGGCCTGCAGCCGCTGGCACTCGCGGCCAAGGACGGGCTCGCGCTGGTCAGCGCCAACGCGGCCACCATCGGCCGCGCGGCGCTCGTGCTCGACGAGCTGCACACGCTGCTTTCGCAGTGGCTGTCGGTGGTGGCACTGTCGTACGAGGGCTTTCGCGCCAACCTGAGCCCGCTTGATCCGCGCGCGATCGACGCGCGGCTCGCACCGGGCCAAGCCAATGTCGCGCGTGCGCTGCGCGAACGGCTCGACGGCAGCGCGCTGTGGCGACCCGGTGCGCCACGCCGCGTGCAGGATCCCATCTCGCTGCGCTGCGTGGCGCAGGTGCACGGCGCCGCGCACTGGATGCTCGACGCGGGCGTAGCGCAGGTCGAGTGCGAGCTCAACAGCGCGGCCGATAGTCCGCTGGTCGTCGACGGCGCGATGCTGTCCAACGGCAACTTCCACGTCCCCGCGCTGGCGTTGGCGATGGATGCACTGGCGATCGCGCTCGCGCAGGTGACGTTGACCGCGGTCGAGCGTGCGATCAAGTTCATGTCGCCCGCGTTCACCGATCTGCCGCTGCAACTGACGCGGCACGGGCCCGCGCAGTCCGGATTCGCGACGTCGCAGAAGACCCTGACCGCGCTCGCCAACGAGGTGCGTCTGCGCGCCAACCCGGCCAGCGTCGACTTCCTGCCGGTGTCCGAGCGGGTCGAGGACCACGCGACGATGGCGCTGGCCGGCATCGAGAAGCTCGCCGAGGCGATCGAGCGTGCGCGCTACGTCGCGGCGATCGAATGGGTGATTGCGGCACAGGCGGTCGATCTGCGTGGGCTGGTGATCGATGGCGTGGGCCGCGGCGCACAGGCGATGCAACGCGCGCTGCGCGCGCACGTGGCTGTGCTCGACGACGATCGGCCGCTCGGCCCCGACTTCGAGCGCGCCTGCACGCTGCTGCGCGAAGGCGTCGGATCGTGAGGCCCGTACGGCCCCCGCGGCCCCGGAGGGGGCCATTGCATGGCCCGGGGGCTCGCTCCCGCTTGGCGGCACGGCGCACAGCGCCAAGGGTGCACACGTGAAGTGGCTGCAGCGCAATTGGCCGCAAGTGCTCAACGCGCTCGGCGAGCACGTGCTGATCTCGCTGACCGCGCTCGCCATCGCTTTCGCGATCGCGTTCGCGATCGGCGTCTGGGCGGCGCGCCGGCCGCGCGTGCTCGGCGCCGCGCTGGCCGTGACCGGCGTGCTCTACACGATTCCGACGCTGGCGCTGCTCGCGTTGCTGATCCCGTTGGTCGGCCTCGGCAAGACCAACGGCATCATCACGATGGTGGCGTTCTCGCTGCTGATCCTGATCCGCAACGTCGCCACCGGCATTCGCGACGTGCCAGCCGACGTGATCGACGCCGCGCGCGGCATGGGCATGAGCGTGTGCCAGCTGCTGTGGCGCATCGAACTGCCGCTCGCGCTGCCGGTGATCGTCGCCGGGCTACGGGTGGCGGCGGTCACGGTGATCAGCGTCACCGTCGCGGCCGCATACGTCAATGCCGGCGGGCTGGGCGCGATCATCCTCGAGGGTATCCAGACCGACCATGCACCGAAGATCTGGGTCGGCGCGCTGACCGCGTGCGCGCTCGCGGTGGTGGTCGACGTGTCGTTGGCGATGCTGCAGGGGCGCCTGCAGCGGCATCGCGCGGCATGAAGGTGGCATCGATGCGCGCGTGTGAAGCGAGGCAGGGTACCGATGTTTGAAGCCGCGTGGCAGTACGTCGTCGAGCACCCGCTGGCGTTCGCGCGCGCGTTCGGCGTGCACGTGAGCCTGACCGTGCTCGCGTTGGTGATCGCGTCGCTGATCGCGATCCCGCTCGCGGTGTGGCTCAACCGGCGCGGCGGTTTCGCGGTGCTGGCGGGCATCAATGCGGCCAACGTCGGACGGACGCTGCCGTCGCTGGCGGTGCTCGCGCTCGTGATGCCGGTGCTGGGCACCGGGTTCGCGCCGTCGCTGTTCGCGCTGACCTTGCTGGCGCTGCCGCCGATCCTGCTCAACGCCTACACCGGGCTGCATGGCGTCGATGCCGACGTGATCGACGCCGCGCGCGGCATGGGGCTGACGCCGCGGCAGATCCTGGGCGAAATCGAACTGCCGATTGCGCTCCCGGTGATCTTCGCCGGGCTGCGCACCGCGGCCGTGCAGGTGGTGTCGGGCGCGGTGCTGGCCGCGTTCATCGGCGGCGGCGGGCTGGGCGACTACATCACCGCCGGCATCGCGATGATGTCGCTGCACCTGGTGCTGGTCGGCGCCATTCCGGTCACGCTGCTGTCGATCGGCGCCGACGCGCTGTTCGGCGCACTGCAGCGGCGCATCACGCCGAAGGGCCTCGCTGCATGATCCGGCTCGAGGGCCTGACCAAGCGCTACGACGGCGTTGCCGCGGTCGATGGCCTCACGCTGCACATCGCGGAGGGCGAGACCTGCGTGCTGATCGGCCCCAGCGGCTGCGGCAAGACGACCACGATGCGGATGGTCAACCGCATGATCGAGCCCAACGCGGGGCGCATCGAGGTCGGCGGGCGCGACGTGACGCACATCGATGCCGTCGAGCTGCGCCGCTCGGTGGGCTACGTGATCCAGCAGGTCGGCCTGTTTCCGCACTGGACGATCGCCGACAACGTGGCCACCGTGCCGCGACTGCTCGGCTGGAACGACCGGCGCATCGCAACGCGCGTCGACGAACTGCTGCAGCTGGTTGGGCTGGAGCCGGCACAGTTCCGTGCGCGCTGGCCGCGCGAGCTATCGGGCGGGCAGAAGCAACGCGTCGGCGTCGCCCGAGCGCTGGCCGCCGACCCGCCGGTGATGCTGATGGACGAGCCGTTCGGGGCCATCGACCCGATCACGCGCGCGCACCTGCAGGACGAGTTCCTGCGCATCCTGCAGCGGCTGAAGAAGACGATCGTGTTCGTCACGCACGACATCGATGAGGCGATCAAGATGGGCAGCCGCATCGCGATCCTGCGTGCCGGCAGGCTGGTGCAGGTCGACTCTCCCGCCGCGCTGCTGGCGGCGCCGAAGGACGACTTCGTCGAGGCCTTCGTAGGGGCCGACCGCGCGTTGAAGCGGCTGTCGCTGCTGGCGGCGCGCGATCACCTCGACGGCGCTGCCGCGGACGCTGCACCGGCCGCGCACGCGACCAGTGCCGACACCAGCCTGCGCGACGCGCTGGCGCAGATGCTCGCGCTCGGCACGTCGATGCTGCGCGTCATCGATCTCGCGGGGCAGCCGCTCGGCGCCTTGAGCCTCGCATCCATCATGGCCGCGTCGCGGCCAGCCACCCCCTCGAAGGAGAACCCATGAAGAAGACACTGCTCGCGCTCGCTACGACGTTTGCGTTCGCGGCCCAGGCGCAGGACACCAAGGTCGCGATCGGCATCTCGGGCTGGACCGGCTTCGCGCCGCTGACGCTGGCCAAGGAGGCGGGGCTGTTCAAGAAGCACGGCCTCGACGTCGACATCAAGAAGATCCCGCAGAAGGACCGCCACCTCGCGGTCGCATCGGGCGACATCCAGTGCGCCGCGACCACCGTCGAGACCTGGGTGGTGTGGAATGCCAATGGCGTGGCAACGACGCAGATCTTCCAGCTCGACAAGAGCTACGGCGCCGACGGCATGGTGGTCAAGCGCAACATCACCAAGATCAGCGATCTCAAGGGCAAGACGGTGGCCGCGAGTGCGCCGGGCACCGCACCGTACTTCACGCTGGCGTGGATGCTGAAGAAGAACGGCCTGTCGGTGAAGGACGTCAAGGTCGTCAACCTCGAGCCGCAGGCGGCCGCCAACGCGATGATCGCCGGCACCGAAGGCATCGACGCGGCGATGACCTACGAGCCGTATCTCGGTGCGGTGCGCGCCAAGCCCGAGGCCGGAACGATCATCGCCACCACCCTCGAGTACCCGATGGTGATGGACACCTTCGGCTGCACCCCTAAGTTCCTTGCCGACAACCCCAAGGCCGCCAAGGCGCTGGCCGACGGTTATTTCGACGCGGTGGCGATGATCAAGGCCGATCCGAGGAAGAGCTTCGAGATCATGGGCAGCGACGTCAAGCAGAGCGGCGAGCAGTTCGAGGCGTCGCAGAAGTACCTGCGTTGGCAGGACCGCGACGCCAACCTGAAGTTCTTCGCCGGCGAGCACGCGCAGTTCAGCAAGGAGGCGGCGGACCTGCTGATGGAGATCGGCGTCATCAAGTCGGTGCCCGATCTGTCGAAGCTGGCCGACACGCGGTTCCTGAAGTGACGTTCACACCGGCATGAAGCCACTCACTCCGGTTGCGCCGGGCGCGCGCGTCGTGCTCGGCGTGGCCTTCTTCGTCGTCTTCGTCGCGCTGTGGTCGGTGATCACGTTCGGCGGCTTCGTCAGCAAGACCTTCCTCGCCGACCCGGCCACGATGCTGCAGAGCGGCTGGACGCTGCTCGCCAAGATGGGCTTCGCCAAGGACATCGGCATGACCGTGTGGCGCGTTCTGGGTGGCTTCGTGATCGCTGCGTTGATTGCGCTGCCACTCGGCGTCGCGATGGGGGCATACAAGCCGATCGAGGCCTTCTTCGAGCCATTCGTGTCGTTCGCGCGCTACCTGCCGGCGAGCGCGTTCATTCCGCTGCTGATCCTGTGGGCCGGCATCGGCGAGGCACAGAAGCTGGCGGTGATCTTCATCGGCTCGTTCTTCCAGCTGGTGCTGATGATCGCGGTAACGGTGGGCAACACGCGGCGCGACCTGGTCGAGGCGGCGTACACGCTCGGCGTCAACGACCGCTCGCTGATCCGGCGTGTGCTGCTGCCGGCAGCCGCGCCCGAGATCGCCGAGACGCTGCGCATGGTGCTCGGCTGGGCGTGGACCTACGTGATCGTTGCCGAGTTGATCGGTGCGTCCAGCGGCATCGGCCACATGATCACCGACAGCCAGGCGCTGCTGGCCACCGATCAGATCATCTTCGGCATCATCGTGATCGGGCTGATCGGGTTGGTCAGCGACCTCGCCTTCAAGTGGGTCAACCGACGCTTGTTCCCGTGGGCGCAGCTGGGGCGGTGAGGGCGACGCTATGAACATCCTGTCGATTCGCAGCGTGGCCCGCCGCTTCGGCGACACGCTGGCACTGCAGTCCACCGATCTGCAGGTGGCCGAGAACGACTTCGTCGCCATCCTCGGCCCCAGCGGCTGCGGCAAGAGCACGCTGCTGCGCATCGTGGCCGGGCTCGATCGGCCGAGCAGCGGCGAGGTGCTGCTCGACGGCCGACGCATCGAGGCGCCTGGCGCCGACCGCGGCATGGTGTTCCAGAGCTACACGCTGTTCCCGTGGCTGACCGTGCTCGACAACGTGTGCTTCGGCCTGCGCGAGCGCGGCTGGCCGCGCGACCGGCAACTCGAGGTGGCGCGCAGCTTCATCGCCAAAGTGGGCTTGCGCGGTTTCGAGCAGCATTACCCGAAGCAGCTGTCGGGGGGCATGCAGCAGCGCACCGCGCTCGCCCGTGCGCTGGCCAACGGTCCGCGCATGCTGCTGATGGACGAGCCGTTCGGTGCGCTCGATCACCAGACGCGCGAGCAGATGCAGGAGCTGCTGCTCGGCATTTGGGAAGCGGAGGCCAAGACCGTGCTGTTCGTGACGCACGACATCGACGAGGCGGTGTTCATGGGGTCACGCGTCGTGGTGATGAGCGCGCGGCCCGGACGCATCAAGCTCGACCGCACGGTGCCGCTGCCGCATCCGCGCCACTACTCGGTCAAGACGACGCCGCAGTTCGCCGAACTGAAGGCCGAGCTCACCGAGGCGGTGCGCGAAGAAGTGCGAGCGGCGCTGGCCGCCGAGGCCTGAGACCGAGCCCGCACCTACAGGCACATCACGAAGCGGCCCTGGATGGTGCACTGCACCCGGGCGTTGAAGGGGCTGCGACCGAACTGCGGCAAGCGCTCGCCATCGCTGGTCCAGCAGCCTGCGCCATCGCAGCCCGTCACCACCGGCGGCAACGAGCGCGGCGGCAACGGGGGTGGCTCCGCGCGCGCCGATGGCGACGCCACCGGCGGCGCGGCGACGACGGGCGGGACAGCGATCCCCGGTGTGGTGGCTCCGCGAGGGGGTGGCGGCGGTGCGTCGGGCTCGCCACCGAGGCACGCCCGCGCGGCCTTCGCCCGCAAGGCACGCCACGTTGGATCGGCCGCCGCGGCCGCGGGCCGGTCGGGCGCCGGCACCGGAGCCGAAGCGGCACCACCCATTGCCGCCTCGCGTGCCTGCAGCGCGGCCAGCGCATCCCGGCAGGCCGCTGACTGAATGTCGGCCTCCGACGCATGCAGGGGCAGCGCTGCCATCATCAGCATGGGGACCAGGCACCGCATCCGCGTTGGATGCGTGCCAGTGCGCCTTGGTTCGACCGCAGCTTCCGCTGCCGTGCCGACAGCCGATCAGGCCCCGCTCATCAGCTCGGCGGCCAGTTCGTTGGGCATGTCGACCATCACGTCGTGGCCGCACGGCATCTTGACGACGCGCCGGCCGGGTTTGCCCTCCGCCTGTGCCGCGAAGTAGCGGAACGGGCTCGGATCCCAGCCATCGGCCGAGATGTACAGCCGCTGCGCCACTTTCTGATGCTTGCCGCTGAGCAGCGCGGGTGACTCGAAGGTCGCCAGTGCCTGCGGGCGGCAGCGGCGATTCACCCACTCGCGCTTGTCGGCCACGACGTTGAACATCTCGGCGGGGATCGGCTGCACCAGGCCGCTGTTGCCCTCGGCCGCTGCACAGCGGAACGTGCTACGAACTCCGCGGCCCCTTCGGGCGGGATCCCGTTCGACGCAGCCAGCGACGTCACAGACGTTCGTCTCCAACGTGATGTTCTCGACCGATTGATGAAAGCGCTCACCCACTCCGGTGCGGGCGGGCGTGAACGCGGCGTGGCCGGCCGCGCGCACCCCAGTGTCTGCCGCGGGGTGTCGGGCTGCCAGCGGGTTGGCCCTACCAGGACATCCCTGTGAACCGCTGATGGGGACCGGGCAACCCAATTGCCAACACCTTATCCCTACTACGGTATGAACCTCACTCGAGACCCCGCCACGCCGCATGCCGGCTTCGCGTTGGTCTCCGACGTGGGCGACGTCGCGCGTGCGCTGCGCAACTTCAGCGGATTTGGCGCCGGTGGCCTGATCGGCAGATTGGGACCGCGCCGCGCGGTGGCCGCGCGGCGCCTCGACGTGCAATTGGCCAGCGGCGAAACCATCGCCGTCGAGGTGGCCGGGCAAGGTCGGCCGGTGCTGATGATCCACGGGCTCGGCGGCAGCCACCATGATTGGGACGACGCTGTCGAGAGCCTGGCGCATCGTCACGCGATCCACCGCTTCGACCTGCTCGGCCATGGCGAACGTGCCGCAACCGAGCGCAGCCCGTCGTTGCAGGAAATGGCACACGACGTGGCTCAGGTGATCGACGGCCTGAAACTCGAGCGGCCGCTGTTGGTCGGGCATTCGATGGGCGCTCTGGTGGTCATGAAGTACCTGCAGGATCACGGCGACGCCCGCATCGCCGGCGTCTGCCTGATCGATCAATCGCCCCGCATCACCACCGACGAGCACTGGAAGCTCGGTCTGTTCGGCTCGCTGACGCGTCAGCAGCTGCAGCACGTG
>DASTZF010000439.1:0-3231 GCA_035764445.1 Burkholderiaceae bacterium
CAACGGCGACGCCTGGATCGAGGAGCGCGGCAAGAAGCTGGCGCCGCCGCAGGTCAGCGCAGAAGTGCTGCGCAAGATGAAGAAGACCGCCGAGGACTACCTCGGCGAAGAGGTCACCGAAGCGGTGATCACGGTGCCGGCGTACTTCAACGACAGCCAGCGCCAGGCCACCAAGGACGCCGGCCGCATCGCCGGTCTCGACGTCAAGCGCATCATCAACGAGCCGACCGCGGCCGCGCTCGCGTTCGGCCTCGACAAGCACGGCAAGGGCGACCGCAAGATCGCTGTGTACGACCTGGGTGGTGGCACGTTCGACATCTCGATCATCGAGATCGCCGATGTCGACGGCGAGAAGCAGTTCGAAGTGCTGTCGACCAACGGCGACACCTTCCTCGGCGGCGAGGACTTCGACCAGCGCGTGATCGACTACATCGTCAGCGAGTTCAAGAAGGAACAGGGCGTCGACCTGACGAAGGACGTGCTCGCGCTGCAGCGTCTGAAGGAAGCGGCCGAGAAGGCCAAGATCGAGCTGTCGAACCAGACGCAGACCGACATCAACCTGCCGTACATCACGGCCGACGCGTCGGGCCCGAAGCACCTGAACCTCAAGCTGACGCGCGCCAAGCTCGAAGCGCTGGTCGACGAGCTGATCCAGCGCACGATCGAGCCGTGCCGCATCGCGATCAAGGACGCGGGCGTCAAGATCGGCGACATCAACGACGTGATCCTGGTCGGGGGCATGACGCGCATGCCCAAGGTGCAGGACACCGTCAAGGAGTTCTTCGGCAAGGAGCCGCGCAAGGACGTCAACCCCGACGAGGCAGTGGCCGTCGGTGCGGCGATCCAGGGGCAGGTGCTGGGTGGCGAGCGCAAGGACGTGCTGCTGCTCGACGTGACGCCGCTGTCGCTCGGCATCGAGACGCTGGGCGGCGTCATGACCAAGATGATCAAGAAGAACACCACGATCCCGACCAAGTACACGCAGGTGTTCTCGACCGCCGACGACAACCAGCCTGCGGTGACGATCAAGGTGTTCCAGGGCGAGCGCGAAATGGCTGTGGGCAACAAGAGCCTGGGCGAGTTCAACCTCGAGGGCATCCCGCCGGCGCCGCGCGGCCTGCCGCAGATCGAGGTCACGTTCGACATCGACGCCAACGGCATCCTGCACGTCAGCGCGAAGGACAAGGGCACCGGCAAGGAGAACAAGATCACCATCAAGGCGAACTCGGGCCTGTCGGAGGCCGAGATCGAGAAGATGGTCAAGGACGCCGAGCTCAACGCCGCCGAGGACAAGAAGAAGCTTGAGCTGGTGCAGGCGCGCAACGCCGCCGATGCGATGGTGCACTCGGTCAAGAAGAGCCTGGGCGAGCACGGCGACAAGCTCGAAGCCGGCGAGAAGTCGAAGATCGAGTCGGCGTTGAAGGATGTCGAGGAAGCGCTGAAGAGCGACGACAAGGCAACCATCGAATCGAAGACCGAAGCGTTGATGCAGGCGAGCCAGAAACTCGGCGAGAAGATGTACGCCGACGCGCAGGCGGCGGCTGCCGCGTCGAGCGGCGAAGGTCCCGCTGGCGGCGCCAAGGCCGGTGCGGGCCCACACAGCAAACCGGCCGACGACAACGTCGTCGACGCGGAGTTCAAGGAAGTCAAGAAGTGAACTGTCTCGCGGGCGATGAGCCCGCGGGACTCTCACGCCGCGTCGGAGCTGGCACGCTGTGCCTCGCGCCGGACGCGGCGGTTTCCGTTTGAGGTTGGCTAGGGCAGCCCATGGCAAAGCGCGATTACTACGACGTCCTCGGAGTGGCGAAGAACGCCCCCGAGGAGGACATCAAGAAGGCCTATCGCAAGCTGGCCATGAAGTACCACCCGGATCGCAACCAGGGTGACGACGCGAACGCGAAGAAGGCCGAAGAGAAGTTCAAAGAGGCCAAAGAGGCCTACGAGATGCTGACCGATCCGCAGAAGCGAGCGGCGTACGATCAGTATGGCCACGCCGGGGTCGATCCGAGCATGGCCGGCGGCTTCCGCGGCGGCCCCGGGCCTGAAGGCTTCGGCGGCTTCGCCGAGGCCTTCGGCGACATCTTTGGCGACATCTTCGGCGGCGGCGGACGCCGCGGTGGCGCTGCCGGGCATCAGGTGTACCGCGGTGCCGACCTGTCGTATTCGATGGAGGTCTCGCTGGACGAGGCCGCGCACGGCAAGGACACGCAGATCCGCATCCCGAGTTGGGAGTCCTGCGAGACATGCCACGGCAGCGGCGCCAAGCCGGGGACGAGCGCCAAGACCTGCAGCACCTGCGGCGGCTCGGGCACCGTACACCTGCGCCAGGGCTTCTTCAGCATCCAGCAGACTTGCCCGCACTGCCACGGCAGCGGCCGCATCATTCCCGATCCCTGCGCCACCTGCGGGGGCGCCGGCAAGGTCAAGAAGCAGAAGACGCTCGAGGTCAAGATCCCAGCCGGCATCAACGAAGGCATGCGGATCCGCTCGGTCGGCAACGGCGAGCCCGGCACCAACGGCGGGCCGCCGGGCGATCTGTACATCGAGATCCGCATCAAGCAGCACGAGATCTTCGAGCGCGATGGTGACGACCTGCACTGCACGGTGCCGGTGACGCTGACGCTGGCGGCGCTCGGCGGCAGCATCGCGGTGCCGACGCTGGCTGGCCGAGCCGAGATCGAACTGCCCGAAGGAACGCAGCACGGCAAAACGTTCCGGCTGCGCGGCAAGGGCATCAAGGGGATTCGCTCAAGCTACCCGGGCGACTTGTACTGCCACATCACCGTCGAGACACCGGTTCGCTTGACCGAACATCAGCGCAAACTGATGAAGGAGCTCGACGAGTCGCTGAAGAAGGGCGGCGAGCGCCACTCGCCGAACGCCAAGACCTGGACCGACCGCGTCAAAGACCTGTTCAAATGATCGCGGCCGCGTGTCGCGCGGCGTGACATTGGAGGTTTGCGCGATGTCGGGCAAGGCCGATTCGCTGCGGTCGGTGCTGTACGCACTGGGCGCCAACCTGGCGATCGCGTTGGCCAAGAGCGCGGGCGCGGCCTTCACCGGTTCGTCGGCGATGCTCGCCGAGGCGATCCACTCGTTCGCCGATTGCGGCAATCAGGGGCTGTTGTTGTGGGGCATGCGCCGCGCGCGCAAGGCGCCGACCACGGAGCATCCCTTGGGCTACGGCAAGGCGGTGTACTTCTGGAGCTTCATCGTCGCTCTGATGCTGTT
>DASTZF010000440.1:0-4643 GCA_035764445.1 Burkholderiaceae bacterium
TGCCCGTGTGCGCTTGTCGCACACGGGCGTAATGGCCGGTCGCGATGCGTTCGGCGCCGAGCCGCAGTGCATGATCGAGGAACGCCTTGAACTTGATCTCGGCGTTGCACAGCACGTCGGGGTTCGGCGTGCGGCCGGCACCGTATTCGCGCAGAAACTCGGCGAACACGCGGTCCTTGTACTCGGCGGCGAAGTTGACATGCTCGAGCTCGATGCCGATCACGTCAGCCGCCGCCGCGGCATCGACGAAGTCGACGTTCGACGAGCAGTACTCGCTGTCGTCGTCATCCTCCCAGTTCTTCATGAAGATGGCGACCACCTCGTGCCCCGCGCGCTTGAGCAGCCAGGCGGCAACCGCGGAGTCGACCCCGCCGGACAGGCCGACCACGACACGCGACGCACGCATGCGGCCATTTTAGTTTTCGGCCCGCCGCGGGCCGGGAAGCGGGGCTACACCGTGCGGTGCGTGCCGTCGCAGAAAGGCTGATGCGCGCTGTGCTTGCAGCCGCAGAAGTACAGCGTCACCGATTCGGTGGCCGTGAACTTGATCGGCGTGTAGGGGCCGCTCTTGTGCGAGCCGTCGCAGAACGGCTGGCTCTTGCTGTTGCCGCAGCGGCACCAGAAGTAGTCCTTGCCCGCTTCCACGTGCACGGGGAACGGTGCCCGCTGGGCGATCGTGACGGTCATGGCTCCTCCTGGCGGTGGCGCCGCGCAGTATCGCGCAGCTGGCATCAAGGTTGCGCCATCGGCGGCAGGTCGACGCTCGGATCGCTGTAGATCAGCTCCAGCGGATAGCGCCGACCGGCGCGGTGGTCGTCGACGCAGCGCATCAGCAGCGGGCTGCGATGGCGCGACCGTTGCGCGCGCAGCTCGTCCGGGGTCAGCCACAGCACGCGCGCGATCTCGGGGTCGAGCGCGCGCCCGGGCACAGGCTCGCTGACCGCCCCGCTGAAGGCCAGCCGCAGGAACGTCACGTCGCTCGGCGGCGTGCGGCGCTGCGCGCGTGACAGGTACACCCCCACCAGTGCGTCGGGCGTGAAGTGTCGGCCGGTCTCCTCCAGCGCCTCGCGGATCACGCCCTGCAGCGGCGTTTCGCCGGGGTCGAGGTGGCCGGCCGGGTTGTTCAACATCAGGCCATCGGGGGTGTGCTCCTCCACCACCAGGTAGCGGCCGTCGCGCTCGACGATGGCCGCCACCGTGACGCTGGTTTTCCATCGGGTGTCGCCCATGGGGCGATGCTACCGATGGCTGGCAGAATGCGCCGCACTCGACTCGCGGCGCCTTGGTCGCGGCGCGCGACGGTCGCGAGAAGAGACCATCCACAACGGCGTACCGGCCCAGACCTGAGGAGTTCAGTTCATGGCTTTGAGGATCGGAGTTCCCAAGGAAACGGCGGTCGGCGAGAAGCGAGTGGCCACCGTGCCCGATGTGGCGGAGAGGCTCATCAAGCTCGGCTTCTCGGTCGCCGTGCAAAGCGGTGCTGGCGAAGCGGCGAACTTTCCGGACGACACCTACTGCGCCGCAGGTGCCGACGTGGCGGGCTCGGCCGCCGAGCTGTGGGCTCAGTCCGACATCGTGTTCAAAGTGCGCCCTCCGAGCGCCGACGAAGTGCACCTGATGCGCGAGGGCGGCACGCTGATCGGCTTCATCTGGCCGGCGCAGAACCCCGAGCTGATGCAGCAACTGGCCGCCAAGAAGGCCACCGTGCTCGCGATCGACAGCCTGCCGCGGCAGCTGTCGCGTGCGCAGAAGATGGACGCACTCACCTCGATGGCCGGCGTCAGCGGCTACCGCGCGGTGATCGAGGCGGCCAACGCGTTCGGCCGCCTCTTCAATGGCCAGGTCACCGCTGCGGGCAAGATCCCGCCGGCCAAGGTGTTCATTGCCGGGGCCGGTGTGGCGGGGCTGGCCGCCATCGGCACCGCAGCGAACTTGGGTGCCGTCGTGCGCGCCAACGACACGCGCGCCGAAGTGGCCGACCAGGTGGTGTCGCTCGGGGGCGAGTTCGTCAAGGTCGACTACGAGGAAGAAGGCTCCGGCGGCGGCGGCTACGCCAAGGTGATGAGCGAGGGCTTCCAGGCCGCGCAGCGCGCGATGTACGCGCAGCAGGCCAAGGATTCCGACATCATCATCACCACCGCGCTGATACCCGGCAAGCCGGCGCCGAAGCTGATCACCGCGGAGATGGTGCGCAGCATGAGGCCCGGCAGCGTGATCGTCGACATGGCCGCCGAGCAGGGCGGCAACTGCGAGCTCACCGTGCCGGGCGAGGTCGTGGTGCGCGACGGCGTCACGATCGTCGGCTACACCGATCTGGCCAGCCGGCTCGCCAAGCAATCGTCGACGCTGTACTCGACCAATCTGCTGCGCTTGACCGAAGACCTGTGCAAGACCAAGGACGGCACGATCAACGTCAACTTCGACGACGAGGCGATCCGCGGCCTCACGGTGCTCAAGGAGGGTGTTGTCACGTGGCCGGCGCCGCCGCCGAAGCTGCCGGCCGCACCACCGAAGCCCAATCCCGCTGCCATCGCGGCGCCTGCCCCCAAGGGGCACAGCCACGGTGCCGGCGAGCCGATGCCGGCGCGGTCGCTGGCCACCGTGTTCGGCCTCGGGGCGCTGGCCTTCCTGCTGGTCGGCCTGTACGCGCCGGCGTCGTTTCTGTCGCACTTCACGGTGTTCGTGCTGGCCTGCTTCGTCGGCTACATGGTGATCTGGAACGTCACGCCGTCGCTGCACACGCCGCTGATGAGCGTGACCAACGCGATCTCGTCGATCATCGCCATCGGCGCGCTGATCCAGATCGCGCCGCCGCTCGTCGGCGGCGGTGTGGACCGGCCGCACGCGCTGATCCTCTTGCTGGCCGTCGTCGCGCTCGCGCTCACAGCCGTCAACATGTTCGGCGGCTTCGCGGTGACGCGGCGCATGTTGGCGATGTTCCGCAAGTGAAGAGGGAGAAGAACATGATGCCCCCACGCTTGGCACTTCGTGCACTGCGCTGCCCCCCGAGGGGGCGTTCGCTCTTTGGGGCGGCCCTGCGGAGCGAGTCATGACCTCGAGCCTGGCCATAGCCTCCTACATCGGCGCCACCATTCTGTTCATCCTGAGCCTGGGCGGCCTGTCCAACCCGGAGACCGCGCGCCGAGGCAACGTGTTCGGCATCATCGGCATGGGCATCGCCGTGCTGGCCACGGTGTTCGGGCCGCGCGTCACACCGGGCGGCTATGCGTGGATCGTCGGTGCGCTCGTCGTCGGCGGCGCCGTCGGCCTGTTCGCTGCGAAGAGGGTGCAGATGACGCAGATGCCGGAGCTGGTGGCCCTGATGCACAGCTTGGTCGGCCTGGCCGCCTGCCTGGTGGGCTTCGCGAGCTACGTGGACACCTCGACCGTGTTCCCGAGCGAAGCCGAGAAGGCGATCCACGAGATGGAGATCTACATCGGCATCCTGATCGGCGCCATCACGTTCTCGGGGTCGGTCATCGCCTTCGGCAAGCTGTCGGGCAAGATCGGCGGCAGGCCGCTGCTGCTGCCGGCGCGGCACTGGATCAACCTGGCCGGGCTGCTGGTGGTCATCTGGTTCGGTCGCGAGTTCCTGCATGCGCCGAGCATCCAGGCCGGCATGACGCCGCTGATCGTGATGACGGTGGTCTCGCTGCTGTTCGGCATCCACATGGTGATGGCGATCGGCGGCGCCGACATGCCTGTGGTGGTCTCGATGCTCAACAGCTACTCGGGATGGGCCGCCGCGGCCACCGGCTTCATGCTCAGCAACGACCTGCTGATCGTGGTGGGTGCGCTGGTGGGCTCGTCCGGCGCGATCCTGAGCTACATCATGTGCCGGGCGATGAACCGCAATTTCATCAGTGTGATCGCCGGCGGCTTCGGCACTGGGGGCGGTGCACCAACCGCCGGTGGCGGTGCGGCGCAGCCGGCTGGCGAGGTGACGCCGATCAGCGCGGTCGAGACCGCCGAACTGCTGCGCGAGGCCAAGAACGTGATCATCGTGCCCGGTTATGGGATGGCGGTGGCGCAGGCCCAGCACACAGTGTTCGAGATCACGAAGCTGCTGCGCGAGAAAGGGGTGAACGTGCGCTTCGGCATCCACCCGGTGGCCGGTCGCATGCCGGGCCACATGAACGTGCTGCTGGCCGAAGCCAAGGTGCCCTACGACATCGTGATGGAGATGGATGAGATCAACGCCGACTTCCCGGACACCGATGTCTCGATGGTCATCGGCGCCAACGACATCGTGAACCCGGCGGCGCAGGACGACCCGACGAGCCCGATCGCGGGCATGCCGGTGCTCGAGGTGTGGAAAGCGAAGACCTCGATCGTGATGAAGCGCAGCATGGCGTCGGGCTATGCCGGCGTGGACAACCCGCTTTTCTACAAGGACAACAACCGCATGCTGTTCGGCGACGCGAAGAAAATGCTGGACGAAGTGCTCGCCGCGCTGAAAGCCTGACTTGAAGTCGGTCGCGCTACGCCTGCTGCACAAGGAGCGCGGCCTGTTCGCCGCCGCGCTCGTCATCGCGGCCGGCTGCGCGGCGCTCGGCGTGCCGGTCGACTTCGTGCTGTTCGGCCTCACGCTCGCGGGCGTCGCGCTGTTCCATCACCACACGCTGTATGTGGCGCTGACCGGC
>DASTZF010000441.1:0-3650 GCA_035764445.1 Burkholderiaceae bacterium
ACGAGGGCTGCGGCGACGTCCGCGGCCGCATCATGGTGGCCACCAACCTGGCCTCCGCCTTTGCCGAGATGGGCCTGTATCGCCACGCCCGCCGGCTTTCGGACGCGAACGTGAAGGCGATGGAGCAGGTCGGCGTCTCGCTGGGCACCGCGTTCCTGATCGGCAGCGTGATCCTGTGGATGATCGAAATGGGTGATGTGGCCGCCGCACGCGCGCTGTGGCCGCGGTACGACGCGTTGATCAGGGGCCACAGCGAGGCCGTCACCGGGCGCGATCACGTCCTGAGCGCAGCAGAGTTGGCGTTGGCCGAAGGCCGCGCCGCCGATGCCGAGGGCCTGACACGTGCGGCACTGCGCCGCTTGAGCCGCAACCACGCTGGCGAGCGGCGCAACCTGCAACTGCTGCTGGCGCGAGCGCTGTTTCATCAAGGCCAGGTGAGAGCGGCCGCACGCGCCGCCCGTCGTGCCGCCGATATCCATCGCAGCCAGAACTACGCCCGCACCAGTCATGGGCACCGGCAGGACATCTGGTGGTGGTTGTCTCGCGCACTGCGCGCCGATGGCCAGGCCGCTGCATCCTGGGCAGCGCTGCAGCGCGCCTATGCGTTGATGCTCGAAGGCGTGCGCAACGTCCACGACGATGGATTGCGCCGCAGCTACCTGAGCAAGGTGGCGACCAACCGCGAGATCGTGCGCGCGTGGCTGCACGAGGCGCGCGCACGTGGC
This sequence comes from Burkholderiaceae bacterium, assembly GCA_035764445.1. GTDB lineage: Bacteria > Pseudomonadota > Gammaproteobacteria > Burkholderiales > Burkholderiaceae_C > JAEUPI01. The sequence continues at coordinate 726 of DASTZF010000441.1, forward strand.
TTGAGCGATGCACGGCGGCTGGCGCACCTGTCCATCGCGAGCGATCCAGGCGAGCCTTTCAAGCGCCTGATCGACACCGGCACGCGGCTCAACGAGCTGCGCAGCGACGCTGCACTGCACGAGTTCCTGATCGACGAGATCACCGAGCTCAGCGGGGCCGAGCGTGTCCTGCTCGTTCTCGAACACGACGGTGAGCGCCGTGTGGTGGGTGCACACATGCCGCCCGGGGAGGCACCCGCCGATCTGCTGCGTGCCATCACGCCGTGGCTCGACGAGGCACGTCGCACGCGCGCGCTGAGCCTGCGCCATGGCCCGGACGGCGCCGAAGCCGTCGACCAGCGGTCGTGCCTGATTGCCCCGTTGATCGCGCAGAACGAAGTGCTCGGCTTCATCTACGCCGATCTCGAAGGCGCCTTCGGCCGCTTCGGTCCCGCCGACCGTGGCCTGCTCGCCATGCTCGCGTCGCAGGCGGCTGTGGCGGTGGCCAACGTGCAATGGGCGCAAGGGCTCGAAGCCAAGGTGGCCGAGCGCACGGCGGAGCTGCAGGCGCAGCGCACGCAGGCCGAGCAGCGTGCAACAGAACTGGCGGTGATCAACAGCGTCCAGCAGGGCATCGCGGGTTCGCTGGACTTCCGATCGATCGTCGATCTGGTCGGCGACAAGCTGCGTGAGGTCTTCAGGACGAACAATCTCGGCATCCGCTGGGCCGATCGTTCCACCGAGCCGCACACGATTCACTACCTGTACGAAATCGAGCACGGGGTGCGGCTGCACCCGAAGCCCCACCCGCTCAATCCGGACAGCCCGTTCGTACAGGCCGCGCAGCGGGGCGAATGGCTGATCACCGGCACGCGCGAGGCGGCGCGGGCGGTGGGCATTCGGCCGATGCCGGGCACCGACGAGTCGCAGTCTTCACTGTTCGTTCCGATCCTCGCCGGCCGCACCGTGATGGGAGGCATCATCATCGAGGACTACGAGCGGCGCCACGCCTACGACCAGAACGACGCCCGGCTGCTGATGACGGTGGCCAGCAGCATGGGCGTGGCGCTCGAGAATGCACGCCTGTTCAATGAGACGCAGGAAGCTCTGGAGCGGCAGACGGCCACTGCCGAAGTGCTGCGCGTGATCAGCGGTTCGCCCACCGACACGCAACCGGTCTTCGACGCGATCCTGAGTAGCGCCACGCGGCTGTGCGATGCCGAGACCGGCATCCTGTTCGCCCACCGTGACGGCGAATTCCAGGCCATTGCCACCCGCATTCCCGATCCCGAGTTCGCTTCGATCTTCGAGCGGCCGCTGCGGCCGGGGCCGAAGACGGGCCTCGGGCGCCTGGTGACCGACAAACGGCCTGTGCACATTCCCGACGTCCTCGACGACGACGCCTACCGCGAGGGCGACCCTGTCCGCATGCAGACAGTGAGACTGGGCAAGGTCCGCACCTGGCTCGGCGTGCCGATGCTCAAGGACGGCGAGTTGACCGGCGCGGTCGTCATCTACCGCAAGGAGCAGCGGCCGTTTGCCGAGCAGCAGATCTCGCTGCTGCAGACCTTCGCCGATCAGGCGGTGATCGCGATCCAGAACACGCGGCTCTTCAATGAAACGCAGGAGGCGCTCGCCCGGCAAACCGCCACCGCCGACGGGCTCAAGGCGATCAGCCGTTCGACCTTCGACCTGCCGGCCGTGCTCAACACGTTGATCGGCACGGCCGCCAAGCTGTGCCGCGCTTCGCTCGGCGTGATCTTCCGCGTCGAAGGCGACCTCTGCATCGCCGTGGGTCTCTACGGTGCCTCGCAAGAGGTCGTTGATCACCTGGCGGCGCATCCGCCGTCGTTGAAGCTTCGCGATGGCGTCACGGCGCGCGCTGCGGCCAGCGGGCAGCCGGCGCAGGTGGTCGACGCCGCAGCCGACGCCAGCTACGAGCGAGCCGACGTGCGGCGCCTGGCCGGCTACCGCACGGTGCTGGGCGTGCCGATCCTGCGCGAGGGCGTGGCCATCGGCGTGCTGTCGCTCGGCCGCGCCGAAGCCCAGGCTTTCAGCGAGAAGGAGATCGAACTGGTCACCTCGTTTGCGGACCAAGCGGCGATCGCGATGGAGAACGTGCGGCTGTTCAACGAGACGAAGGAATCGCTGCTGCGTCAGAGCGCCACGGCCGAGGTGTTGCACACGATCAGCGGCTCGCTAACCGACACTCAGCCGGTGTTCGAGCGCATCGCCGAGCACGCGGCGCGGTTGACCGGCGCTGACTACGGCATGGTGTACCGCTTCGACGGGCAGTTGATCCACGTGACGGCCACCTTCGGCGTGAACGCGCAGGGCGTGGAAGCGGCGCGACGCCTGTACCCGATGCCACCGGGCGATGGTTCGGTGACGGCGATGGCCATCCGCGACGGGCGCGTCGCGATGGTGCCCGACGTGTTCGAACTGTCGCCTCAGTCCTGGGCGGCGCAGTCGGTCGCGCGCTCCACCGGTTACCGCAGCGTGCTGAGCGTGCCGATGCTGCACGACGGTGCCACGATCGGCGCAGTGACGGTCATGCGCCCAGTACGCGGCACATTCCCGGACAAGGCCGTTGATCTGCTGAAGACTTTCGGCAGCCAGGCCGTGATCGCAATCCAGAACGCGCGTCTGTTCAACGAGACCAAGGAAGCGCTGGAGCAGCAGACCGCTACGGCCGAAGTGTTGCAGGTAATCAGCAGTTCGGTGGCCGACTCTGCACCGGTGTTCGACAAGATCCTGGACAGTTGCCGGCACCTGTTCGCCATCGAGCAGCTCGGCATCTTTCTGCTCGACGACGACGGGCTGATACATGCTGCCGCGTGGCGGGGTTCGGCGATCGATGCCGTCGTACGTACTTTCCCGAAGCCTCTCGATGAGACGATCACGTCGCGGGTTATTCGCACGCGGCAGCCGGTTCACGTACCCGAT
>DASTZF010000442.1:0-3184 GCA_035764445.1 Burkholderiaceae bacterium
GGTGAAACCAGGTTTCGTTTGACGAAAGACGCACGTGATCGTCTTTGGATTGGCGGCCGTGGTGTCGTTCGTCAGATTCCCGCACTCGCTCGGGAGACCTGCAAGGTAGACGCTCGGGTCGCGGAACTTCAGCTGCTCACCGGTGTTCAGCAATCCATCGCTGCCTATGACGCTGAATGCGATGGTGACCGTGAGACGGTTGATGCTGTTACCTGATAGCTGCTGGAGCAGGTACCCCGGGTTGGCACCGAAGTTGCCGACGACGAACCCGGCCTGGGGCTGGTTGGTTAATCCAGTCTTCGGATCGGGCACCGTGTCGGCATAGGTCACGATGTTCTGCAGCGACAGCACCGGTGCGCTAGCCCCCGGCGCCGGCACGATGGCGAATGCGTTGGTGGTCCCTGCCTGCGCGGAGCCCACCGCCGCGACGAGAGCCGCTGCGGCAAGGACGAGCTTGCCGCGACCGGAACATTGATCAGTTCCCGTGAGTGATCTGAGGATGCTCATTTCTCTTCCCAACCTGTCAGCCACAGGGGAGTCCTGCAGTCCACGCCGCAAGTGAATAGCCGCGCGCCATCCCCCGTCGGCGCGCAGGTTCGCCAGCTCCCTTTCGCCGTCCGTCCGACAGCAACTGGCGACAAAATGTGAGAATCGACCGCGCGATACTGCACCGCAGAAACAAAAAGTCAACTGTCACATCCGCAATTCGGGGGATGGGGTTTGCCCTCGCGCTTGATCCCGGTCAAGTGACGAGCAGCCGCCTCAGCTTGTCTTCATCCCACTCGATGCCGGTGCCCGGCTCGTCGGCGATGACCGCCTCGCCGTGCTCGATGCGCAGCGGCTGCTGCAGCACCGGCTCCGCCCAGTCGACGTACTCGAGCCAGTGCATGGTCGGCGCAGCGGCGAGCAGGTGCGCGCTGACCTCGGGGAACAGGTGGCTCGAGATCGGCAGACCGTGCGCCTCGGCCAGCGCGGCGGCGCGCAACCAGCCGGTGACGCCGCCGATCTTCATCGCGTCGGGCATGCCGAGGTCGCACGAGCCGGCGGCCAGGCTCCTGGCCATGTCGTGCGGGCCCCACCAGTTCTCACCGATCTGGATCGGCACGCCGGCCTGGCGGCGGATCTGCGCGTGCCCCTCATGGTCGTCGGCCCGGGTCGGCTCCTCGACCCACGCCAACCCCTCGCCGCGCAGCGCCTCGCAGCGGCGCAGCGCCTCGGCGACACTGAGCGCCTGGTTGTAGTCGCTCATCAGCTCGACGCCGCCGCCGATCGAGCGCCGCACCGCGCTTGCGACCTCGACGTCGATGCGCAGGTCGGGGTAGCCCAGCCGCACCTTGACGCCCTTGAAGCCCGGCGCAATTAATTCCTCGGCCTCGGCCGCGACGCGGTCGGCACCGATGATGCCGAGGCCGCAGCTGTTGTAGGCCGGCACTCGCCGCGGCGCGCCGCCGAGCAGGCGCACCAATGGCAGCCCGGAGGCGCGTGCCTGCGCGTCCCACGCCGCCATGTCGATGCCGGCCATCGCCATCGCGGTGATGCCGGTCGCCCCGAGCAGCCGGAACGTGCGCTGCAGCTTGGCATCGATCTCCAGCGGCGCCACCGCATCGCCCTTCAGGTGCTCCGAGAGGTTGCCCAGCAGTTGCACGACCGGCTTCAGTGCCAGCGTCGTGAAGCAGAACAGATAGCTGCGGCCGCTGATGCCTTGCTCGGTGACGAGATCGATCAGTGCCAGCGGCGCCACCCGTACCGTGCCGCCGCTGGTCACCAGCGGCAGCTTCAGCGGCGCGTGGACCGCGCGCACGCGCAGTTCGCGCAGCGTCAGGAGTTGCAGCGTCACGACGAGGCTCGTGCGCCAGCCACGCTGTCGACCTCGACCGTCGCGAAGTCGGCCGGCATCACGATCTCGAGCAGCTCGAGGTCGCGGCTGTGCCCGATCTCCCGGTGGCGGATCTCCGGTGGCTGGTAGACCGACGAGCCCGCCTCGAGTCGCACCCGGCCTTGACCTTCGTACTCGAACTCGATCCAGCCCTTCAGCACGTAGACGAGCTGGAACGTCGTGCGGTGCTGGTGCGCCTGGCTCGCGAAATCGCTGCCTTCGGCGGCACGGATCACGTGCGCGACCACGCGACCGTCGGTGGCGCCGGCGATGCCGAGATCGCGGTACTCGAAGAAAGAGCGCAGGCCGCGCACGAACTGCGCGCCCTCGGCGTGCGACACCACGAAACCACGAGTGGTCATGGCAAGCTCCTGACCGGCAGCCGCCGGCCGCCAGCGCGCATCGTACGCCGGCGCGACGACTCGAAGAGGTCATCGAGCTCGTCGATGCGCGTCTGCGCCTCCCACCGGTCGTAGGTGTGATCGACCAGCGCGTAGACATCGGCCCGCAGGTGCCACAGGTCCAGCGGGTCGCGCACCGCGCGGATGCGGCTCTGCAGCGCCACCGCGGCAGCCGGCGGCGTGCCGCGCAGCGCGCGCTCGAATTCGCTGATCATGTGCAGCAGGCGCGGCGAGACCAGGCCACCGAACGACCGCTGGCTCCGCTCCTTCCACAGCGACCGCGTCGTATCCATCGCCAGCATCCGCACCGTAGTCCGCCGGGCCTCGCGCTGCGGCGAGACTCGGCAGGCGGCGATTCTGGTCGCGCAGGGCGCCGCGAAGCCATCCCCCGTTGGTGCCGCAGCAACAGGGACAAATCCGCACGGGATAACACCGACGTGACGGTCAGCGGCCGCTCGACCGTTCGCCTAGGGGTTCGCTGGCTCGTAACGCGTTCGCGTGCGCTCGACGCTCGGCCGCGTGCGCATGAGGTCGAACCAGCGCCGAAGCGGCTCGTAGCGGTTCAGCAACACCTCTCCCTCGGCGGCCAGCGACAGGTAGCGCAGCATCGGGTACGCATGCAGGTCGGCCAGCGTGAGGTCGGGACCGAGCAGGTGCGGCTGGCACGGCGCGAGCGCCGCGAGCGCGCTCAGGCACAGCTCGCTGGCTGCCAGAGCGTCGGCGATCTTGGCTTCGTCCGACGGGCGGCCCCGCAGCGGCTGGCCGACGCGCTCGACGAACACGCCCCACACCATCGGCCGATAGGCGTAGGCATCGAGCACGCCGATGACCTGGTTCACGCGCGCGCGCTGCGGCGCCTCGCCCGGCTGCAGCGCCGGCCCGTGAAACGCCTCGTCGACGTAGCGCG
>DASTZF010000443.1:0-33155 GCA_035764445.1 Burkholderiaceae bacterium
TTCATCGACTACCTCGAGCAGGTCGATCGCGACGTGCCGATGCTGCTGCTGACGCTCACCCGGCCGCCGCTGTTCGAGCGTCGCAAGGTGCGCGACGACATCGCCCGCGTGGACCTCGCGCCGCTCGACCGGCACGCCAGCCACGATCTGGCCGACGAGCTGCTGAAGAAGCTGCCGCAGGTGCCGGCCGCCGTGCGCGAGCTCGTCACCGGCGGTGCCGACGGCAACCCGTTCTACATGGAAGAGCTGGTCAAGATGCTCATCGACCAGGGTGCCATCCGCACCGGCGAGCAATGGAGCATCGACGGTGACAAGCTGCTCTCGCTGAAGGTGCCGCCCACGCTGACCGGCGTGCTGCAGGCGCGGCTCGATGGCCTGCCACCAGCGGAGCGCCGAGCCCTGCAGCTGGCCAGCGCCATCGGCCTCAAGTTCTGGGGCGCGGCGCTGGCGCACATCGACCCGCACGCGGCCGAGCAACTCGCATCGCTGCGCCGCCGCGAGCTGGTCATGCTCGAGGAGACGCACGACGGCGTCGGCGAGTACGCGTTCCGTCATCAGATCCTGCAGCAGGTGACCTACGACACGCTGCTCAAGCGCGACAAGCGCAACGCCCATGCGAGGGCGGCGCAGTGGCTGGCGCAGCACGCGGGGGCGCGCGCGCAGGGTCTCCTGGCGACCGCGGCCGAGCATTACGCGCAGGCGGGCGACGCCGCCAACGCCGCCGAGTTCTATGCCCGCGCAGCTGCGTACCACGCGAGCACCTTCGCCAACGAGCAGGCGCTCGACTGCACGGCGCGCGCGCTGGCGCTGGCGTCGCCGGACGACAGTGCCCTGCGCTGGCGTTTGCTGACCACACGCGAGCGGACGCTCGACCTGCTCGCCCGGCGCGACGCCCAGCTGCACGACATCGAGGCTCTGCTGGCGCTGGCCGAGGCGCTGCCGCCCGGCATCGAGGGCGACGCCCGGCGCGCCGAGGCGGCCTGGCGGCGCTGCGACATCGCCGACCGCATGGGCGACTGGGCGCGCTCGGAGCGCGAAGCGCACCGCGCGCTGCAGCTGGCCGAGCACGCCGGCGCGGAGGACGTCGCACTGCGCGCGATGCAGCGGCTCGCCCAGGCGCTGGCCTTCCAGGGCAACCCGGCCGCGGGACTCGCCATCGCCGAGGCCGGCCTCGCGCGGGCCACGGCGCTCGACTCGCCGGTGGCGCAGAGCCGGCTGGCCAATGCGATGTCGCTGTGTGCCGACGAGCAAGGCGATCGCGCGGCGAGCCTGCGGCACGACCTGGCGATGCTCGGCCATTGCCGCCGGGCCGGCGACCGGCGCAGCGAGGCGGTGGCCTTGATCAACGCCGGCGTCGGCTACATGCGCTTCGGCGCCTACCCGCAGGCGCGCCAGCATCTGGAAGCGTCGCTGCGCCTGAACCGTGCGTTAGGTAACCGGGTGGTCGAAGGCGGATCGTTGGCTGGCCTGTCGGAGCTGGCGCTGCGCGAGGGCGATGCGGCGGCGGCACTCGCGTATGCACAGGCGGCGCTGGACATCCTGGTGGCAGCCGGCTCGCGGCTCTACCAGATCGATGCACTGCACAACCTGGGCAATGCGCAGCTGGCGCTCGGGCACTGGGCGGCGGCGCAGGACGCGTTCGAGCGGGTCGAGGCGCTCGCTCGCGAGATCGACGTCGTGAACAAGGTGGCGAACGCACTGGAGGGCCAGGCGCGGGTGGCGCTGGCGCGCGGCGACCTGAAGATGGCGCTGGCCGCGGTGCAGCGGCTGCTGGAGCTTGTCGGCGCCGGCGACGCCGTGCCGCCTGCCGCCGCTCTGGACGGCACCGAGGAGCATCGCGTTCGCCTGACGCTGCACGAGGTGTGGCGCCGCGCGCGCGATCCGCGCGCCGGCGCTGCGCTGATCGAGGCCCATCGCGCCCTGATGCAGCAGGCCGACGCGATCACCGACGTGGCGTTGCAGCACAGCTTCCTGACGCTCATTCCGGAGAACCGGGAGATCGTGACGCTGCGCGAGCAGTGGGCCGGCTGATGGGTGCCTACGCACAGCAGGTTCGCTACACGCACGCCAGCGTCAGCGAATGCCGAAGCGGCCTCGTCGCTCACCTTGGCCTAACATGGGAGCATGAGCAACGATCAACGAGTCCGCGTCACGGTCGACGAACGCGGCGTCGCCGAAGTGGCGATGGTGCGCGCCGACAAGATGAACGCCATCGACGCGGCGATGTTCAAGGGCCTGATCGACGCCATCGATCAGTTGCGCGGCGACAAACGCGTGCGGGTCGTGGTGGTGCACGGCGAGGGGCGCGCGTTCTGCGCGGGGCTCGACACGGACCGCTTCCGCGAGATGGGCTCGGGCCAGATCGGTGGCACGCTGGGCGACATCGTCGGGCGCACGCACGGCCTGGCCAACGGCCCGCAACAGGTGGCGTGGGGCTGGCGCGAGCTCCCGGTGCCGGTGATCGCCGCGGTGCACGGCGTGGCCTTCGGTGGCGGCCTGCAGATCGCGCTCGGGGCCGACATCCGCTGCGTGCATCCGGACACCCAGCTCGCGGTGATGGAGATCAAGTGGGGGCTGGTGCCCGACATGGCCGGCTGCGTGCTGCTGAGCGAGCTGGCGCGGCCCGACGTCGTGCGCGAGCTCACGTTCAGCGGCCGCACGGTCAGCGGCACCGAAGCGCTGGCGCTGGGCCTGGCCACGCGCGTGTCGAGCAACCCGCTGGAAGACGCGCGCACGCTCGCTGCGTTGATCGCCAGCCGCAGCCCCGACGCGATTCGGGCCGGCAAGCGGCTGCTCAACCGGGCATCGGCCGTCGACGCCGCCGCGGTGCTGATGGCCGAGTCGCACGAGCAGCAGCGCCTCATCGGCAGCCCCAACCAGCGCGAGGCCGCGCGTGCCGGGCTGGAGAAGCGCGCGCCCAGGTTCGTCGATTGACGGCAGGCCGAGATCGGCCAGCCGTGCGCTTGCGCCAAGGATCACGCGTACGATCGCGAGGCACCGGGCCGCTGCGCTCGTGACCATTGAGGCACCGTTCGACATGTCCATCGCCATCCACTACTGTGCTGCCTGAGGCTACAAACCGGAAGTCCTCCGTGTGAAGGCTTGGTTTGAAGCGCGCGGACGCGGCCCCGTCGACGTCCAGGTCGGCAAGAGCGGCCAGTTCGACATCGTCGTCGATGGCCGGCTGGCCTACTCGAAGTACAAGACGGGCCGCTTCCCTTCGGAGGCGGACCTGGAGAAGGTCACCGCCTAGGCGACGCCAGGCGAGCTGCGCTGCTCTGCTGCCACCACGATGGCAGGAGGGTGTGCGCAAGATGGGACCATCCAGAAGTCATGGAGGTCCTCATGGAAGACGCCGTACGCTCAACCGTCGCCTCACTCGTGCAGGCGCTCAACGACGGTGACGTCGACGCGGCACTGCGGCACTACGACGCCGGGGCGGTATTCGTCGCGCAGCCCGGAAAGATGGTTCGTGGCACTGCGGCGATTGGCGACGCGCTGCGCGCGATGGTGGCAGCTCGACCGCGCCTGACCACGCACCGCAGCGAGGTCCTGGCCGCGGGGGAACTGGCGCTGTATCTCGCTCACTGGAGCATGGAGCTGGAGGCGGCTGACGGTCGTCAGACAGCCTCCGCGTGCTCGGCCGACGTCCTGAGACGCGGCCCCGATGGGGCCTGGCGGGTGCTGATCGACGACCCGTGGGGCACCGCACTGGTGGGCGCACCGATGCCCAAGTAGCGGCGCCCTTTCAGGCGTCTCGGTGGCTTTCAGTCCAGAAAGATTGCCCTCACCAGCCGCCACTCCTGAGGGCCACCACCACTGCGCGAACATCCCAGCGGTTCCGGCGCCGCACCGGGCTTGAGGTCGGACCGCGAGCGATCGCCGGTACCTGTGTTCATGTGATAGCGGTCCAGCCAGACCCGCAGCGTGCGACTGGGGTGCGTGTTGCGCACGAGAATCTCCACGCCGCTGCGTGCGAGACAGTTCGCCGTCGGCTCCTCGACAAAACTCACGAAGCCCGACGGGTCTTCGGCGGGTGCGCTGCCGCAAGGCATGAGCACCGCGCAGAGAAGCAGGAGCCAACGGAACGTCGGGGTTCGCTCGAGTCGCCGCTGCGCTAGGTGAATCAGGGCGACCGGCATCCCAATAGCCTAATGCAATTGGCAGCGTCCCAAGGAACGATAGTTGCCGCCAGAATCACCCTGGCTCTACTCGAGAGCCCGTCACTGCAACCGGTTGGAGTACGAAGTGGCCCCCAAGAACACGATTTGCCTCTGGTACGACGGCACCGCCGAAGATGCCGCGCGGTTCTATGCCAAGACGTTTCCAGACAGCGCGGTGGGCGCGATCCACCGTGCGCCCGGCGACTACCCCGATGGCAAGGAGGGCGACGTTCTGACGGTCGAGTTCACCGTGATCGGCATTCCTTGCCTCGGACTCAACGGTGGCCCGACGTTCAAGCACAACGAGGCGTTCTCTTTCCAGGTGGCCACCGACGACCAGGCCGAGACGGACCGCCTCTGGAACGCGATCGTCAAGAACGGCGGGCAGGAAAGCGCGTGCGGCTGGTGCAAGGACAAGTGGGGCGTGTCGTGGCAGATCACGCCGCGCGCCCTCACCGATGCGTTCACCGATCCCGACCGCGCGGCAGCCAAGCGCGCCTTCGAAGCGATGATGGGGATGGGCAAGATCGACATCGCCAAGATCGAAGCGGCGCGACGCGGCTGACGTTCGGCAGTCACTCGCCGCGATTCGTTGAGCCCGCATCCGGGCGGCCGTCACAATGGCGGCCATGCAGCGCGCCGCGCCTGTCGAGTCGATCACCGAGCTCATTCGAGCGCTGGTCAGAATCCCGAGCCGCGCGGGCGAGGACGACCTGGCGCGCATCTGCCAGTGCGTGGAGGACTGGCTGCGCGGTCGCGGCATCGACTTCAAGGTCTTGCTGGGGCGATCCGGCGAGCGCCTGGGCATCTACTGCGAGATCGCGGGCGCCGCGCCGGGCCGGTGGACGGTGCTCAATGCGACGCTGGATACCGCCGGCTTCGGCGAGCCGTCATCGTGGACCTTCGGGCCCACCGAGGCGCGCGTCGTCGACGGCTGGCTCTACGGGCGCGGCAGCGCGGACTCCAAGGCCGCGGTGGCACTGTTCTCGCACCTGCTGCTCGAGTGGCAGCGCGATCGCAGCTTCGCCGGACGCATCGGCGTGCTGTTCGACTGTGACGAGCACAGCGGGCGCTTCGGCGGCGCGCACGCGTTCTTCGACCACCCGCACGATGCAAAGGGTCCTCCGCGCCCGGACGGCGTGCTGATCGGCTATCCGGGCATGAACCTGATCGTCGCGGGATGCCGTGGCTTCCTGCGCTGCCGACTGCAGGTTCACGGCATCGCTGCGCATTCGGGGTCCGCGCGCGACCGCGGGGTCAACGCCGTGTCGCGGGCGCTCGCGCTCGGGCAGCGGCTGCAAGCGCTGCCACTGCCCGCTGCGAGCGATGACTTTCCGCTGCCGCCGCAGGTGACCATCACCGGCATCCGCGGCGGCGGTGAAGGCTTCTCGCAGATTCCGGACCTGTGCGAGATGAAGGTCGACATGCGGCTGACTCCCGCTTTCACCGATGCATCGGCCCGCGCAGCGGTGGGCCGTGTCGTCGCAGAGGTGGACGCGCAATGCGCGCAGGCGCAGCGCACCGAGATCGCCTGGGTCGACGGCTGGCGGGCGTACCGGGTGCCTGCATCGCATCCGCTGGTGTCGGCGATGCGCGAGGCTTGCCGGGCCGAGCTGGGCACCGACGTTCCGGTCGGCATCGTCGGACCGTCGAACATCGGCAACTATCTGTCGTCGCTCGGCGTGCCGGCCCTGTGCGGCTTCGGCGTGCGCGACGAAGGCATCCATGCCGCGAACGAACGCATCGAGCTCGCCAGCATCGAGCCTGTCTACAACATCTATCGCGACGCGCTGCGAAGACTGCACCACGCCTGAGCGGCGACTGCATCCAAGGAGGCCGACCCATGTGGCTGCGCAATTGCTGGTACGTGATCGCGTGGGATCACGAGGTTCCGGCGGCGGACTCGCCGCAGCTGTTCTCGCGCGTGGTGCTGAACGAGCCGATCCTGTTGCTGCGCACGTCCGACGGCGAACTCGTCGCGCTGGAGGACCGCTGCTGCCACCGCCTGGCACCGCTGTCCAAGGGTCGGCGCGAGGGCGACTGCGTGCGCTGCGGCTATCACGGACTCAGGTTCGATACGAGCGGCCGGTGCGTGGAGGCACCGGGCCTGCCCGTCGTCCCCGAGAAGGCCCGGGTGCGCACGTACCCGATGGCGACGCGCAACAAGTGGGTGTTCGTCTGGATGGGTGATCCGGCCAAGGCCGATGTGCGCCGGCTGCCCGACAACTTTTCGTGCGACAGCCCCGAGTGGAAGAACAAGCCCGGGTACCTTCACTACGACACGCCGTACCTGCTGATCTGCGACAACCTGCTCGACTTCTCGCACTTGAGCTATGTGCATGAGAAGACGCTCGGCGGAACGACGGCGATCGCACAGGCGCGAGCCGACGTGCAGGTGATCGATGGCCCCGGCATGCCGGGCATCAAGGTCACTCGCCGGGTGCCGAACGTACCGGCACCGCCCTACTACCGCAAGATGCGCACGCTCGACCCCAACGTGACGCTCGAGCGCTGGTTCATCTACGAATTTCTGCTGCCGGGCACGCTGCTGATGCACTCGGGCGGCCGCCCGATGAGCGACCCGCCCGACGACTTGAGCCACGCGATCCGCCTGCACAGCTGCCAGACGCTGACCCCCGAAACCGAGAACAGCACGCACTACTTCTTCCAGCAGTCGCATCCGGCAGGCCAGGGCGACGAGTCGCTCACCGAGGGCATCTACCAGAGTCTGGTGACGGCGTTCAACGAGGACCGCGACATGATCACGGCACAGCATCGGAGCATCCAGCGCCAGCCCGATGCGCCGATGCTGCCGTTGGCGATGGACGCCGCGCTGGTGCGCTATCGGCAGCTGCTGCAGCGGCTGGTCGAGGCCGAGAGCGCGCGGTGAGCCTCAATTCGCGAGGGCCACGTGAACGGCGGTGATCGCCCGTCGGCGTCGGCGCAACGCCGCCGCATCGTGTGCCTGGGTGTCGGCGGCGCCGGCATCCTGGCTGCGCCCGGCCTGGTCAGGGCGCAGCGTGCACTGCGCCTGATCGGTGTGCTCGGCCTCGAGCCCTTGAATCCTCAATCACCCGAATGGAGTGCCTTCGTCGACGAGCTCGCCCGGCAGGGGTTCGTCGTGGGTCGCAACCTGGCCTTCGAGCACCGATATGCCGCCGACGCGCAGCGGATGCATCAGTACGCGAGCGAACTGGTCGCGATGAATGTCGACGCGATCTACGCCGTGCATGGCTCGTCGAGCGCACTGGCAGCGCAAAAAGCCACCTCGAGCATCCCGATCGTGTTCTTCGCTTCCGGCGACCCGGTCGGCAACGGCCTGGTTGCCAGCTTGGCCCGCCCGGGAGGCAACCTCACCGGCAACGCGTCGCTCATCTTCGACGTGGTCTCCAAAAGCTTGCAGATCCTGTCCGATGCGATCGGCGGCTTCTCCAGCATCGCCCACATTCAACCGCGCAGCTACCGTGAACTGCCCCAGTTTGGCGCGCTTCGAGATGCCGTGGTGGCGGCCACGCGCCAGTTGCGAGCGGAGGTCAGTTTCGTCGACGTCGATACGCTCGAGCAGTTCGACCCCGCCCTCGACCAATTGAGGCGCCGGCACGTGCGCGCCGCCATGATCGGAGGAGGCGCGCCGTACCTGAACGTCATGGACCAGATCGCAGCCCTGTGCATCAAGTACCGCCTGCCCACGCTCATCAACTGGCCGGAATTCGTTCGTTCCGGCCTGCTGGTCAGTTACTCGATCAGTCAGCCGGACCTGGCGCGCAAGTCGGCAATCTACGTCGCACGAATCCTGTCCGGTGCCAAACCGGCGGATCTGCCGGTCCAGCAGCCCACCCGGTACGAACTGGTCATCAACCTGAAAACGGCCCGTGCCCTGGGCCTGACGGTGCCGAGCTCTCTTCTGTTGCGCGCCGACGAAGTGATCGAGTGAGTGCGCGCGGACGGACCCTCCCCAACCTTTTCTGGCCGAGTTTGTCGATCGGGCCGACCTTCATTCGTCGTCTGAATAGGCGATCGCTAAGCGGTGGAATCGTCCACCGCACGACGACCCAGGAGAAATGACCATGCGATTCCTGTCGATGATCCGCATCGAAGAGAACACCGGCCAGGTACCCAGCGCGCAGCTGATGAACGACATGGGCAAGCTGATCGAGGAGTTGACCGGCACCGGGCAGCTGGTGAGCACCGCGGGGCTGCGCCCGACTGCGGAAGGGGTGCGCGTGAGGCTGCGGCGCGGCGGCAAACTGTCAGTGCAGGATGGCCCGTTCGCCGAGACCAAGGAAGTGATCGGCGGCTATGCGATCCTGGAGGCCGAATCGAAGGAAGAGGCCGTCGAGCTGACGCGACGCTTCTTGAAGGTCCACGGGGACGACTGGGACGTCGAGTGCGAGGTGCGCCAGCTCGACGGGCCGGAGTTCGGTTGCGCTGCGGCCTGACGGCACCCGCCGCGCGCCCTCGCCTCACACCCTCTTGCCCAACCATCCCAGCACGTCGGCCGTCACCTCGTCGCGATTGATCTCGTTGAGCAGCTCGTGCCGTGCGCCGGTGTAGTAGCGCGTCTCGATGCGCGTGACGCCCAGCGCCTGGTAGCGCGCCACCAGGCGCCGCGTGCCGACGAGGTTCTCGCCCACGGGGTCGAGCTCGCCCTGGATCACCAGCACCGGCAGGCCTTTGGGGATGCGCGCTTCGAGCGCGGGGTCGCGCATGCGCACGAAACCCACGAAGATGTCGCGCGTGAGCTCGTTGGTAAAGGCAAAGCCGCACAGCGGGTCGTCGACGTACTTCTTCACTTCGCCGGCGTCGCGGCTCAGCCATTCGAAGCCCGTGGGTCCACCGAAAGGCTTGTTGAAGTCCTTGAAGAGGCCGGCCCACACGGCCGAGTCGCCCAGCGGGTCCTTGCGCACCGCGTCGTTGAGCGCATCGATCAGCGCCTGCGGCGGCGGCGGGCCGTACGACGTGCCACTCAGCACCAGCGCGTCAAGCAGATCGCCGCGGCGCTCGATGTAGTCCTGCGCCATGAACGAGCCCAGGCTGTGGCCGAACAGCACGAGCTTGGCGCCCGGGTGCGCGGCGCGCAGGCGCTGGCTGAACGCGATCTCGTCGTCGACCATGCGATTCCAGGCGTCGGGGCCGGCATCGCCGGTGCGGCCCGAGCGCAGCCGCGTGCGGCCGTGCCCGCGATGGTCGGTGGCATACACCGCATAGCCGCCGGCGACGCAGGCGCGCGCAAAGCGGTCGTAGCGGCTGGCGTGCTCGGCCGCACCGTGCACGATCTGGATCGCCACCTTCGGCGAGCCGCTGGGCAACCAGCGCCGGTAGTGGATGGTGGTGCCATCGGCGGCGCCAAACTGCTGCCAGTCGGCAGCGGGCGGCCCACCGGGAGTGGCGCAGCCACCGAAGGCGGCAGTGGCGGCGAAAGCGAACATCATGTCGCGGCGATTGGGATGCACGTGCGTCTCCTCACTGATCGTTGTCGCTCGGCGGTGCGCCGGTGCGCGGCAGTATAGGAGTGCGACTGGCGATTGCGTGACGCGATCGCAGTCGCCTGAGCGTACTGTCGCTCGAGCGGCAGCGTGACGCAGAGACAGACCGGCCTCCGCCTTTCCTTGCCAGCAGCGCGACCTCACTCTCGATGAAAGACACCTAGCTCACGTGAAACCCACCGAAACCAAACAAGCCGATCAGGCCGATCAGGATCAGGTAGGTCGCCACGATGTAGTTCAGCAGGCGGGGCATGACAAGGATCAGGATGCCGGCCAGCAATGAAACCAGCGGCCCCGCGCTGAGGTGAATGTTCATGAGGATTCCTTATCGGACGGTCGACTGTCAGTGACACCGCGTGTCTACGCCGTCGGCGACAACCGCGAGAGCAGGTAGGAAAAGACGCAGGTCGCTGTAGCATCGCCTCTCGCAACGCCCATGGAGGTGACCAATGAGCAGCGACGATCGCCAGGCCATCGAGCAAGCCGTCCAAACCTACCTCGACGGCCTCTACGAGGGTGATGCCGACAAGCTGGCCAGCGTCTTCCACGACACCAGCGCCCTCACCTACGAGCAAGACGGCAAGCTGGTCGTGCTGCCGCGTGAGCAGTGGCTCAAGTGGGTGCGCGAGCGGCCGAAGCCCAAAGACAAGGGTTTGCCGCGCGACGACGTGATCCTGATGGTCGACCAGTCGGGGCCGACCACCGCGTTCGTCAAGGTCAAGTGCCAGATCCCGCCGCGGTACTTCACCGACTATCTCAATCTGCTCAAGATCGATGGGCGCTGGGTAGTGGCGCAGAAGATCTTCGCGACCGTGGTGAAGTCGTAACGCAGGGCTGGCAAACGCACTGCACCGTGAGGTCATGAGCCAGCTCGACGCCAAGAACCGCGCGAAGCTGCCCAACAGCGCATTCGCGTACATCGACTCGAAGGGTCGCAGGCGCCTGCCGATCAACGACGAGTCGCATGTGCGCAACGCGCTGGCGCGCTTCACCCAGGTGGCCTTCGAGGACGAGGTGGCGCGCGAGCGTGCGCGCAAGCGGCTGCTCGGCGCGGCCAAGAAGTACGGGATCGTGCCGATCGGATTCATGACCGGCCAGCTGGAATCGCGCACCAGCGAGGCGACCGCAGGCCGACTCGTGATCGAGCTCGGGCAGGTCGGCACACCGCGCGAGTTCGAGTTGCGCCTGCGCAGCGCGCTGCGCGACCCCACGCTGACGCTGCTGCATTGGTCCGATTCGGCCGAAGGCTATCTCGATGGCAGCGGGCAACTCGTCGTGCTGCCAGACACCGCAACGCAGGCTGAAAGCGATTCAGCCGCAGCGCGAGTGGTGACGCTGCTCGAGCGCCAGGGCGAGCCGATGACCGCGTTGGTCCACGATCGCGCCGTGCTGAAGAATCGCGACCTCGTGAAGACGGTGACCGCCGCGCTCAGGTTGGCCGTCGAGAACGACAGGCTGCGCGGTCAGGTCGAAGCCCGCGCCAGTGAAGTGCGAACGTTGCCGCGCGGCAGCGTCACGTTCCTGCTGACCGACATCGAAGGCTCGACGGGCCTGCTGCAACAGCTGGGCGACCGCTACGCCGCGTTGCTGGCCGACGTGCGCGCCGTCATCCGCAGTTGCATGCACCGCTCAGGCGGCCGCGAGGTCGACGCACGCGCCGACGAGTTCTTCGCCGTCTTCGTTGATGCGTCGGACGCGCTGCAGGCGGCCGTGGAGATCGAACGCGGCCTGCGCTCGCGCGCCTGGCCCGATGGCGTCGGGGTCCGGGTCCGCGTCGGGATCCACAGCGGGCGGCCGACGCTCACCGATTCGGGCTACGTCGGCCTGGCCGTGCACACCGTGGCCCGCATCTGCTCCGCGGCGCACGGTGGCCAGATCCTGCTCTCGGGTGCGGCCCGTGATGCGATCGGCCGCGCCCGGCCTGCCGGCGTGCGCCTGCGCAGCCTCGGATCGCATCGCCTGCGCGGGCAGCGCGAGGCGCAGGCGATCTTTCAGGTCGAGGGCCCAGAGCTGCTGAGCCGGTTTCCGCCGCTGCGCACGCTGACCGCTTCGGATACAGAGCCCGCGTGAGCTGCTGGCTTTTTCTAGAGGAGACGCGGCATGGAGCGATTCGCGGGCGGCTGCGGTGCGGCAACGTCCGCATCGTGGCGTCGGGACGCCCCTACCGGGTCGGCCTTTGCCACTGTCTCGATTGCCGCAAGCATCATGGGGCGCTCTTCAACGCGTCCGCGGTGTTCCCTCAGGATGCGGTGACGATCGATGGCGACACACGCGACTACGCCGGACGCCATTTCTGTCCGCGCTGCGGTTCGTCCGTTTTCGCACGCACCGCCGACGAGATCGAAGTGCACTTGGGGTCCCTGGATGCCCCGGACCAACTGATGCCAACCCACGAGGGCTGGACCGACCGCCGCGAATCCTGGTTGCCGCCGTTTCCGCTCAAGCGGCGATACCACCGCGATCGCGACGCCACGAGTGCTTCGAGGAGTAGGTCGCTCGGAAGTCAGCCGTCACCTGACCGCGCTGCGGCATCCATTGCCGCTCGAGACCTCGCCAGCGATGCGTCCCCTGAGGCATGTGACTTGCCCCACCCGCGCGCTCGCCGTTGTCGGCAGTCATGGAGGTGCGCCATGGCCACCTGCTGTATCCCTGGCAATCCGCTCGGCGGACCCTTCGCAGGGGCTCGACGCTTCTTCTTGAGCGGCTGTGCGGTTGTGGCGCTCGTGTCCTGTGGTGGTGGCCAGGACCCGCCCGCCGCCGCACCCGAGGGCGGTGTCAGCCCAGCCGGCGCGAACGGCACCGACGGACCCAGCATCGCGCTCAACCCGCCGGCCACCGTCGGCCAGAGCAATCGGATCGGGCTGACGTGGCAGGCGCAAGGCGGCCTCACGTCTTTCACGGTGCTCGTTCAGCGGGCTGCCGATCAAGCATTCGACGCGGTCGACGCTGTTGTTTCCGGCCAATCGGCGCAGTTCTCGCGCGGGGCAGCCTATCGGTTGGACTTTCCGACGGCGCGCGTGCGCGTGCGCGGCTGCGACGGGTCGAATCAATGCGTCGATAGCAACGAGCAGCCGCTCCTTGACGCTCTGCTGGCTGGCGTTGCGCATGTCACTGCTGACGTTGCGCCCCCACTGATCGGTGCCAAGCTCAGTTCTGATGGCAATACGCTGGCAGTCGCGGCGCCAGCCGATGGTCCGCCGATCGAGGTGTGTGTGACGGCGGCGTCGGGATCGGTGCTCGTGTTCCATCGGGACGCCAGCGGCCGTTGGATCCAGGAAGCCAAGCTCGACCGCTTCGATGTGCCGAGCCGTTTGAGCTCGTTGGCACTGAGCGGCGACGGCAACACGCTGGTCGCCGGATCTCCCGAGGACATCGGCACGGTCGGCGGGATCGACCCGCCTGAGGTCGGCACGCTGCCTCCGAACCTGCCGCGAGACGCGCGCGGTGCCATCCACGTCTACACGCGTGATGCACAGCACCAGTGGTCGCGCCAGGCCTTCATCAAGCCGGCAGTCACGATCGCCAACGAAGGCTTTGGATTTCGCATCGAAGTCAGCCACGATGGCAACCGAGTGCTCGTGGGAGCGCATGAACGGATGTACCTGTTCGAGCACGACGCCGGGCACTGGCGACAGGCCAGGATCTTCGAGAGCAGCCCCGGCGGTGTGATCGACATCCAAGGCATGGCCATCAGCGCCGACGGCTCTGCGATCGCAGTGCGCACTTTCGGGTCCAGGGATGCTGTCTTTCCATCCCGGATGCTTCCTCCCTTTCGCGTGCGCGTGTTCGCACCGTGCGCTTGCGGCGAGGGCTGGCAGCAAGTTGCCAGTTTGAGGTCGGCCAAGCCGGACCCCGAGGCCGGCTCCTCCTTCATCGACAACGAGCAGTTCGGCATCGCGCTGTCTTTCAGCAGCAGTGGCACCGCGCTGGCGATAGGAGCGCCGGGTGATCCCGGTGGCGAGGGCGATGACCCCGGTTCGATCTTCTCTCACTCACCGGCCTCAGGTGCCGTGTACATCTTCGCCGCCGACGCCGGTACCTGGCAGCAACGCAATTTCCTGAAGGCGAAGACTGCACCGTCATGCGACCGCTTGGGCGAGCAGATCGCGCTCAGCGGCGATGGCAAGGTGCTGTTGGCCAAGGCCATTGGGCTGGCGGACAATGTCGATGGCATCAGGCGCAACCACCGGGCGGGCGCAACGTTTGTTCCGGAGGGGCGAACCTGCGGCGCCGGAGGGTTCGTTGGCGTCGTCAGAGCCGCCAGCAGCTACGTGTTCGAGGTGGGCCAGCCTGGTTCTTGGTCGCATACCGCGGCCGCCAACCCGGCGCCCGGCGAAAACGTGTTTTCTCTCGACCTCACACTGAGCTCCGACGCACTGACGACGGGCATCAGCTTGGGCGTATTTCCTTCCGATGGAGGGGTGCGTTCATTGGTGGCCGTCTATTGAACGACAGGGCTGACACCAGCTCGGGCGGCTTCACCCAACCACGCCAACACGCCAGACGCCAGCTCGTGACGACTGGGCTCGTCGAGCCGCTCGTGGTGCACGAGCCACGCCCGCCACCGCGTGGCTCGTTCACGCGGCCGGTTCGTGTCGAAATCGGCCGACCTGGCTCGTCGTGGAGTTGAGACAGCGATCGTCCACGCCCAACCTCCCAACCCACGGAGTCGCCCGATGAGAAAGCTCGTCGCAACCACCATGGTCTCGCTGGACGGCGTCATGCAGGCGCCGGGCGGCCCCGAGGAAGATCCCACCGGCGGGTTCGCGTCCGGCGGCTGGAGCTTCCCCTACTGGGACGAGGTCAAGGACATGAGAGGCCTCGACGGCAAGGACCGCGAGCTCGTGCTCGGCCGCAGGACCTACGAGATCTTCGAGGCCTACTGGCCGTACCAGCCGGCCGACAACCCGATTGCGCACAACCTCAACGCCGACAGGAAGCACGTGGCCTCGCGCACGCTGAAGACGCTGCATTGGAACAACTCGACGCTCCTGCGCGGCGACGTCGTCGCGGCAGTCGCGGCACTCAAGTCGGAAGCGGGACTCGACCTGCAGATCATCGGCAGCGCCAACCTGATCCAGACGCTGCAGGCGGCATCGCTGATCGACGAGTACAACGTGTGGACCTTCCCCGTCGTGCTCGGGCGCGGCAAGCGGCTGTTCGAAGCCGGCGCAAAGGCCGGCGCACTGCGGCTCGTCGCTTCGCAAACCTCGACCACCGGCGTCGTGATGAGCACCTACGTGCCAGCCGGCGAGATCCCGCCCGGATCGTTCTTGCAGTCCGAGCCGAGCGCAAAGGAACTCGAGCGGCGCGCGAAGCAGGCCCGCGAGGCAGGCTGAACTGGAGTACGCATCAGGTGGCCACGGCCCTCGACAAAGAGCTCAAGCGGCAAGTCACCATCGACGGCGTGGATTACACCGTTGCCGTCGATCCCGAAGGCCTTCGGTTGACCGGCAAAGGCAAGCGAAGGCCCGAAGTCGAGCTGCGCTGGCGCGATCTGCTGAGTGGTGATGCCGCGCTGGCCGTCGCCCTGAACGCTTCGCTATCGAAGAAGCGGCAGCCCGCCACCAAGCCGGCAACCGAACAGTCGCCCGCTCGCGCGAGCAAGCGTGCGCCAAAGAAGCCAAAGCGCTAGCGGCCTTGCACCCTATGGGCTCACCGAGCTCGACTGAGACACACTGCGCGCATGTCCTTGCCGACCCCGACGCTGCACACCGCCCGCCTGTTACTTCGCCCTTTCACCGAAGCCGATACCGACGCCATCTTCGCGCTGCACAGCAGCCCACGCGTGTTGCGCTACTGGGACTCGCCGCCCTGGAGGGAGCGCGCACGCGCGGAACGCTTCATCACGGCGTGCGGGCAGATGGCGCACGAAGGCACCGGCGCGCGGCTGGCCATCGAGCGTGCCGCCGACGGTGTGTTCATCGGCTGGTGCTGTTTGGTCAAATGGAATCCGGACTATCGCAGCGCGACGATCGGCTACTGCCTCGATGACGCGGCATGGGGCCAAGGCTTTGCCACCGAAGCCGCGGGCGCTTTGTTGCAGTGGGCCTTCGACACGCTGGACTTGAACCGTGTTCAGGCGCAGACCGACACGCGCAACACGGCGTCGAGCCGCGTGCTGGAGAAGCTCCGGTTCGTCCGCGAAGGCACACTGCGAGAAGACTGCATCGTCGACGGCGAGGTATCGGATTCCTGGGTGTACGGGCTTCTCAGGCGGGAATGGGAGCAATTGCAGTCACGTTCGGCTGCCCGCTGAATCGGTGATCGTCCAGCGCCCAAGCGTCGCTGGGAAGTCATGACCTGGGCGATCACGCGGTGAGCGAGATCCGCGACATCTTCTGCTGCCCCGGTTTGCCGCACAGCGTTCCTGAGCGCAAATATCGAGCCCGGCAATCCTCCATTCGCGCGCAGTGGCCGGGGCTTCTCGGCCACGCGCCTGCGTCGTACCCAGCATGGCACGTGGTTTGCCCCGGGGGTCGTCAGCCGATTCGGTTGGCGGCTCGCCGAGAAGCTGAGGCGCCGGGTGCGGCGCCCCGGCCGGGAGAACGAAATGGCTGCTCGCTTCGCATTGCTGTTCGCTGCCGCGATGGGTGTCGGCGCGCTCGGTCACGCAGCGGACCCGCCGACATCGGCAAAGGCCAGCCTCACGCCGCCCTCGATCGCGGCCATCGGCAGGAATACGTACATGGTTCGCGATCCGCTGACTTTGGCCTTCAGCGATGGAGCACCGGCGATCACGGTGCCGGCCGGATTCGTCACCGAGCTGAGCAGCGTTCCGAAGGATCTGCGGGCTGCAGTGGCGCCCGCAGTCCTCCATGACTACCTCTATTGGTACCAACCCTGCTCCCAGGAGGAAGCCGATGCCGTGATGTACAGCGCGATGGCCGCAGTCGGAGTAAGCCGGTCGACGGCCACGGCCGCTGTTCAAGCGATCAGCAGTACAGGGCCGGCCACTTTCAAGAAGTACCGGGAACTTCGACGCAGCGGCGAGGTGCGCACGTTCACCGAGGCATACGCTCAGAACGTCGTGCGGTCACCTAACTTCACTGCCAGTGAAACGCTCGAGTCCGCTCTGCGCAAGGCGCAGTCTTCGGCGGGGCTGGTGAAGGATGAGTTGGCCAGTCCGGCCGTCAAGCTCACGTGCGCACGGCTGCTGTATCAATGCGAGGCATGCCGCGACCAGGTCGCAGGAAAGAAGACGCCGAAGGCACGCGTCGCCAAGGGCGGCTGACCAACGGCTCACGGCCGGTTGCAGCCGGTCGGCCGCTCGCCTCAAGGCAGATACTGTTCGCGACAGTTCAGCGAGCGCAGGCATCCGCATCCTGTCTCATGCGTTCAAGCTGCGAGCGCTGTCGAGATCCGCTGCTGGACCATTCGAAGGCCTGGTCGAGCCATTGGCGACATTGCTGAGCCGCTCCCAGGCCCTTGTAGACCCCGGCAAGATTGACCGCCACTTCGGCCTTGATCTCGCGCTCGCCGTCGGGCCATATCGTCAGGCATCGTGCATAGGTCTTGGCTGCGTCCTCGAGTCGCGACGAATGGAAGTAGGCGTACCCGAGCTCTCGACAAGTGAGGTAATCGTTGTCGCGGCGGCTCAGGGATTCGGTGGCCACCTCGATGGCGCGCTCGTGCTTCCCGATGGCGTTGAAAGCGTACGCGAGTTCGAACGCGAGGCGTTCGGCATCTGGGCGCTCGCTGCGTGCCGAGAGCAAGGATTCCAGGGCGAGTCGCGATTCGCCGACGTGATTCAGGGCGCGGCCGCGATTGATCGCGCGGGTCACGCTGTCGGACGTGTCGCGATACAACCCCAGCCAGTCGGGGACCTTGGGCAACTCCAGGAGAGCCAGATCTTCATTCGAGAGGATGTGGGCGAATGGAACCCCCTGCATCCGCGTTCGCATGCTGTAGTGCCCCGGCTGGCGCTCCACCCACTGGAAGCGACCGTTCTCGTCGACCCGTGCGCTGCCGCCGTTGACCGCCGTGAAGCCTGCTGCGGGGTCGAGATACACGAGAGCGATCCGGTAGCGATCTCGGTCGGTGCTGTCGGGTCTCGGGGGAACCGCAGTCCATCGCCCATCCGCGCCCTCGGCGGTCTTCAGCGCGGCGCGCGCCGCATCGGACAACTCGGCCGGCGCCGCGCGAGCGGCAACGACCTGTGCGCCCACCTGCTCCGCGAGCCGCACCTCGGATACCAACGCCGGTGGGATCTGCAGCGGGGCTTCCGCCTTACCGGCCCGGTCTGCTTCGATGTCGGACTCTATGGCTTGCCAGCCGGGTGGCGGCTGGGGCCTGCGCGGTGATTGAGCGGCGGCGTCGATCGTGCCGATCAGCACCGCTGTCGCCGCGGCGGCCAGGAGAATCTGTCGCGCAGCCATGACCGAATCGCTGGTGCGTCATTCAGAGGCCGGACCGAACGCGCGCCGAGCACAGGCCTGTTTGTCCGGATCGGTCGATCGCAGCATGTGTTCGAGCACTCTGAACTTCACGAGGCCTGGCAACTGCAATGGCCGCGAACGAGGGCTCGACCCGTACCGCCACGTGGCGAATAGCCGTGCAGCGCCTTCGAGTTGCGAGTCACTCAAGGTCGCTGTGGCTGCCGCCGCAATGAGATCCTTCGGCGCGATTGTCTTCAGCAGATCTCCGGGAATCTCTTCGTAGGCGAAGCACATCCGCCACCAAGGGCTGGTGCCACTGCCGTACCACTCGAGGAGAACCAGCGCTCGCTGCGGGCCGCCGGGATAGTGCGCCTCGAGCGCGTCCCGCATCGCATCGAGATCGGGATTCCTGAGTTCCAGCGGTTGAAGGCAAGACGGGGCAAGCTTCGACCACCTGATCCACTCTTGTCGTTCGGCCTCCTCCCGCTGCTGTTCCTCTTTGTACTGAGCCAGCGGCCCCGTCACACCCTGGGTGGCCAGCCATTCCATCAACCCGCGTCCATCGACGAGCTTGGCATCGGTCTCCCAGCCGCGCCACCGGATGCTGAATCCGTGGTGAATGCTGATCAACGCCAAGCGGGCGCCCAATGCATCACTGAGCTCGAGCGTCGGATCGCCGTAGCACATGCAATGGCCGAAATTGCCGTCCACGACTCGCATCGCCTCTCGCAGGGTGGAGATCACTCGACCTTCGTCGGTCTGATAGAGCAGTTCATCGCGCAGGAGCCGATCGACGACGGATCCGCCACCGAAAACGCGCAACTGTCGTGTCTTGGACAGCAGCACGTCCAGAGATTGCTGACTCGGTGCGACCCCGACGGTGTGCATGAACTCGAAGACCATGGTTCTTGCCCCCATGAAGGTAGGCCCATTGCTCAGAAGCGCCGTCTCATTCGATCACCTCGTTGGCGTGCAACAGCGGCCAGGAGTGAACCCAGGTCTGTTCACTATTGAACCGTGGGCCACTTGCCGCGCCACCAACCCGGTGCTGCAATCGCCGACGCAATGGCTCCGTGGAGGGAGACGTGCAGCGCAGACCCGGCTGGTGCACCAGCGGCTCCGTGTGTAGAGGGATCAAGTGCAGCGACGCGGCTGCTTGATTGCGGCAACGGGGGTGTCAGTGGACATTCAAGTCAGGGCCCTGCGGGGCCTGGCCAAGTGAACCTGATGAACCGGCGGGGTGTTCTCGCATCGATCGGCGGGTTTGCCATTTCAACCCCGCTCGCGGCGAGCGCGCAAACCGCACCTGCCGTGCGCAGAATCGGATTCCTCAGTTCGGAGTCCCCCTCCAATCAAGGCAAGCGACTGGAGGCCCTGCGCATGGGGCTGCGCGGTCTTGGCTACCGCGAAGGCAGCAACATCATCATCGAGGAGCGCTGGGCGGAAGGGGACTACGCTCGGCTGCCCGAGTTGGCGCGCCAGCTTGCAGAGCTTCAGGTCAGCGTCGTGGTCACCTCCGGTACCAAGGCAACTCTCGCCATGAGGGACGCTCACACGTCCGTTCCCATCGTCATGGGATCGACCGGTGATCCGGTCGGACTCGGCCTGACCACCAGCCTCGCGCATCCGAGCGGCACCGTGACGGGTTCGAGCAGTTTGAACGCGGATCTGTTCGGCAAGCGCCTGGAGCTGCTCAAGGAGGCTGTGCCGCGCCTTGCCCGAGTAGCGTATCTCGTCAACACAGCCAATTCGCCCTCGGCTTTCCCGGCGCTGAGGTCCGAGGCTGCATCACTGAAGGTGGATTTGGGGTTGGTCGAGATTCCAGCGCCAAAAGCGATCGACCGCGCGATCGCAGATTTGGCGCACCGCCGCGTCGAAGCCATCGTCGTTCAGGGGGACACGATGTTCTCGGTGAACGCACGGACGGTTGCCGAGCTCGCCGCAATGCACCACTTACCGTCGGCTGGAACCGCGGAGTACGCGCAGGCGGGCGGCATGCTGGGTTTCGGAGCGGACCCGCTCGAAGGCCATCGCAGAGCGGCGATCTACGTGGACAGAATCCTGAAAGGGGCCAAACCAGGGGATCTGCCCATCGAGCGCGCGATGAAGTTTCAGTTGGTGCTCAACCGCAAGACAGCGCGGACACTCGGCATCGCCATGCCCCAGTCGCTACTCCTACGCGCCGACGAGGTGATCGAGTAGACCCGCGGTCGGGCCGCTGCGCAGTTCTGCACCCGGAGGGCTGAACGCGATGTACGAACCGAGCCGACGAATTCCGCCGCGCTGCCACCTTTGTGGACAAGATACTGAAGGGCGCCAAACCCGCTGATCTTCCTGTGGAGCAGCCAACCAAGTTCGACCTCGTGATCAACTTGAAGACCGCCAAGGCACTCGGCCTCATGATCCCGCGTTTGCTATTGCTGCGAGCGGACGAGTTGATTCAGTTCCGTCTTGCCTCTCGTCACTGCGGCGTTCGTCGGATCGTACGCACCATCAACCAGGCTGTCGCATGCCGCTGCCGAAACCCACAAGGCTGACGCGGCGTAGCACGAGTCAATGCGGATCGCTCACCCGGCCTGTTGATTCGCCGCGCGAACGTACGCACACTACCGTCCTCGCTGGGTTCGCCCGAAGGGAGGCCAAGGTGCTTCGAACACTTCGCTCGATCTTCTGTGTCCTCGCGACGAGCTTCGCCTTGGTGGCCCCGTCGATCGCCAAGACCATCACCGTGCACGCCGGCGAGTCGATTCGCGCAGCCCTGGAGCGTGCCAACCCTGGGGACCGGGTGCAGGTCATGCCCGGAACATACCGAGAAGGACAGCTCGGCGACCTCAATGCATTGACGATCAATAAGAGCGGGATTGATCTGATCGGCATGTCTTTGCCGAACCGACCCGTGGTGCTAGACAACGCGGGCGGCCAGTCGTACGGCATTTGGGTCAGCCCACCCGATTCCAGTGGCGAGCAGGCTCAATCGGACACCGAGCATCCGCCCTGTGGTCTCGTGGGCACGAGCATTCATGGCTTCAGTTTGTCAGGCTTCACGGTTCGAGGTTTCGGCCTGCACGGCGTGCATCTGGCGTGCGTCGACGGATTCGCCCTGTCCCGCAATGTGGCCGACGCAAACGGGGAGTACGGCCTCTTTCCGATCGTGTCGAAGAACGGCTCGGTGTCCGGAAACGAGGTGATGAACACGCAGACGGATGCCGGCATCTACGTAGGGCAAAGCGAGAACGTGGCGATCCGGGACAACCACGTGCATGACAACCTGCTCGGCATTGAAGTGGAGAACAGCGTTTCGTGCAGCGTGGAAGCCAATCGCGTGCATGACAACTCGTTTGGCATCTTCGTCGATCTGCTTCCGTTCCTGGAGCGCAAAGTGCAGGACGACACACGGATAGTTGGCAACCAGGTCTACAACAACAACCGGCGTAATACGGCCGAGCCGGACGATCTGCTTGGGGCGCTTCCGCCCGGCATTGGCATCTTGCTGACGGGTGCCGACAGGACCATGGTGAGCGGCAATGCCGTCACTGGCAATCAGTTCGCAGGCATCGGAGTGACGAGCCTGTGCCTGGCATTCGCGCTGCAGGGGCAGACCTGCGACGGTATCGACATCGAGCCGAACCCGGATGGCAACCGGATCGTCGGCAATCTCGTGCTGGGCAATGGCGGGATACCGGTCGGAATCCCAGTGCTGGATGCGCTGCGGGCGGACCTGGTGTGGGACGGCACTGGTACCGGCAACTGTTGGCAAGGCAATACTTACGCAACGAGCGTTCCTGCCGCGCTGAGCTGTGGCCGATAAGCTGTTCAGTCCGAGTTAGTGGATTGAGCCATTGCTTGAAATAGCCGCGAAGCGCGATGTTCTGATCCTACGCGACGGGACGACACCACCGGGCTTTTCCGCTACTGAATAACCTCGTCCGCCCGCAGCAGCAGTGATTGGGGGATCGTCAGGCCGATCGCCTTGGCGGTCTTGAGGTTGAGCACCAGGTCGAGCCTCGTAGGCTGCTGGACGGGGAGGTCCGCCGGCTTGGCGCCCTTGAAGATTCTGTCGACGTAGCCCGCGGCTTGGCGATAGAGCTCCGTTACGTTCGGGCCATAGGAGACGAGACCTCCCGTGGCCACAAATTCGCGCGCTTCGTACATATCGGGTAGGCGCAATCGTTTCGATGCCTCGATGATCGCCGCGCGATGTTCGTAGATGAACGAATTGTGCTTCACGATGAGCGCCTGAGACCGGGCCTGCTCTATCGCGGCAAATGCTTGCGGCAGATCGGCAGCACTGCCGATGAAATGGGCGCGCACTTCAGCGCCCAACAGCCGTCCCGCTGCTTCGGTTTCAGGGAGCATGGTGGGTCCGCGCTCCTTCGACGCCGGATTGCGTCCACCGAAGTCCCAAGCAAGCACTGCGATCCGCGCAGCACCGGGAACGAGTTCGTGGAGAAGCTCGAGACGCTTAGCAGCTAGATCGGTTGTCAGGTAGGAAAGGCCGGTGAGATTCCCACCCGGTCGCGCAAAACTGGAGATCAGCCCGCTGCCCACCGGATCCGCAGTAGCAATCATGACGATCGGGATCGTGGCCGTGGCCTTCTTGACGATACGCACCGCAGGCGTCTGGTTCGTGACGATGACATCCACCGGCAAACGCACCAATTCGTCGGCCTGCCGTTCGAGCAACGATAGGTCCTCGTCTGCCCAGCGATACTCGATGAGCAGATTGTCACCGTTCCTGTAGCCCAATTCGCGCAGACGTTGAACAAGCGCTTCGTCCCATGCATTCGGGCCCGCCCGCAGGTTCAGATAGCCGATTCGAAATGGTTTGACTGGCCGTTGTCCGACCGCATGCCGGGCCGCCACGAGCAGCCCAAGCGAGGCCGCGCCGCCGAGCATCGTCCGCCGGTCCATCGAGGAGGTCACTCACCGACCCACAGCGGGCCGGACTGCAATCGTCAAGCTGAGCGCGAACGTTGTTCTTCGCAGCATCCCGCCTCCCCACGACAAACGGACATCCCCAACGAGCCAGCCGACGCTACGCCATTGGTCGCGGAAGGTCAACCCGCAATTCAGATTCACGCCTCAGGCGGCGACGCGATCCGCCCTTGGATCATGTTGTTGTCGCCGAGAAAGCCGGCGACGAACGGATTGGCCGGCGCGTCGTACAGCTGCTTCGGCGTGGCGAGCTGCTCGACACGGCCCTGGTTGAACACCGCGACGCGGTCCGACAGCGTCATCGCTTCGGACTGGTCGTGCGTGACGTACACCATCGTCACGCCGAGCTCGCGGTGCAGCCGCCTGATCTCCAGCTGCATCTGCTCGGGCAGCTTCTTGTCGAGCGCCGACAGCGGCTCGTCCATCAGCACCAGCCGTGGCTCGAACACCAGCGCGCGCGCCAATGCCACGCGCTGCTGCTGCCCGCCGGAGAGCTGCTGCGGCCGGCGCTGCGCATAGTCCTGCAGGTGCACCTTCGCCAGCGCGGCGGCCACGCGCGTGCGCGCTTCGTCGGGCGCCACCTTGCGCACCGACAGCGGAAACGCCACGTTCTGTGCCACCGTCATGTGCGGGAACAGCGAGTAACTCTGGAACACCACGCCCATGTTGCGCTTGTGCGGCGGCAGCGCCTCGATCGGCTTGCCGTCGAGGCGGATGTGGCCGCTCGTGGGCCGCTCGAAGCCGTCGCTCAGCGCCATTGCGGCTGAAGGCCGATGCGCCCGGCATCGGCAGGGCTTTGCGAAGCGCGCTGACTACCGGGGCGCGCTGGCGCCGACCCAGTGATCGCGAGCAAGTCGGTCTCAGGGTTTCACCGGGGGCCATGGCGGTGGGGCTGACTTGCACACGGCGTCTTAGACTCCCTTCGACATGGTTCAGTGCCCCGGTTGCGGCGAGGAGAACCCTCCCCAGTTCAGGTTGTGCCCTTACTGCGGCACCCAGCTGACCGCGGCAGCGGCACCGATGCCAGCGCGCGAGGTACGCAAGACGGTGACCATCGTCTTCAGCGACCTCAAGGGCTCCACAGCGCTCGGCGAGCAGCTTGACTCCGAGGCGCTGCACGAGGTGAAGGAGCGTTACTTCATCGCGATGGCCGCCGAGATCAATCGACACGGCGGCAAGGTCGAAAAATACATCGGCGACGCGATCATGGCGGTGTTCGGCCTCCCGCAGACGCACGAGGACGATGCGCTGCGGGCGGTGCGCGCAGCGCTTGCCATGCAGGCGGCGCTCGATCGAGTCAACGCTGATCTCACGGTGCGCTTCGGCATCGCCCTGGTGAATCGCACGGGCATCAATACCGGCGAGGTGGTCGCCAACGACTATCCGGCAGCCGATCAAAGGCTCGCCACCGGCGACGCGGTGAACGTGGCCGCTCGTCTCGAGCAGGCCGCACCCGAGAACGGCATCTACATCGGCGAGCTGACCTACCGACTGGTGCGCCACGCAGTCGAGGTGGATCGGGTGGAGCCTCTCGAGCTCAAGGGCAAAGCGCAGCGGGTCGCGGCCTACCGCCTGCTGGCCTGTGGCAGTGACGAGAGATCTCGTCGAATCGGCGCGACGATCGTCGGCCGCGATGCGGAGCTGACCACACTCGCGCGCATCTATGCCGAAGTCCAAGACGCCCGCGTCGCTCGGCTGGTCGCAGTGATCGGCGATGCGGGGGCCGGCAAGTCTCGCCTCGCGCACGAAGTGGCGGTCGCGATCGCGAGCAATGCGCGTGTGCTGCGCGGGCGCTGTCTTGCCTATGGTGACGGAATCACGTACTGGCCTTTGCGAGGCATGGTCGGGGCGGCCGCGGAGATCAGCGACGAGGATACGTCGGAGCGCGCCCGAGAAAAGCTGCTCGGCGTCGTTGGGGAGGCCGAGGTGGCGGATCGCCTCTTGTCGGCGATCGGCCTGAGCGCCGCAACCTTCCCGCTGCATGAGGTCAATTGGGCTGCGCGCAAGTTCCTCGAGAGGCTCGCACTCGACGGCCCTGTTGTGGTGCTGGTCGACGACATCCACTGGGCGGAACCGGCGTTTCTGATGCTGCTCGAGCACATCCTCGATGCTGCCAGCGGCGCAGCGATCCTGATGCTGACAACGGCGCGTCATGAACTGCTCGAGCAACATCCGCAGTGGGGCGAGAGGGGCGGTGCAACCCGGCTCGTTCTACAGCCGTTGGACCGGGACGCGGTGAGCGCGGTGATTGCCAGTTTCCCTGGCTCCGCCGGGTTGCCGGCTGACGTGGCCGAGCGTATCGCGGGCACGGCGAACGGCAATCCTCTCTTCGTCGAGCAGATGCTCTCGATGCTGCTCGAGAGCGGCGACCTGCGTCAGGAAGGGGAGCGCTGGGTACGGAGCAAAGGAGACGCAGAGATCGTCATACCGCCGACGATCCGCGCCTTGCTCGAGGCGCGGCTCGACCGGCTGGGTCGCGCCGAGCGGCACGTGGTCGAGCCGGCAGCGGTCATCGGCCTGGAGTTCGCCGAGGACGCGGTGGCATCGCTGGTGCCCGATGCGGTGCGACCAGCGATCGCTGAGCACATGATCGCGCTCGCCCGCAAGCAGTTCGTTCGCCTGTCGCACATCATCGAGACGGAACGGACCTATTGTTTCCAGCATCAGTTGGTGCGTGATACGGTCTACAACAGTTTGCTCAAGCGCACGCGCGCACGCATTCACGTCAGCTTCGTGCGCTGGGCCGACCAGGTCAACGCCGATCGCGAACGTTCGCTGGAGTTCGAGGCGATCCTCGGCTATCACCTGGAGCAGGCGCACAACTATCTGGCCGAGCTGGGTCCACTGGACGAAGAGGGTCGCATGATCGGTGTGGATGGCGCGCGCCGGTTGGCTTCGGCGGGCCGTCGGGCATTCGCACGGGGCGACGCGGCCGCGGCCGGCAACCTCCTTCGCCGCTCCGTCGCCCTGCTCCAGCCAGAGGACTCGATGCGATTGGCAATGCTGCCCGAGCTCGGCGAAGTGTTACTGGACCTCGGCCAGTTCGCAGAGGCGCGGTCATTGGTCAGCGAAGCGCTCGAACGTGCCCAGGCTTCGGGCAACCGCACGATCGAAGCGTCCGCCCGGCTTGCCCGCATGCTGGTGCGCCTGCATAGCGAGCCGGGGAACTGGAGCGACGGCGTGGCGGAGCTGACGATGTCGGTCATTCCGCTCCTCGAGCAGGAAGCGGCGCACGGCGAGCTGGCCAAGGCCTGGCGGCTGGTCGCTCTGGCTCAGCAGAACGCCGGCCACATGGACCAAGCGAGCGAGACCATCGAAAACGTCATCAGGCACGCTCGCCTCGCCGGCGACGATCGCCTGGTCGCGCGCAGCGCGCTAGGCATGGCGATGAGCGCCGTTTACGGCCCAACTCCCGCCATGCAGGCGATCGCTCAATGCGAGGCCCTCATCGCCGGCGACTTTCCCGACCGCCAGGTGAAGAATCTGATCACCTGCTTGGTCTCTCAGTTGCACGCAATGGTCGGCAACCACGAGGTGGCTCGCCGGAACGCTCGGTCGGCTCGCGCGGTTCTTCGCGACCTTGGCCAGGGCGTGCGCGCTGCGGCGTCATCGATCGACCTGGCTACCGTCGAACTGCTGGCCGGTGATCCCGCAGCTGCCGAGCGGGAGCTCCGCACCGACTTCGAGATGTTGCTGGGCCTCGGCGAGACCTACTTCTCTTCCAGCATGGCGACGCTTCTCGCACGAGCGGTTCACGAGCAAGGTCGGGATGAAGAAGCGCTGGTCCTGACCGGAATCGCGGAAAGCTCCGCGGGCAATGACGACCTCGACGTGCAGGCCTCCTGGCGATCCGCGCGGGCGCTCATCCTTGCGCGCCGAGGCGCGATCGCAGAAGCCGAGCTTCTGGCCAGGGCGGCCCTCGATTTGGCGAAACAGACCGAGGCGCCGACACTGCTCGGCTCCGCACTCGCGGATCTCGCAACGGTGCTGTTCCACGCACAGCGCAACGAGGACGCGCGCAAAGCAATCGGCGAGGCGATCGCGGTCTATGGGGCCAAGGGCGACACATCATCGGCAGCGCGTGCGCAGAAGTTCCTGAACTTGATCTGATGAAACGGGCCCGAGGGCGCTTGCTCGAATCGCTCGCCGGAACTTCGTCAGGAAATGCGGGATGTTCTCGCTGCCTCAGACGGTGGACCTCGGGAGCGCAGGACGTCGCGATGCCACTCCGAGCACTCACACTCAGTTCTTGACCCTGGCTCCGGTCAACTGCGCTAGCGCCGCCAGCGTGGTCTGCGCGGCGTTGAGGCCGAGCAGGAAGTCCTTGTCCGAGTAGGTCGAGTACAGGTCGGTCGGCTGGTGCCAGTGCGGGTTCCAGCCGGCACCGATTTGCGTCCCGCGCTCGTTCTCGCGCACGGAAATGGCGGGCACCCAGTCCATGAAGGGTGTCGAGTCGGTGTTCGTCATGTGAAAGCCGACGGCGGCCGGGTAGTGGGTCGCGTACTTGTCGTTGGCGGCCCGGAAGGCCCAAGCCAGCCTGGCGGCGCCTTCCGCGTGCTTGGCCGTCGATTGGTATTCGATGTTGACGTCCGCTTCGGCGCGTTGCTCCTTGGGCGGTGCATGCACAGGCTGACCCTTGGCGTCGAGCAGCGGCTTGCCGTTGGCGTCGAGCTGCGCCGCGGGCATGCCATGGTCGAACAACATCATGTCGTGCTGGATCATGCCCAGCCATTTCGGCTCGGGGTACCTGCCCGACCCCTTGGGCGATTCGATGCCCTGCAAGTCCTTGCGCTGCGCCACGTAGGCACTGGCGCCGTGCAGGCCAGTCTCTTCGTTGTTGAACAGGATGAAGCGGATCGAGCGCTCGGTCTCGACGCCGGGCAGGCTGAAGACGCGGGCCAACTCCATCACCAGGGCCGTGCCGGAGCCATCATCGTCGGCCGCCTCACCCCAACCGATGCCGTCCATGTGGGCACCGACGATGTACATCTCTTCGGGATGGGTCGTGCCGACCTTGGTGCAGTAGACGTTTTCGCGCAGCGACGTTCCTTCGGGCGTCGGCTCCGCGTTGAGCGCACGCAGGCGTTCGTCGGGCTGCGCCAACGGGTCCGTGTTCACGCCTGTGGCGGCGCGCTTGCCGAACACGGTGGCGCCGCCCGCACCCGCGGGGCCGCCGGCGCGTGCCGGCTGGGGCGCGGCGGGCGGGCCGCGTTTCACGGGCTCGGTGAACTCGAACTGCAGACGCTGCGTGTTGGTGCAGCCGTAGGACTGGAGCCTGGCCTCGATCCAGTCCAGCGCCTTGCGGTTGCGCTCGGTGCCCTGGCGACGATCACCAAACTGGGTCAGGCCCTTGATGGTGGCCTTGTACCTTTCCAAGTCGAGCCGGCCGACGAGGGCTGAGATCGGGTCCGCGGGTGCACCCGGCGAGACTTGCGCAAGTGCGAGCGGGACGACGGTGGTGAGCGCGACGAGCACGGTCACGGCGCGTCGACCGGCGACGGCGCAAAGGCGGATGTGTGCCACGTGCATGGGCCGGTCTCTCTCAGCACCCAAGAGGCGTCTCAGCGAGCCAGCGCGTCAGCAGGGACGTCACGGCTTCCGGTTGCTCGATCGTCGACAGATGCCCACATCGCTCGAACACCTCCAGCCGCGCGCCGGGCACGCAATCGCGCATCCGTTCGTGCTCGGCGAGCGGCGTCGCCGTGTCTTCGCGGCCGCAAGCGATCAGCGTCGGCACCCGCACGCGCTGCAGGTCGGCGTGCGAGTCCGGACGTGCGAGCATCGCCTGCTGTTGGTTGAACTGACCGCGGGCACCGATGCTGCACGCCATGCTCGCCATCAGATCGCCGAGGCGCGCCCGGTGGGCCGGGTGCATCCAGCGCGCGGGCAGTTCGGGAATCAGTGCCTCGATGCCGCCATCGTGCACTTTCGCGATGTCGGCGAGTCGGCCCTGCCGCTGGGCTTCGTTGTCGGCGACCGCACGCGTATCGAGCAGCACCAGGCGCTCGATGCGCTCGAGATGCCGCCGAATGATCTCGAACGCGATGTAGCCTCCGAGCGAAAGGCCGATGAATGTGAATCGCGGCGGCGCATGCGCGAGGACTTCTTCAGCCATGCCGCCCAGCGTCGGTAGATCGCGAAACGCGAACACGCGGCAGTCGTTCGTGGCTCGGAGTGCATCGACCTGGTGCGCGAACAACCGCTCGTCGGTGAGATGAGCACACACGAAGACTAGCGTAGGCCGCTCGGGGTCGAATGCGGTCAATGTTTGCTCCTGACGGTTCTCAGGACACCATTCCAGAGTGCCAGTGTCTACCCGAAGGGACTGACCGTGAAGATCCGAGATGTCGCAGGCCCGGCCGCCAACCTCGACGACGCACTTGTCTTGCGCTTCTCGGCCGCGATGCAGCACACGGGAATCAGGCTAGCCAGCGGCGCAGCAGTCGGCGGCTTCGGGGCGACTGAGCAGGTCCCAGTGGTTCGCGCGGGTCATCAACGCTTTGTGCGATGTCGGCACCCTGAGGGCGAACGCCGGGTTGTGGTGCTGACCCCAGGCGCTGGCGAGAGTGACCAAGCCATCGCCGACAAGCGCGTGCCGCAATCCCGCGCGGCGGTCGGCCGTTGTCGCTGCGAGCAGGTAGACCGCAACGTCCTCTGGCAGCGGCATCGGCCGCCGGTCGTCGCGCCCTTGGTCATGGGCGGCCCGACCCTCCCAGTCGCAGCGCCGTAGATTGCCGAAGCGAAGGTCGGTGACGCCGGCACTGCGGGCCTTGCCCAGGCGAGTGAACGGCGCGACATACGGGCTCAGATCGAGCAATCGATCGAGCCGGTGCCCGCCGCGTTCGAGCGGCGCTCCGTGATGCGGTTTGCCGAGGCAGACGAGCTTGGTCAGCTTGCTGCGCCAGCGCAACGCATGCTCTTCGGCCTCATGGCATGCACTGCGCGCCACCAGGCCGCCCATGCTGTGGCCCACGATCGCGAGTTCGTCCACCGGAACCGGCCAATGCGCGACAAGCGTGTCAAGCAGTGCGGCGAAGCGCGAACCGTTCTCCGAAATGTGCAAGCCGCTGTTGTAGTGCAACGAGACGACGCAGTAGCCGAGGTCACGCGCGAGCATCGCGCGATGGTCATGGCCGTCGCGCTGCCACTGCAGGTCGTTCATGCACAGTCCGTGCACCAGCACCGCAACGCGACCGTTGGCATCGGGGATGGCGACCCTCAAGGTTCGCCCGTCAAGGTCGAGCACGCGGCCTTGAACGCGAAACGACATCGGGATCGCTAACGGATTGGACGTGGCTTCAAGATGGTCGCCCCAAAGTCCGTTGATCGCCGCAAGTGCGGTTTCACGCTCACGGGAGGTTCGCGCTGGCTGCGCGACCGTCTCGACCAGCCGCAGTCCCACGTCGACACCGCGCGAGGCCAGTCGCGTCGTGCCGCGGACGGCGTCGTAGACAAAGCCGGTGACACCTTGCGTGCGCTCGGTGACCGAGGAGCCCAGCGGCGCAGCGCGGTCGCTGATCGTGCGATGCATCTGCTCGACGAGGTTGGTAACGCCCACCGCAGCGTCGAACCCCAGGCGCGCAAGGCCGCGGATGTCGGCCAAGTCGAAAGGCAGACGAGTCGGAAGGCGAGATGGTGGGCACGGCGAAGAATCCGCTCTGTACCGCAAACGGCGGCCGCCAGCTATGAGTCGACGTGATTCTGCGACGGCACGAGCTGCACGCGGCACAGTTTGCCGCTCGCGCGCTCGCGCAGCGGCGCGCGGCGACCGTGCACGATGCGCACATTGCCCAGCCCCTGCGTGGCGAGGTACGCGGCGAGCGCCTTGCGTGCACGCTCGTACGCTGCCGCGGCGTCGCCCGCTTCGGACTCGAAGCGCAGTTCCAGGCAATCCGGGGTCGTGCACAGCAGCTGGAACTGCGTGACGCCGCCGTCTTGCTCGATCGCGGTTTCGACGGCGAGCGGCGTGATGGTCACCGCGCGGTCCCTGGCATCGTGCAACACCAGCGTGTGCGCGCTGCGGCCTTGCACCTCGATGACCGGGAACGAGCAACCGCATGCGCAGCGCTGGCCGGTGAAGCGGATCGCATCGTCGAGCCGGTAGCGCAGCAGCGGCTGCACGGGAGTGGCCAGGTTGGTCAGCAGCACCGCGTGCGAGGCGACACCCACCGGCACCGGGCGCAGCTGGCGGTCGACCGGCTCGATGATCACCCAGTCGTCGTTCAGGTGCAGGTGACCGCAGCGGCATTCGCAGGCGATCGAGAAGAACTCCGAGGCGCCGTAGTTGTTGCGCAGCGGGCAGGCGAATGCGGCATGCATCAATGCACGCTGGCCATCGCTGAGCTGCTCGCCACCCAGCCACACCTCGTGGGGCTGCAAACGCAGCGTAGTGTCGAGTTGCAACTGCGCCAGCGCGGCAGCGCAGCTCGGGTAGGTGATCAGCACCGTGGGCGCGTAGGCCTGCAACGCGCGCGCCAGCTCGCGCAGCGGCGTCAGTACCGAGAATGTCTGCACCTCCGGCGACAGCCAGCCGATCGGCGACAGCGACGTCGCATTGGCGGTCAGCCGCCTCAACCGTTCGATCGTGGCCACGCCGGCGAAGTGGCCGCCGGTGGCGGCGACGAACGCGAAGCGCTGCCCCGCGCCCCATGCCGGCAGCGGCATGCTGCCGGGCCCGGGGCCGCGCAGCCGCAACGCATCGAGGGCCTCGTAAGCAGCCAGGCTCGGCGCATCCTGCACGAAGACGCCCGGGGCCCCCGTGGTGCCCGAACTGGTCCACACCAGGTAGCGTCCGAGGAAGGCCTCGCCGAGGTGCTCGGTGCCTTTCAGGAACTGCTCGACCGCCCGGCGCGTCACCGCGCGGTCGGTGGCCCAATCATCGAAGCGCGCCATCAGCTCGGTCTTGCTGACCGGTTCAATGGCGCGCAGGTCGGCAGAGCCCGACGGCAGGCTCTGCAACCGCTGCCGGTACAGCGGCGACCGGGACGCCGCCTGCAGCAGGCTCGCCAACCGCGCCTCGCGATGGACCCGCCCGACGCCTTGCGGGTCGAATCCGGCGGCCAGCGTTTCGCCGAACGTCGATGCCCACAACCAGGAATCGACGAGCGGCGTCGAGCGGTTGGCGGCGGAGTTCACGGCACCGGCGGTGTGCTCCCTGAGGGCGAAACTCTACGTCGCAATCGGAGCGCGAGGCGCGCTCCGCTCCATCAGCCGATGGTCAGCTTCTTTGTTGACTCGCAGTTCGTTCATGCTGGACTCCTTGAACCTGTGTGTCCGCGCGCGGCCTGCAATGGCCGCCCGCAGGAAGAACATTCCTGCCGCTGCTTGTGCGTCACCTTGACCTGGAGCAAGACTGACGTGGGAAGCGGCTCAAAGTCTCCGCGGACATCGCGTCACGAGGGAGCCTACTGAGAAGAGCGCGAGCCCGCGGCGACGCGCGCAGCTGCGCACCAGCCGCTTCCTGCGCCGCTGGGCCGCGGTGCAGGAGGCGCCCTCAGCGCCGCAGCACGTAGCGGCCGGGTGCGGCCCCGAGCGGATGGGCCTTGTCATGCGGCGCCGGATGCTGCCCCGAGCTGTGCTCGCGCAGCCAGTCGAACCACGGGGTCCACCACGACCCTTCGACCTGCGGCGCAGCGTCGAGCCACTCGTCGGGCGTGAGCAGCCGGTCACCCGGATGCCACACCTTCAGCCGATGGCTGGTGCGGGTCTGGCCGGGCGGGTTGACGATGCCGACGTTGTGGCCGCCGGCGGTCAGCACGAAGGTCTGCTCGACGTGCGCGAGCGCGTGCAGCTTGAACACCGAGCGCCACGGTGCGATGTGGTCCTGCACGGCGCCGACGTTGAAGATCGGGGCGCGCAGATCGGCCAGGTTGATTGGCTGCCCGTCGAGCAGGGCCTGGCCGCGTGCCAGTGCGTTGTCGAGAAACAGCGTGTGCAGATACTCCGAGTGCATGCGATAGGGCATGCGTGTGCCGTCGATGTTCCAGGCCATCAGGTCGGTCAGCGGCCGACGCTCACCGAGCAGGTAGTTGAGCACGCGGTACGACCAGATCAGGTCCTGCGAGCGCATCAACTGGAACGTGCCCCTCATCTGGCTTGACTCGAGCACGCCCTGGCGCCACATCAGGTCGTCGAGCAACTCGACCTGGCCGTCATCGATGAACAGGCCCAGCTCGCCCGGGTCGGTGAAGTCG
>DASTZF010000444.1:0-20380 GCA_035764445.1 Burkholderiaceae bacterium
GCTCGCATCGTTTCGGCCGCCGCGATGGTGCTGGTTTTGCAGCAAGGCGCACTCGCCGCTGACACTCCGACCGCCGCGCCCGACAAGTTGACGCAGGCGCGCACCCTGATCAAGGACAAGAAGTGGACCGAGGCAGTCGAAGAGCTCAAGCGCGTCAACGACCCGAGCAGCGCCGACTGGAACAACCTGATGGGATACAGCCTGCGCAAGTCCAAGACGCCCGATCTCGAAGGCGCCGAGCGTTATTACAACGAGGCGCTGCGCATCAACCCCAGTCACCGCGGCGCGTTGGAGTACTCTGGGGAGCTGTACCTGATCAAGGGCGACCTCCCCACCGCGGAGAAGCGGCTGGCGGTGCTCGACAAGGCGTGCACGTTCGGTTGCGAGGAATACAGCGACCTGAAGAAGGCGATCGAGCGCTACAAGGCTAACGGCAACAAGTACGTCGCTGCGCAGCAGTGACCGTTCGCGGCGCTGCCCGCGCCGCCCGCGCCGATCGACGCGCGACCCACCGCTACACGCAGTTCACGCTCACCACGTGGTCGTGAGCGAAGGTCACCGTCGAGGTGACCGCCACCGTCATGCCGGCCTTCAGTTGCGCCAGTTGCGCCGGGCTGAAGGTCACGCTGTGCGTGTGATCGGCAGTGCCGTGGATGTCATAGGTCATCGCGGTGGTGGAGTCGAGATCGCTCTTGGCGATCACCAGCACGTGGCCGTGGTTGTCGGATATGGACGCCGGGTTGCAACTGTTGGCGGGCGCCGGAGGGGGAGCGGCCGCCGGCGTGCCGTTGTAGCCGCCACCACCGCCGCAGCTGGTGAACAGCAGCGCGACACTGCCAGACGCCATCGCTTCGACGAAGCGCTTGCGTGAGATGTCCATGCGATACCTCCTTGCGAGTCGACCCATCGCGCGGCGGCCTCGAGACGCAAGGCTGCACGGGGGGCTTGATGCGCATACGGTGATCGTGCGGATGTGATTCCCGCCCGGCACGCTGTTTTGTGTCGGCGTGTGGCTGCTTGTTGTCGCCTGCGCGTCGTTGGTCGCGAACAGCTGAGGCTCAGCTGAATGGGCTACGCTCGCGGTCTTTGCGCGTGCCAGCCATGTTCTCCCGCTTCGAACGGCTGATCTTTCCGTACCCCGAGCACGCACCGGAGCGTCCGCCGCGCGGGCTGCTGCCGTTCGTGTGGGCATGCACGCGCGGGCTGCGCGGCTACGTGGCGGTGATCGTCATGCTGGTGGCCGCGGTCGGCGCCTTCGAGGCGCTGCTATTCGGCG
The DNA here is from genome assembly GCA_035764445.1 of Burkholderiaceae bacterium. Taxonomy (GTDB): domain Bacteria; phylum Pseudomonadota; class Gammaproteobacteria; order Burkholderiales; family Burkholderiaceae_C; genus JAEUPI01. Next base: position 1,277 of record DASTZF010000444.1, read on the forward strand.
TGCTCGGCAGCGTGGTCGATTGGCTCGGTCACGTGCCGCCGCAACGCCTGTGGGCCGACGAGGGCGCGACACTGCTGTTGCTGGCGGGTGCGCTGGTGGCCAGCATCGGCGTGGTGGGGATCTGGTGCCTCTTCAAGTACCAGGCGCTGTCGTCGAACTTTCCGATGCTGCTGCGCTGGAACTTCCACCGCCTGATGCTCGACCAGAGCATGGCGTTCTACCAGGACGAGTTCGCCGGCCGCATCTCGACCAAGGTGATGCAGACGGCGCTGGCGGTGCGCGACGCCGTGATGATCGTGTGCGACATCCTGGTGTTCGTGGTCATCTACTTCGTCACGATGGTGCTGCTGGCCGGCGGCTTCGACGCGCTGCTGCTGGTGCCGTTCCTCGGCTGGCTGGTGCTGTACGCGGCCGCGCTGCGCTACTTCGTGCCGCGCCTGGGCCGCATCGCGCAGGCACAGGCCGACGCCCGCTCGCTGATGACCGGCCGCATCACCGACGCCTACACCAACATCGCCACCGTCAAGTTGTTCTCCCACGCGCGGCGCGAGGCTGCGTTCGCACGCGGCGCAATGCAGGAGTTCATGGGCACCGCGTACAAACAGTTCCGCCTCGTCACCGGCGTCGAGGTGGTGAACCACGTGCTCAGCATGGGGCTGATCCTCGGCACCGCCGGCCTCACGCTGTGGCTGTGGACGCAGGGTCGTGTCGGTGTCGGTGCGGTGGCCGCTGCCACGGCAATGGCGCTGCGCCTGAACGGCATCTCTCACTGGATCATGTGGGAAATGGCGACGCTGTTCGAGCACGTGGGCACGGTGCAGGACGGCATGAACACCCTCTCGCGGTCGCAGGCGGTCGTCGATCGGCCCGATGCGCCGCCGCTGGGCGTGCGGCACGGCGACATCCGCTTCGAGCAGGTGCGTTTCGCCTACGGCAACGGGCCCGCAGTGATCGACGGGCTCGACCTGCACATCCGGCCCGGCGAAAAGATCGGACTGGTCGGCCGCTCCGGCGCCGGCAAGTCGACCGTCGTCAACCTGCTGCTGCGTTTCTACGACCTCGACAACGGCCGCATCCTGATCGACGGCCAGGACATCGCGCATGTGACACAGGTCAGCCTGCGCGAGCAGGTGGGCATGGTGACGCAGGACAACTCGCTGCTGCACCGCTCGGTGCGCGACAACATTCTGTACGGGCGCCCCGACGCCAGCGACGCCCAGATGATCGCGGCCGCGCGGCGAGCCGAGGCGCACGAGTTCATCGACGGCCTGCTCGACCCGCAGGGCCGCCGCGGCTACGAAGCGCACGTCGGTGAGCGCGGCGTCAAGCTGTCGGGCGGCCAGCGTCAGCGCATCGCGATCGCGCGCGTGATGCTGAAGGACGCACCGATCCTGCTGCTCGACGAGGCCACCAGCGCGCTCGACAGCGAGGTCGAGCAGGCGATCCAGGCGAGTCTGTATCGCTTGATGGAGGGCAAGACGGTGGTGGCGATCGCGCACCGGCTGTCGACGATCGCGGCGATGGACCGCCTGATCGTGCTCGACCGCGGCCGCATCGTCGAGCACGGCGACCACCGCGCGCTGCTGGCGCGCGGTGGGCTCTATGCGCGTCTATGGGCACACCAGAGCGGCGGCTTTCTCGGCGCGGATGCCGACGACGACGAGCCGCTGCCGATCAGTGCACTGCAGTGACGGCGCGGCTCACTGCGCGGTGGTGGCGAAGCGCGTTTTGAACCAATCCTCAAGCATGCGCTTTTCGTAGCGCATGGGGTCGTCGGCGTTGTAAAGCGAGAAGCGGCCCATGTAGTCGAGATCGGCCAGCGTTTCCTCGCCACTCTTCGTCAACTGGCCATTGGCGACGAGCGCGTAGCGCAGCTTGATGCGTGGCCAGTCGGCCCCATTGCGGAGGACGCGGATGTCGTCGACGCGACGATGCACGTGGCGCTGCCAACCTGCGCGATCGACGTCGATCACCTCGACGCGCAATGCCTGTCCGTCGGCCAGATAGCTCTCGCCGAGAGACTGCAGATGCTGCGTGATGCGCGCCTGCGTTGCGGCGACGTCGCGCTGCCATTGCCCGGCGTCGGCATACGTTTGCGGTTTGATAAACGACACCTCGACCGTCCCACCCGCGATGGCTGCACTTGCGAGACCCTGTGCGATGACAAACAGGACAGTCAGGCGCATGGCTTTGCTCCGATCGGTGAGATGAGGTGCGCGCACGAGAGCAGGGTCGAGACTGCAGCCGGCCCGTCACAGCAGATGCACAATCGAGTTGGCGTAGTAGCGCAGCAATGGCACCTCAGGCTCGCGCGTTGAGTAGAGGCCGTCAACTTCTTCAACCAGATGCCTGAGCTGCAGCATACGCAGTCCCGCGTTGACTGCATAGTCCCAATCCTGCCGCGGCACGTAAAGTCGGGCGCCGCGTGCCTCCAGGCGGGTCACCAGCGTGGCGACCGCCGACTTCAGGTCGAACAGGCTGTGCGGCCGCAGCGGTTCGCGCAGCAGCACGCTGGCCACCAGCGGCACCGGTAACACCGGGATCAGACGGCCGACCTCAGACATCAGGTGGCGGCCGAGCGCCGCCACCTCGGCATGCCGCCGCTCGCGATCGAGCTGGTCGAAGTCGACCCCGCGCGCGGCCGTCCAGGCGCGCACCGACACCGGCGTGCCGAAGTTGACGCAGGCATAGCCCATCCGGTGCCAGCGGCTGCGCGCGAGCAGCCACAGCTGGTTGGCGATGAACTTCAGCGTGTTGGCGAGTGCGCGCATGCGCCCGGGACGTGGCGCGTCGGGCGGCAGCAGCTGAGTTCGGTCCTCGAGCACGCGGTCGTAGTTCAGGCCCAGCGGCACGAACACCAGGTCGCGCTCGCCATGGGTGTGAAAGCCGCGCAGCATGTAGTCGAGCACGCCGAAGCGAGGCTCGCGCAGGCGTCCGTCGCGCGTGAGGCCGCCCTCGGGGTAGAGCGCCTGCGTGACGCCAGCTTCGGTGGCCATCGCGATGTAGCGCTCGAGCACGCGGCGGTACAGCTCGTCTTTGGAGTTGCGGCGCACGAAGTACGCGCCCATCGCGCGGATCAGCTGCTGCAGCCCCCACAGCCGCGCCCATTCGCCGACCGCGTACGACAACGCGGCACGCTCGGCTGCTAGGTACGACGCGATGATGTAGTCCATGTTGCTGCGGTGGTTCATCACGAACACCACCGTCGCGTGCTCGGGGATCGCGGCCAGCCCGGCGTCGTCGGTGTAGCCGATGCGCACGCGGTACAGCGCCTGCGACAGCTTCTTGCCGATCCAGTAGCCGACGCGGAAGTACATGTAGGCGTTGAATGCCGGCACGATCTCGCGCGCGTAGCGCTGTGCCTGCGCGAGCGCGACCTCGCGCGGCATCGCTTTCGAGTCGGCGAACGCGCGCGCGGCGTTCTGCACTTTCTCGTCGAACACCAGGCGGTCGATCATCGCCTGCCGGCGCACCTGCTGGAACGGGCGGATGTGGATCGGCAGGTGCTCCGACACCTCGTCGAGCACCTTGTTGGCACGGCTGCGGATGAACCAGCGCGCGCTGGGCATCAGCAGCCGGTCGAGCAATGCCCACACGGCCAGCAGCGCGACGACCAGCGCCAGCCACAACGGCACAGTGATTGTCGAAACCACGCGCTCGCCCTCCCGTCGGGCGCGACTGTACGACAGCGCCCGCGGTTGCTGGCGCTCGGGTCACCCACTCCTCCGTGCGGCGGCTCAGTGCGTCGCCGCCTTGTCCCCCCACAGCTGCTTGAGCCTCGCGTCGCGCCCGCAGGACGAGCGGTAGTACTGGTAGCGCACCGGATTCTTCTTGTAGTAGTCCTGGTGGTACTCCTCGGCCGGGTAGAACGGGCCGGCCGGCGCGATCTCGGTGACGATCGGTTCCTTGAAAGGTTTGTTCTGCTGCAGCGCCGCCAGCGACGCCTGCGCCGCCTTGGCCTGCGCGTCGCCGTGCGTGAAGATCGCGGTACGGTATGGGGACCCGTGGTCGCAGAACTGCGCGTCCTTGGTGGTGGGGTCGATGCTGTGCCAGTAGCGGTCGAGCAGTTGCTCGTAGCTGACCTTGGCAGGGTCGTAGACGATCTGCACCGCCTCGGCGTGTCCAGTGCGCTTGGACGACACCTGCTCGTAGCTCGGGTTGGCCACCGTGCCGCCGGTGTAGCCCGAAGTCGTGGAGATCACGCCGGGCACCTTGTCGAAATCGGCCTCCACGCACCAGAAGCAGCCGCCGGCGAAGGTGGCCTTGGCGGTCGGCCCCGGTCCTGCTGCCTGTGCGAGCGCAGCACCGGCCAGCACGGCCAGCCACGCCGCAAGGAGCCAGCGCAAGGCGGCACCGATACGCTGCCTCATGCGGCCTCCGGCACGAACTTCAACGCCACGCCGTTGTTGCAGTAGCGCTTGCCGGTGGGCGCCGGGCCGTCGTCGAACACGTGGCCCTGGTGGCCTTCGCAACGCGCGCAGTGGTACTCGGTGCGCGGAATCACCAGCTTGAAGTCGGTCTTGGTGCCCAATGCGCCGTTGATCGCGGTGTGGAAGCTCGGCCAACCGGTGCCGCTCTCGTACTTGTGCTGCGATTGGAACAGCGGCAGGTCACAGCCGGCGCACGCGAAGATGCCCTTGCGCTTCTCGTTGTTCAGCGGGCTCGAGCCTGCGCGCTCGGTGCCTTCCTGGCGCAGCACGGCGTACTGCTGCGGCGTCAGGCGCTCGCGCCACTGGGCATCGTTCAGGCGCAGCGGCACGATGTCGGGGCGCAGCGGCGGTGTGGCGGCGCTGGCTCGGTTGGCCAGGCCGATGGCCGCCAAAAGCGAAAACAGGTTGCGGCGTGTCATGGTGCAGACCTCGGTGCTCATAGAAGCTCGGACCTGCGTTGAGTCGGCCGAGTTCGCTATTTCTTTCACTCTGGCACGCGAGCCGCCCCGAGATCAGCGGCCGACGATGGCCAGCAGCTCGACCTCGAATTGCAGCGTCGCCCCTGGTGGGATGACGCCGCCGGCGCCGCGCTCGCCGTAAGCGATCGCCGGCGGGCAGGTGAGTTTGGCCTTGCCGCCCACCTTGATGCGCTGCACGCCCTCGGTCCAGCACTTGATCACGCGGTCGAGCGGAAACTCCGCCGGCTGCCCGCGCGAGTGCGAGCTGTCGAACTCCTTGCCGTCGGCGAAGGTGCCTCGGTAGTGCACGCGCACCTTGTCTGTTGCTTGGGGGCTGGGGCCAGTGCCTTCCTTCAGCGAGCGGAACACGAGACCCGACGCCGCCACCTGCGCGCCCGGCTCTTTCGCGGCCTGAGCGGCCAGATCGGATTGCGACCATGCCGACGCACTGAGCGCGGACACGACGACGGACACGGCGAGCGGGCGAGTGATCAAGTCAGGATCTCCTTGGTTCGATCGGGCAAGGCAGGGGGGACGACGCGCCGGCGTCAGCGCGGTGTCTCGTCGTCGCGCACGAACAGCTCGGGATCGACCATCGTGCGGTTGAGGCTCAGCGACCAATGCAGATGGGCACCGGTCACGCGCCCGGTGGCACCCACTGCACCGACGCGTTGGCCGGCGCTCACCGCGTCGCCCGGCTTGACGTCGACCGCGCTCAGATGGCACAGCATCGTCAGCAGGCCCGCGCCGTGGTCGATCCACACGGTGTTGCCGTTGAAGAAGTAGTTGCCGGTGTCGATCACCCGTCCGTCGGCGGGCGCGACCACCGGCGTCCCCTCGGCGGCGGCGATGTCCATGCCGCTGTGCGGGCTGCGCGGTTGGCCGTTGAACACGCGGCGCAAGCCGAACGAGCTCGAGCGCACGCCCGGAGTCGGCGGCCGCATGCGCAACCCCTGCGGCCACTGCTCGCTGAAGGTGGCGATCACCTCGTTCTGATGCGCTCGCTCGCGTTCGTAGCGTGCGAGGTCTTCCTTCGACAGGTCGACCGTGCGCTGCGGCACCTTCAGGTGCTGCTCGGCGTACTGCTTGGCTTCAATGGCGTACGTCACCTGCGTGTCGGCGTGTCCGGCGCGGCGCACCAGGAGTGCGCCGCTGCCCGGCTTGGCCGACAGCGGAATGCCGAGCACCGCGACCCATCCCGTGCTGTCTCCCAGCACCATCACCGGCACGCCGGCGGAATACGCATGCGGCCGTGTTGGCGCGGGCCCCAGCGGCAGCGTCGCCACGCCGCCGGGCACGACGAGTGGCGTCGGCAACTCGGGCGCCGCCGCTGAGCAAGGCAACGCCAATGCGCACGCCCATGCTGCGAGCGTGCGCAGCGACATCGATGTGCGGCCGCGTTCCATCGGCGGCATTGTCGCCGCTCGCGCCAACGCCGCTGTAGCGAAACGAATCGTGTGCGTCGCTGAGCGACGCCGCGACAGGGGCTACTTCGCCGACAGCGCGTCGGCTCCTGCCTTGGCGACGACGCCGTCCTGTTCGGCCGAGCCGCCCGACACGCCGATGCCGCCGATGATCTTGCCGTCGACCACCAGCGGCAGCCCGCCCTCGACCGCATTGGCGCCGCGCAGCGTGAGGATGCGCAGCCCCGCGCCGCCGCTGGCGACGGCGTCCTGGAAGGCCTTGGTCGGGCGGCGGAACATGGCGGCCGACGTCGCTTTATCCTGCGACACCGCGATGCTGCCGGTCTGCGTGTTGTCCATGCGGTCGAACACCACCAGCTGGCCCGCGGTATCGACCACCGTCACTGCCATCGGCACGTTGATTTTGCGCGCCTCGGCCAGCGCAGCAGCGACTGCCTTGTGCGCCTGATCCTGATTGACGTTGGTGCCGTACTGCGGCACCTGCGACAGCACGGCCGTGGTGGTCAGCAGGCCCGAGGCGGCAACGGCGAGCCCGGCGAAGAGATTATTCTTGGTTCGCATCAGTGGTCTCCTGTGGTGGGTTGCACGCCGGAGCGGCCCGGCGGGTCGCGCAGTTTACGGACCAACCGTGCACCCGATTCCTGCGGTCCCGTTGCGAACCGTTGTGACCTACGCCTTCAAACGCGGCGCCTGGGTCGCGAACTGCTCGTCCTGCGGCTGCGCCGGCAGGCGGCCGGTCGCGGCGGCCTGCGCAACCACGTCGGACAGCAGGCGAATGCCCAACGGCGCCAGGGCGCGCTCCCACAGTTCGCGCGCGCTCTCGCCGGGCTTGACGAAGCACCAATCCTGCGCCGCGATCGCGCCGGCGTCCATGCGTTCGGCGAGGTGGTAGATCGAGCCGCCGGCGATCGCGTCGCCGCATCGGATGGTCCACTCGACCGCGGCAATGCCGCGGTGCCGCGGCAGCAGCGACGGGTGGTAGCCGATGCCACCCAGCCGGGCCGTGGCCAGCGCGTCGGCATCGATGCGCGCGTGCGTGTGCGCGGTGACGATCAGCTCGCTGCCGTCGGCGATTTCGGCGGCGGGCACGTGCCTGGGATCGCGCTGCACGCGCGCGGCAATGCCCAGAGCCTGCGCACGCAGGGCCAACCGGTCGTCGGCCGCCGGCGCCACCACCTCCAGCACCTGCACGTCGAGCGTGACCAGCCTGTCGAGCACCGCTGCGCCGAAGTAACGTGAACCGACCAGGGTGATTTGCAGGGGCACGGCAACTCCGTTGAGACGTGGAATGGAAGGAACGCGGCGCGCTCGGCGCCGCTCGCGCAGCGCGCCGCGCGACGACTCGGCCTCACTTGGCCCACGAGTCCTTCAGCCCGGTGATGCGGTTGAACACCGGCGTCGTGCTCGTGTGGTCGATGCGATCGGTGACGAAGTACCCGTGGCGCTCGAACTGGAAGCGCTGGTCGGCGGCGACGCCGGCCAGCGACGGCTCGAGCCACGCCTGCGCTACCGTGAGGCTGTGCGGGTTCAGCGCCTGGAGGAAGTCGCGCTCGCCGGCATCGGGCTGCGGCTCGCCGAACAGGCGATCGAACAGCCGCACCGTCGCGGCGATGGCGCCGCCTTCGGCCGCCGGGTGTGCGCCGACCCAGGAGATCGTGCCCTTGACCTTCACCGCGTCGGCGCCCGCGGTCCCGCTCTTGGTGCCGGGCAACACGGTCGCCAGCACCGCGGTGACTCGACCCTGCGCGTCCTTCTCGCAGCCGGTGCACTCGACCACCATGCCGTACTTCAGCCGCACCTTGTTGCCGGGGAAGAGGCGAAAGAATCCCTTGGGTGGCACCTCGGTGAAATCGTCACGCTCGATCCACACCTCGGGTCCGAGCGTGAACTGGCGCTGACCCAGCTCGGGCCGCTGCGGATGTGCCGGTGCGGCACACGGCTCCCGGTGGGCGGCGCTGCCGAACACCTCGGCCCAGTTGGTGAGCCTGAGCTTCAGCGGGTCGATCACCGCCATCGCGCGCCGCGCCTGTGGCTCGAGGTCGTCGCGCAGCGCGATCTCGAGCACCGAGTAGTCGACCCAAATGTTCGTCTTCGAAGCTCCGGTGTCCTCGGCCATCTTGCGGATCGATGCCGGCGTGTAGCCACGGCGCCGCATGCCGGCCAGCGTCGGCATGCGCGGGTCGTCCCAGCCCCACACGTGACCCTCGTCGACCAGCTGCTTGAGCTTGCGCTTGCTGGTGATCACGTAGGTGAGGTTGAGCCGCCCGAACTCGATCTGCTTGGGCAGCGGCCGCTGCAGCAGGCCGCCGTCGGCGAGCTTGTCGAGCAGCCAGTCGTAGAACGGACGCTGGTCCTCGAACTCCAGCGTGCAGAAGCTGTGTGTGATGTTCTCCAGCGCGTCCTCGATCGGGTGCGCATAGGTGTACATCGGATAGATGCACCAGCGATCGCCGGTGTTGTGGTGCGTCGCACGCTTGATGCGGTACAGCGTCGGGTCACGCAGGTTGAGGTTGGGCGAGCCCATGTCGATCTTCGCGCGCAGCACCATCGCGCCGTCGGCATGCTGGCCGTCGCGCATCTCGCGAAACAGCTGCAGGTTCTCTTCGCGTGAGCGGCCGCGGTACGGGCTGTCGGTGCCCGGCGTGTTGAAGTCCCCGCGGCTGGCGCGCATCGCTTCCGCCGTCTGCGAGTCGACGTAGGCCAGGCCCGCGTCGATCAGGTACTCCCCGGCGCGGTACATGAAATCGAAATAGTCGCTCGCGTAGTAGAGGTGGCTGATGCCGTTGGCGTCCCAGCTCCAGCCGAGCCAGTGCACCATCTCGATGATTGCGTCGACGAACTCCTGCTCCTCCTTCTCGGGGTTGGTGTCGTCGAAGCGCAGGTGGCAAACACCGCCGAACTCTTGCGCCAGCCCGAAGTTCAGGCACACGCTCTTGGCGTGGCCGATGTGCAGGTAGCCGTTGGGTTCGGGCGGAAAGCGCGTGCGAATGCGCGCCGGATCGCTCGCCCCCGCCGCATGATGCACTGCATCACCGGGGCTGCCACCGAATCGCCGCCCGACATAGGCACCGGCGGCGAGGTCGCGCTCGATCACCTGGCGCAGGAAATTGGCGGGCTTGGCTGCGGTTTCGGTCTTGGCAGGCGCTGACATCGAGCGATGCGCGTGAAAGTTCCACACCCGGGCAGGCGGTGCATCGATTCTATCGGCACCGTTCACAAGCCTTTACGCAACGCCCGTGCGGAATCGGTGAACCGTGGCGCCGGCTGTGGCGTTGATGTTCGCGAGGCCGCCGCACGGCCTGTCGATTCGCAGGAGAAAATCATGTCGACCGTTGTTGCACGCACGTTGGCCGTCCTCGGCGCGACCGCAGCGCTGGCCACGGGCACCGCGCACGCCTCCGACGTTCATTGGAGCGTGGGCATCCAGGCTCCGATCGCTCCTGGCGTCGCGGTCGGAACGGTGTTCACCAACGGTCATGTCGTGCCGGTGGCGCCGGTGATCGCGCCGCCCGTGTACGTGCCCGCACCCGTGGTCTATGCGCCACCTCCGGTGGTCTACGCGCCTCCTCCCGTGGTCTACGCACCGCCGGTCTACGCACCGGTGTACACGCCGCGCGTGGTGTATGGCGCGCCGGTGTGGGTCGGCGGACGCTGGGTCCGCTATCCGGTGCACTACCACGCGCATCCGGGCGCGTGGCGTCCGGCGATCGATCACCGTGGCCCGCCACTGCCGGGTCGCATGCCCGGGCGCGAGATCCGCTACTGATCGCTCGTGCAAGCGGCGCGCGCCTTCGCATCAGGCGCGCTTGAACACCAGCACGGCGTTGGTGCCACCGAAGGCGAACGAGCTGCTGATCGCGGCGTCGAACCGATCGCCTGCATCGCGAGCCTGCAGCACGAGTTGAACGCCGCAGCGCGGGTCCGGCGTTTCGCAGTGCGCGTTGGGCGGCAGTTGCTGTCGCCGCAGCGCGAGCACCGTGACCACCGCCTCCAACGCGCCGGCGGCGCCGAGCAGGTGCCCGTGCAGGGCCTTGGTCGAGCTGACGCGCAGGCGATCGCTGGCGTCTCCCCACACTGCACGCAGCGCATCGCACTCGACCAGATCGCCAATCTGCGTGGCGGTGCCGTGTGCGTTGCAGTAGCCCACCTCGTGCGGCGCGACACCGGCATTGGACAGCGCTGCCCGCAGCGCACGCTGCTGGCCCGCGGCGTCGGGCTTGGTCAGATGCGTGGCGTCGCAACTCAGCCCGCTGCCGGCGAGGTGCGCATGCACCCGCACGCCGCGGCGCTGCGCGCGCTCGGCCGGCTCCAATACCATGAACGCAGCGCCTTCACCGAGCACGAAGCCGTTGCGGTTGGCGGCGAACGGCTTGCATGCGCGGGCCGCCTGCCCCGGCTCGAACGACGCCAAGGTCTGCAGCGCCTGCCAAGCCGTCACCACGCCGGGCACGAGCAATGCTTCGGCGCCACCGGCGATCGCCACGTCGATGTCGCCGCGCCGCACGGCGCGCGCGCCCTCGGCGATCGCCACCGCCGACGACGCACAGGCCACCGAGTAGGTGAGCACCGGGCCCTGCACGACGTGTCGCATCGCCACGTGTGCGGCCGGCGCGTTCGGCATGAAGGCCGGCACCGTGAGCGGCGGCATGCGGCCGCGCGCGCCGGCCACGTAGGCCGCCTCGAGCGCGCCCGCGCCGCCCATGCCGCAACCCGCGTAGACGCCGATGCGCTCGGGCGCCGCGTCGAGCGCGCCCGCATCGCGCACAGCCAGGCTCGCCGCGGCCACCGCGAGCTGGCTGACGCGATCGACGCCCGGCAGCTGCAGCTTGGTGAACCAGCGCGCCTCGTCGAAGGTGACGGTCGCCGCCGCGGCCGGCCTGGCCAGCTCGGGGAACACCGTGTGCACCGCCGACTCGCCGCGCATCAACGCGTCGAACATGCGATCGGGATCGTCGCCGTGCGGCGCGATGATGCCGATGCCGGTGACCGCAACCATCATCGAGCGGGGCCGAGCATGCAGCGTCGGCGAACGGCCAGCGTTCAGGCGACTTGCTTGGCGCGCAACCGGTCGATCAGTTCGGCCAGTCTGGCCAGCGTCTCGATCTTCGTGTGTTCTTCTGGCAGCTGCAGGCCGAGCCGATCTTCGACCTCGAACAGGAACTCCGCCACGGCCAGCGAGTCGAGCCCTTGCTCGCGCATCGACAGATGGGGGTCGAGCGCGCCGGGCTCGATGTTGTACTTCTCGCGAATGATCGCTTGCAGGTCGCCGAGCGAACTCATCGGGTGGCCCCCTCCATGAGGGCCGCGCCTGTCATGGGTCCGGATGCCCACCGCCTGCCCAGGTTCATCAAGGCGAGATGATATCGCCCCTGCGTCGCGGACTCACCCAGCGCAGCGAGGGCACGGCGACCGCCAGCGCCAGCAGCAGGCCGGCCACCACGTCCCACCACACGTGTTGCTTGATCGCCAGCGTCGACCAGACGATCAGCACGAACCACAGCGCGTTGGCGGCGCGCCAGCCGCGCGGCAGCGCGAGCTCGCGCAGCAGGCGATCGAGCCAGAGCGCTGAAAACGTGGCCGCGGCCACATGCAGCGACGGGCAAGCGTTGCCGGCGGCGTCGACCCCGCGCAGCAGTTCGAATCCGGCATGTGGTGCGGCACCGACGAACTGCTGCGGCACCGCGGTGGGCCACAGATGGAAACAAACCAGGCCCGCCACGCACAATCCGCCGACCCACCAGCCGTAGCGGATCAATTCGCGCGCGGTCGGCAGCAAAGCCGGTGGCAACGCCACGTAGACCCACAACGACACGTAGGGCCAGAAGGCCCAGGCTTGAAAGCCGATCCAGCGGTCGATCGCGGTCAGCGGCATCTGCACGGCGGGGTGTGCCGGGTGGCGCAGCACGTGGAAGTAGCCGACGAAGAACAGCCACATGAAGGCCGTGGTGCCGATCCCCTTCAGCCAGAACCATGGAAACAGGCGCGACCCGACGCGCGACCAGGGGTCTGCTGCGGCAGCGTGCACGGATGGCGCATGCGTCGCAACGCCTGCTGTGGACGCCGCAGGCGCCGCAGCAGGCAACTCGCTGGCGGGCATGCGTGCAGCGTACCACCGGCGCGCAGCGGCCGAGCAAGCGGACCTGCGGTGGCCATAATGCGGGGATGCGATCCGACGCCATCACACCGCATCGCGTGCAGACGAGCTTGGCGCCGCACGCGCCGCTGCCGCAGTACTACAGCAACGAGGACGAGCACGAGCGCTTCGTGCGCCGGATGTTCGATACCACGGCGGTCGACTACGACCGCGTCGAACGGATCCTCGCCTGGGGCACCGGCTCGTGGTACCGCCGCCAGGCGCTGCGTCGGGCCGGCTTGCAGCCCGACACGCAGGTGCTCGACGTCGGCACCGGCACCGGCCTGCTCGCGCGCGAAGCGCTCGAGCTGTGCGGCGCGCAGGGCTCGCTGATCGGCGTCGACCCGAGCCCGGGCATGATGGCGCAGGCGCATCTGCCGCGCGGATCGTTGCTCGAGGGCCGCGCCGAGGCGCTGCCGTGCGGCGACGCGAGCTGCGACTTCGTCTGCATGGGCTATGCGCTGCGTCACCTGAGCAACCTCGACCAGGCGCTGTCAGAGTTCCACCGCGTGCTGCGTCCGGACGGGCGCTTGCTGATGCTCGAGATCACGCGCCCGCGCGGCGCGTTCGCGCAGTGGGCGCTCAAGCGCTACATGCGCACGCTGGTGCCGGTGGCGGCGCGCCTGGTGACGCACCGTGCCGACACCGCGATGCTGTGGCGTTACTACTGGGACACCATCGAAGCGTGCATCGCGCCCGCTGAGGTGCTCGACGCGATGCGCCGCGCCGGTTTCGCCGCGGTCGACCGTCACGTCGAGCTCGGCATCTTCAGCGAATACACGGCTCGCAAGCCGAGGCCCGCTTGAGCCACGGGCGGCTCGTCGTGCCGAGGCAATGCGCAGCAGTCGAAGGATGCAAGCGATGACGACGTCGGTCCCTGAGGCGGCATCCGAGCCGTGCGACGTGCTGGTGGTCGGCGGCGGGCCGGCGGGCTCGACCGCGGCCACGCTGCTGGCGCGCCAGGGCCGCAAGGTGGTGCTGGTCGACAAGGTGCACCACCCGCGCTTCCACATCGGCGAGTCGCTGCTGCCGGCCAACGTGCAGCTGTTCGACCGCCTGGGCCTGCGCAGCGAGCTCGAGCGCATCGGCATGCGCAAGTGGGGCATCGAGTTCATCTCGACCGAGCATGCGCACTCGAGCTTCCTGGAGTTCGGCGACGCCTGGGACAAGACGATGCCCTACGCGTGGCAAGTGCGCCGCTCGGTGCTCGACGAGATCCAGTTCCGCCACGCCGCGGCCAACGGCGCGCAGACGCTCGAAGGCTGCAAGGTCACGCAGGTGGAGTTCGACGACGCCGGCGTGTCGGCGCGCGCGGTGATGCAAGACGGCACGCCGCGGCACTGGCGCGCGCGCTACCTGCTCGATGCCACCGGCCGCGACACGATGCTGGCGGCCAAATGGGGCTGGAAGCGCAAGAACGACGAGCACGGCAGCGCCGCGATCTTCGGCCACTTCCTCAATGCGCAGCGGCTCGAGGGTCGCCTCGAAGGCAACATCAGCATCTTCTGGTTCGATCACGGCTGGTTCTGGCTCATTCCGCTGGCCGATGGCTCGACCAGCGTCGGTGCGGTGTGCTGGCCGCACTACCTGAAGACGCGCGACAAGCCGCTGCGTGACTTCTTCGCCGACACGATCGCGCTCGCGCCGCAGTTGCAGGAACGCCTGCGCAACGCGACGCTGATCGACGACATGGTCTATGCCACCGGCAACTACAGCTACGCCAGCGAGCGTGCCTGCGGCCCGCGCCACGCCCTGCTGGGCGACGCGTTCGCATTCATCGATCCGGTATTCTCGTCTGGCCTGTACTTCGCGATGCGCAGCGCATTCGGCGCCGCCGAGCTGGTGGCCACCGAGCTCGACCATCCCGAGCAGGCACCAGCCGCGCGGCGACGCTACGAAAAGCTGGCGCAGAAGGGCCCCAAGGAATTCTCGTGGTTCATCTACCGAATGACCAACCCCGCGATGCGCGAGCTGTTCATGCATCCAAAGAACCCGCTACGGGTCAAGGAGGCGCTTTTGTCGCTGCTCGCGGGCGACATCCACGGACGCACACCGATCTGGATGTCGCTGTGGCTGTTCAAGGCGATCTATTACCTGACCTCGATCGGCAACGCATCGAGAGCGTGGCGCGCCTGGCGGGCGCGCCGACAAAACATCGAACAAGTCGGCGCGACCAAGGGGGAGAACGTGCTTGTCGAGAGCTAGGCGGGGCGGCTTCATGTTCATCGCAGCACTCCTTTCCATCGCCTGGCCGGCGGCACGTGCCGATCAGCCATTGTGGGAGGCTGGCCTTGGCATCGGCGTGCTGCGCCTGCCCGACTATCGCGGCTCCGACCAGAGTCGTACCTGGGTGCTGCCGGTGCCCTACATCGCCTACCGCGGCGACATCCTGAAGGCCGACCGCGAAGGCGCGCGCGCCGTGCTGCTCGACACCGAGCGAGTCGACTTCGACGTCAGCGTTGCGGCCACCGCGCCGACGCGCAGCGAGAACAACGATGCGCGCCAGGGCATGCCCGACCTGGCGGCCACGTTCGAGATCGGCCCCAACCTCAACGCCACATTGGCACGCGGCTCGTGGTGGAAGCTGCAGCTGCGCGCGCCGGTGCGCGCCGCGCTGACGATCGAGTCGCATCCGCGGATGGTCGGCTGGCTGGCCAGCCCGAACCTGAACCTCGACACCAAGGTCAACGGCTGGAACGCGTCGCTGCTGGGCGGCCCGGTGTTCGGCAGCCGCAGCTTCAACGCCTACTACTTTGACGTCGCGCCGGAGTTCTCCACATCGACCCGCCCCGCGTACCGCGCACCGGGCGGCTTCGGTGGCTGGCGGCTGCTCGCCAGCACATCCCGGCGCCTCGGCAGTTGGTGGGTGGGCGCGTTCGCTACCGCCGACACGGTGCGCGGCGCGGTCTACGACAACAGCCCGTTGGTGCGCAAGCACGGCACGCTGGCCTTCGGCTTTGCGGTGTCGTATGTCTTCGCCGTGTCCGCACAGCAGGTGCCCGATGACAACTGAACAACTCGTGGCACGCGCGTGGCCGCAGCCGCTGGCGTGGCTGATGCTGCAGCTCGTGCTGCTGTGTCTGGGGCTGATGTCGTTGGCGTGGAACCTCGTCGCGCTGGTGCTTTATCCGCTGCTGCCGCGCGCCACCGGACTGCGCGTCGGGCGCGCCGGCATCGCCTGGGGCTACCGGCTGTTCTGGATGGTGGCGCGCGCCTCGGGCCTGCTGCACATGGACGCCAGTGCGCTGCGTGCGCTGGCCGGTGAGCGTGGCCTGATGATCATCGCCAATCACCCGAGCCTGCTCGACGCGATGATGCTGGTGTCGATGCTGCCGCGCAGCGCATGCGTGATGAAGGCCAGCCTGATGCGCAACCCGCTGCTCGCGCCGGGCGCGCGGCTGGCGCGCTACATCCGCAACAGCACGCCGCACTTGATGATGCACTTGGCCATCGACGACCTGCGCGCCGGCGGCCAGCTGATCATGTTTCCCGAGGGCACGCGCACGACGCGCACGCCGCTCAATCCGTTCCAGGGCGGCTTCGCACTGATCGCGCGGCGCGCCGGCGTGCCGGTGCAGACGGTCTTCATCGACACCACGTCGCCGTACCTGGGCAAGGGCTGGCCGCTGTGGCGGCTGCCGCCGACTCCGATCGACTTCACGGTGCGCGTCGGGCGGCGCTTCGAGATCGGTGCCGACCTCGGGGCATCGGTGCAGGAGATCGAACGCTACATGGCGGCCGGCGTGCGCCCGTTGCCGCCGCGCCCCAGCCAGTCATGACCCAGCCGGGATCGGCCACGCACGTGGTCGTCATTCCGAGCTACGACACGGGTCCCAAGGTTTACGAGACGGTGCGCGCGGCACTCGCCGCTTGGCAACCGGTGTACGTGGTGGTCGACGGCAGCCGCGACGGCACCGCCGAGGGCCTGCGGGCGATGGCCGAACGCGAGCCTAACCTTCAGGCCTGGGTACTGCCGGACAATCAAGGCAAGGGCGCCGCAGTGCTGCACGGCCTGCTGCGCGCGCGCGCGGCGGGCTTCACGCACGCGTTGACGATGGACGCCGATGGCCAGCATCCGGCACAGTGCATCGCCGAGTTCATGCACGCGAGCATGCAGCGCCCCGATGCGATGATCCTGGGGCGGCCACAGTTCGACGCCAGCGCGCCGCTGCTGCGCGTGCGCGGCCGGCGCGTCTCGAACTGGTGGACCAACCTCGAGACGCTCGGCGCAGGCGTCGACGATTCGCTGTTCGGGTTCCGCGTCTATCCGATCGCCTATCTGATCGCCGTGATGCAGCGGCAACGCTGGATGCGTCGCTTCGATTTCGACACCGAGGCGGTGGTGCGACTGGCGTGGCGCGGCGTCAAGCCGGTCAATCGCGGCGCGCCGGTGCGCTACTTCAGTGTCGAAGAGGGTGGCGTCTCGCACTTCCGCTACGGCCGCGACAACGCGCTGCTGACCTGGATGCACACGCGGCTGATGATCGGCTTCCTGCTGCGGCTGCCGATGCTGATCTGGCGGCGC
Source organism: Burkholderiaceae bacterium (assembly GCA_035764445.1). Taxonomy (GTDB): domain Bacteria; phylum Pseudomonadota; class Gammaproteobacteria; order Burkholderiales; family Burkholderiaceae_C; genus JAEUPI01. Next base: position 18,247 of record DASTZF010000444.1, read on the forward strand.
ACACGGCGCTTGCCGCCGTTCCAGGATTGAGGCGAGCGCCGTTTCAGCCTTCAATGCCGCGCAGCGCACTCACGCGTGCGGCCACGGCGCACGCGTGAGCCAGCGCGACCACAGCGTGTTCCACGCCGGCCAGTCGTGGTCGCCCGCCACCTCGAGCACGTGATCGGCGGCCAGCAGCGCCTCGAGCAGGCGCTGGCCGGCGATCAGGCGGTCGTCGCTGCCGGTGTAGAGGTGGATCTTGTCGCGCAGCGCGGGGCTTGAGCGGCCGAGCCACACCCACAGCTCGGCCTGCAGATCGTCGTCACGGTGCGGCGCGGCGGAGTAGGCGGTCGCGCCGCCGGCAGCGGACACCTGCCGCAGCAGTTCCGGCGGCCCGACATACGGCGCGATCGTCAGCACGCCTTCGATCGCCTCGGGCTGTCGCATCAGCAGCCCGAGCGACGCGAAGCCGCCCAGCGAGATGCCGACCAGCCAGATGCGGCGGTAGCCCTCGCGCTGCGCAGGTGCCAGCACGTCGTCGTGCAGCCGCTCCAGCAGCGTGCCGTTCTCGGCATAGCCGAGATGCGCGTCGGCGATCGTCACGTCGACCGCGTAGCGCTGCTGCAAGCGAGTGACGAAGCCATGGTCGATGAATTCGCGCGGCAGGCTGTAGGCGCCGGGCAGCATCACGACCAGGACGTCGGCGCGCCGTTGCGCGGCGGCGCGCAGGTGGATCACCGGCATCGGCACCAGGGCTTCGCGCGGCAGCCACCCGCAGCCGACGGCAGCGAGCGCGCTGGCCCAGGGCAGCAGCAGTCCCTGGCGCCGGGTGAGCAGCGGCATGGCTGTTGCGCAGTGTGCGCGCTATCCGCGCTCGCCGAGCGCGCCCGGCTGCGCGCCCTCAGTGTGCGCATGCAACCGAGGCAGCCAGCGGCGCAATGCCGGCGAGGTGATCACCGTGCTGAACAGCGCCATCAACACCAGCATCGTGAACACCTGGTGGCCGATCATGCCCATCTCGAGCCCGATGTTGATGACGATCAGCTCCATCAGCCCGCGCGTGTTCATCAGCATGCCGATGATGCGCGCACGCACACCATCGAGCCCGACCGCACGCGCGGCCACGTAGCAAGCGCCGAGCTTGGCCGCCGTGGCCAGCGCGATCAGCAGCACGCACCAGGCCCACGCGGGGCCGTCGTGCAGCGAGCCGATGTCGGTGCGCAGCCCGGTGAGCGTGAAGAAGATCGGTACGAAGAACACGTTGACGAACGAGCCGACGCGGGCGTGCCAGGCGCGCACGAAGGCGGTCTCGCGGTGCAGCAGCACGCCCATCAGGAAGCCACCGAAGATCGCGAAGATGCCGAGCTGGTAGGTGGTCATGCCGGCGACGAACACGCACGCCAGGATGGCGCCCATCAGCGTCGGCGGCAGTGCGTTGCCATCGGTGGCGCTGGCGGCGCGCAAGCGCCGCCGCACGAAGGCGACGAGCAGCGGCCGCAGCACCCACCAGGCCAGCGCTCCGAGCGCCGCGATGCCGAGCACGCGCAGCGCAAACGGGCCCGGAGCGAACGCCGATACGCTGAGTGCCGAGACCAGTGCCAGCATCAGCCAGCCCACCACGTCGTTGATCGCCGCGCAACTGATCGCAATCACGCCGAGCGCGTTGCGCGTCAACTTGAAGTCGACCAGGATGCGGCCGAGCACCGGTAGCGCGGTGATCGAGAACGCGGTGGCGACGAACAGCACGAACCCGAGCCGGTTGTCGGTGCCGGCGAGTTCGCGTGGCACGAGCACACCGAAAGCGGCGCCGATCGCGAATGGCGCGGCCAGCCCGGCGCTCGCCACCGCCCACACGGTGCGTCGGTGTGTGCGTTCGGCCAGGTGCGAGAAATCGAACTCCAGTCCGATCTGGAACATCAGCAGCAGCAGGCCGACCTGCGACAGGATGGTCAGCGGCTCGGCGGGCGTCGAGCGGAACACGGTGGCGAACGCCTGTGGCGCCAACGCTCCGAACAGCGAGGGTCCCAGCAGCACGCCGACCGCGATCTCGCCCACCACCGCCGATTGACCCCAGCGCAGTGCCAGCGCGCCGCCGGCGCGCGCAGCCAGCACGATGATCGCCAGCTGCAGCAGCGTGAAGAACAACAGCGCCTCG
>DASTZF010000445.1:0-2438 GCA_035764445.1 Burkholderiaceae bacterium
TGTCGGGAGTGGCGGTGTCGGATGCTGCACGCGTCGCGCACCTGGTGGAACTGGCGATCGAATTTGCGGGCCGTCACCTCAAGGCCGATGGTGTTCTGGTGGCCAAGGTCTTCCACGGCAGCGGCTACAGCCAGCTGGTGGAGCTCTTCAAGCACACGTTTCGGGTTGTGAAGTCGATCAAACCGAAGGCTTCGCGCGACAAGTCGGCCGAAACGTTTCTGGTCGGCATCGGTCTAAAGCCGACGATACCCGGATGAAACCGGGCCTGGCAGCGCCAACGAATGCGCAGTTGATCGGCCGTACAGGGCCTTGGCGCAACGCCTGCGCCGACCCTTGTCTGGACTAGAATCGTCCCCAGATGCGCTCGCAGGTGTGTGGTGCGTCTGTCGCCACCGATGAACGCAGCGTCGAACGCGCGCAAGGCGGCCCGGCGCGAGGCTACAAGGAGCCACGGTGAACAATCAATGGTTCTCGAAGGTTGCGGTCTGGCTGGTGATCGCGCTGGTGCTGTTCACGGTCTTCAAGCAGTTTGACCGTGGTGTCAGCCAGGGCTCGCAGATCGGCTATTCCGACTTCCTCGAGGAAGTGCGCGCCAAGCGCATCAAGGCCGTGACGCTGCAGGAAGGCAACGGCGGCACCGAGATCCTGGCGGTCACCAACGACGACAAGCGCATTCGCTCGACCGCGACCTATCTGGACCGCGGTCTGGTCGGCGACCTGATCGCCAACGGCGTCAAGTTCGACGTCAAGGCTCGCGAGGAGCCGTCGATCTTGATGAGCATCCTGATCAGCTGGGGCCCGATGCTGTTGCTGATCGGCGTGTGGATCTACTTCATGCGGCAGATGCAAGGCGGCGGCAAAGGCGGCGCCTTCAGCTTTGGCAAGAGCCGCGCACGCATGCTCGACGAGAGCAACAACTCGATCACCTTCGCCGACGTCGCCGGCTGCGACGAGGCCAAGGAGGAGGTCAAGGAGCTCGTCGACTTCCTGAAGGATCCGCAGAAATTCCAGAAGCTCGGCGGTCGCATCCCGCGCGGCGTGCTGATGGTCGGCCCGCCGGGCACCGGCAAGACCTTGCTGGCCAAGGCGATCGCCGGCGAGGCCAAGGTGCCGTTCTTCTCGATCTCGGGCTCCGACTTCGTCGAGATGTTCGTCGGCGTCGGCGCGGCGCGCGTGCGCGACATGTTCGAGCAGGCCAAGAAGAGCGCTCCGTGCATCATCTTTGTCGACGAGATCGACGCCGTCGGCCGCCACCGTGGCGCGGGCCTAGGCGGTGGCAACGACGAGCGCGAGCAGACGCTGAACCAGTTGCTGGTCGAGATGGACGGCTTCGAGACCAACCTCGGCGTCATCGTGATGGCGGCCACCAACCGGCCCGACATCCTCGATCCGGCGCTGCTGCGCCCGGGCCGCTTCGACCGCCAGGTCTACGTGACGCTGCCCGACATCCGCGGGCGCGAGCAGATCCTCAACGTGCACATGCGGAAGGTGCCGCTCGGCTCGGACGTGCGCGCCGACCTGATCGCACGCGGGACGCCGGGCTTCTCGGGTGCCGACCTGGCCAACCTTGTCAACGAGGCGGCGTTGTTCGCCGCGCGCCGCAACGGCCGCGTGGTCGAGATGACCGACTTCGAGAAGGCCAAGGACAAGATCATCATGGGCACCGAGCGCAAGTCCATGGTGATGGACGAGGACGAGCGCCGCAACACCGCCTACCACGAAGCGGGCCACGCGCTGATTGGCAAGCTGCTGCCCAAGCTCGACCCGATCCACAAGGTGACGATCATCCCGCGCGGCGGCGCGCTCGGCGTCACGGTGTCGCTGCCCGAGAAAGACCGCTACAGCACCGATAAGACGCAGATGCTCAACCGCATCTCGATGCTGTTCGGCGGTCGCATCGCCGAAGAGGTGTTCATGAATCAGATGACCACCGGCGCCAGCAACGACTTCGAGCGAGCGACCTCGATCGCGCGCGACATGGTGATGCGCTTCGGCATGAGCGACGTGATGGGCCCGATGGTGTACTCCGAGAACGAGGGCGAGGTGTTCCTCGGCCGTTCGGTCACCAAGACGACCAACATCTCCGAAGAGACGATGCGCAAGGTCGATGCCGAGGTCCGACGCATCATCGACGAGCAGTACACGATCGCGCGCAAGCTGATCGAGGACAATCGCGACAAGATGCATGCGATGGCCGGTGCGCTGCTCGAATGGGAGACGATTGACGGCGAGCAGATCGACGACATCATGGCCGGCAAGCCGCCGCGGCCGCCGAAGGACTGGTCGCCGTCGGCTTCCAAGCCGAGCGGCACCAATCCGCCGGTGAGCACCGACGGTGCGCCCGCCACCGCGTCCTGATGCGCTGTCGCGCTTCGCAGACACGGGGCCTTCGGGCCCCGTTTGGTTTTGGTACCGTTTGCGCATGCACTGGCAAACCG
>DASTZF010000446.1:0-6048 GCA_035764445.1 Burkholderiaceae bacterium
CTGCCGCGGGAACTGATGCCACGACTCATCAGCTGCACCACTTCGTCGAGCGGCCAGTCGGCCACACCCGCCTCACCGCCGTCGGCCAACGACGGCGCGTACCAATGCTGGTTGGGGATCAGGCCACCGCTCAGCTCGATCGCCGAACGCGTGGCCCCGAAAATGTTGCGCGGTGCGTGGCAGGCGTCGCAGTGGCCGAGTCCGCGCACAAGATAGGCGCCACGGTTCCATCGCTCGGACTGATTTGCCAGACGCTCGAACGTGCGCGGCGCGAAGAACAGTGCGCGCCACACCGCGAGGGCAGGCTGCATGTCGTAGGGGAAGCGCAGTGCGTGCGGTTGGTTCGGCTGCTGGGCTGGCGCCTGGCTGCGCAAGAACGCATAGAGTGCGTCGGAATCGTCGCGCGTGATCAGCGTGAAGCTCGGATATGGAAACGCGGGGTAGAGCAGCCGGCCGTCTTTCGAGCGGCCGTGGTGCATCGCGCGCCAGAAGTGCGCCGCGTTCCAGCTGCCGATACCGGTCTTGACATCGGGCGTGAGGTTGCTCGCGTAGACGGTGCCGAACGGCGTGGGGATGCCCTTGCCGCCTGCGTAGGGTGCGCCGCCGCGGTCCGTGTGGCAGCCGCTGCAGTTGCCGGCGCGCGCCAGGTACGCACCACGCTCAATCTGCCCGGCGGTGGAGGCGGGTTCGGCCTGGACTACGGGAATCGCTGCTTCGCCTCGCACATTGAGCCACCACACCAGCGTCGCGGCCACGAGCAGACAACCGAACAGTAGGACGACAGCGCGAACCAGCCTGCGCATAGTTCTTACTCAGGGCAAGTCACTCCCGCACGGCGTCGGCAGCGGCCGGGCGAGCTGTGCCGTGGGGGCGGCAGCCGCCGGCACGGGCTGCGACGATAACCATGCGGCGATATCGTTGAGGTCCTGGGGCGACATGCGCGACACGATTTGGCTCATGCAGTCGGGCGCGCGTGTGCGCCGCACGCCGACACGCCACGAGCCAAACTGCAGTTGTAGATATTCGCGCGGCAAGCCGAGTAGACCCGGGATCGCTGGTAGTGCCCCGGTCAACGCCACACCGTGGCAGCGCGCGCATGCCGGTACACCCAATTCGCTATCGCCATGGCGCACCAAACCCTCGCCGCGCGCAAGTTGCGTCTGAGTGACGTCGGTCGCGGGCCGCGCCGGCGGGTAGGGCAGGTCAAGGGCAGCAAAGTACTGCGCGATCTCCTGCAGATAGGAATCAGTCATGTGGTCGACGAAATAAGCCATTGTGGGATTGCTGCGCCGACCGTCCCGGAACGCGAGCAGCTGGTTGTATAGGTATGCGGCCGGTTTGCCGGCGATACGCGGAAAGAAGCCCTGCGTGGTAGCGCGGCCCTCCGGACCGTGGCACACCATGCACGGCTGCATTCGCTGACCGATCGTGTCGGGGATGTCAGCAGTAAACGCGACCGGTGCCGCGAAGCCCAGCGCCACGAAAGCAAGGCGGAGCCAACCATTGCGAAAAGTTGACAACACGGCGGGTGGCGATCTGGATCGTTGTGTTGGCCTCAACGCTGTTTAGAGGCGCGTGGCGTGCCCAGCGCGTAGAGGCTTAGCTCCATTTGACCCTGCGGACGAAGAATAAGCGCATGTTCCCACCATGGTGCGCTTCTCTTTTCCCCGCTGAGGTCCGCGGGATAGACGTTACGACCAGATCGTCATGGCACCGCTCACCGCTCTCGCGCTGGCATGAGACGGGTACATACACCGCTTGCGGCGGAGTACCAGCGCCAGCCAGCGTCGGCCGGCTAGATCTGGGAAGGCGCGATCTGATGTTCGGCGCTCGCAACAGCCAATTCGGGCTGCATCAGATCACCCTCCGAGATAGGCTTGCACACGCTCCTCGTTGAAGCAGGGAACGCTAGCATGGCCCGCTTCACCCGAGCACGTAGTGCGGTATCCAGGACGCGAGGCCCGGGACGAGGATCACCAGCACCATCACCAGCGTCTCGGCGAGCATGAACCACCACACGTGGCGGTTGGTCTCCGAGAACGACGCCTTGGCGATGCTCGTTGTCACGAACAGCAAGGGCGCGGTCGGCGGCGACACGGCGCCGATCTGGTTGCACATCACCATCACGAGCCCCATCTGGAACGGGTCGATGTGATAGCGCCGGGTGATCTCGATGGCCACCGGCGCGAAGACAAGCAGGATGGCGAGCGAGTCGACGAAGGTGCCCAGCACCACCATCACCGCCGCCACGAGGAGCAGCACGGCCGTCGGATTGCTCGACACCGAGGTGACGAAGGCCACAGCCTGCTCGTTGAACTGAAGATAGGAGAGCAGCCAGCCCGAGCCGCCGGCCACGGCGATGATGCCTGACACCATTGTCGTCATGACGGCCGACTCGACCAGAATCCCGGGCAGGTCGCGCCAACGGATGCGGCGGTACACGAACATGCCAATGCCGAGCGCGTAGATGCACGCGACGACGCCGGCCTCGGTGGCGGTGAACACGCCGCTCAGGATGCCCCCCACGATGATCACCGGCCCGAGCAGCGCTGGCCACACCTCGCGCGTCACCTCCCACAGCGCGCGCCACTCGAAGCGGCCATGCACGACGCGCAGCTCGGGATAGTCGGGGAGCCAGCTATAGAGCTTGACGGTCGCCATGAGGAACAGGCCGACCAGGATGCCGGGGATGATGCCGCCCAGGAACAGTCCGCCGATGGATACCTGCGCGATGGCGCCGTAGACCACCATCACCATGCTCGGCGGGATGATGGCGCCGATGGTGCCCGACGTGGCGATGAGCGCGGCCGCGAAGCCCGGTTTGTAGCCGGCCTGCTTCATGGTGGGGATGACGATCGACGAGATCGCCGACGCGTCGGCGGTGGACGAGCCCGAGATGCCGGCGAACACCATGCAGGCCACCACCGCCGCATGCGCCAGGCCCGCACGCAGATGACCCACCAGCACATGCGAAAAGCGCACAAGCTGCCCGCTGATGCCGGCGGCCGACATCAGCACGCCGGCCAGGATGAAGTACGGCAGCGCGAGCAGCGTGAACGAGTCGAGCTGCACGAACATCTTCTGCGCATAGAGCGGCAGCACGAGCCCCGGCACGGCCGCGATGCCCACGTAGCCCGTGAGCGCGATGGCGAGCAGGATCGGGATGCCCAGCAGCATCGCTATCAGCATCAGCCCGAACAGTAGCCAGATCACGGCCTCACCCGTGCATGGCGCGCAGGCACCAGCCAGCGATGCGCTCGGCCGCGAGCAGTGCCAGGTAGGCGCCGCCGGCGATCATCGCGGCGTACGGCCAGCTCATTGGGATCTCGAGACCTGGCGAATCCTGCAGCGCCGCGACGCGGGCCACCTGCCAGCCCAGCACGACCAGCGACACGGCGAAGGCGAGCCACAGCAGCTCGACGCCCAGGTCAAAGGCGGCGCGCAGCCAGCGCGGATACAGGTCACGCAGGCTCTCGATGAACAGGTGCGCGCCGCGTCGATAGGCCACCGGGATCCCCAGGAAGACGATCCAGATATGGCCGAAGACCTGCGCCTCCTCGCTCCAGCTCAGCGACGAGTTGAGCGCGAAGCGGTGGAACACCTGCAACGCGCCCACCAGCACCATCGCGGCGAGGATTCCCGCCACGAGAGACTCGACCGCACGATCGACGGCCGCCAGCGCGAGCCGGACGGCGCTCATCGCGATCCCCAGCGGCCACGGCCACGAAGGTGCGCTCTCTCGCGGCTCATTGCGCCGCGCGGATCTTCGCGAGCAGCGACTCGGCGCCGAACTCCTTCGCCAACTCGTCCTGCGCGGCAAGCGCGGCCTTCTGCAGCGGGCCGGTGTCGATCTCGGTGACCTTCATGCCCGCCTTCTTCACCGCGGCCAACGCTTCGGCTTCGCGCTCTGGCGCCATCTGCCGCACGGTCTGCGCGCCCTGCCTGGCCGCTGCCTGGAGCAACTCCTGCTCCTTGGGCGTGAGCTTTTTCCACTCGGGCAGCGAGTACACGAGGAACGTCGGATCCATGAGATGGCGCGTGAGCGCGATGCAGCACGCGACCTCGTTGAACTTGAACGACAGCGTCGTGGCCGCGGTGTGCTCGTAGCCGTCGAGCACGCCGCTCTGCAGCGAGGTGTAGATCTCGCCGAAGTTCATCGGCGTCGCGTTGGCGCCCATGGCGTTGACGGCCGCGACGAAGACCTTGGTCGGGATGGTGCGGATCTTCAGGCCCTTGAGGTCGGCCGCTGTCTTGACCTCCTTCTTGGCCGTCACCACGTTGCGGTAACCCCAGCTCACGCTCCAGGCCAGCACCTTGAAGCCGGCCTTCTCCATGTCCTGCTCGAGTTCCTTGCCGACCGGGCCGTCGAGCACCGTGGTCGCATGCTCGTAGCTCTTCCAGAGGAACGGCAGGCCAAGCACGCCCAGGCGCTTGACGAAGGAGGCGTACTCGGCCGGCCCGCCGCTCGTGGCCGACGCGCCCGAGCCGAGGCGCATCGCCTCGATCACCTCGCGCGTCTGGCCGAGCTGGCTGGCGGGAAAGACCTTGGCCTCGACGGTGTCCGAATGTGCGTTGACGTGGTCGGCGAACTGCACAGCGAGCATCGTGTTGTCGACGTTCGTGTCGTTCGGGCCGGCCGTATGGATGCGCACCAGCTTCTTCGAGGTTTGCCCTGCGGCGGGCGCCGTGCCGAGGGTGGCGACCAGCGCGGCCGCGAGCAGCAGGACGAGGGAGCGCGACATGAGCACCTCCAGCGGCGGCGGGTCACCGGCTATTCGTGCGATGGAACGCTATATTTGTCCAACAAATGTGTCAACGGGATCGGCCGGTGGTCGCCCCGCACGCAGTCGGCGCGCGGGGCGGTGCCGCACTCAATGGGTCTTGCCCTTAGGCTCTTCCACCGCTGCGGCGGCCGTGCCGGTCGCGTGGAACACGACCTGCGTGGCCCGCAGGTCGCCCTGAGGGGCTGGCGGCGCATCATGATCACCACTGGCGCCGGGTTGCACTTGCCGTCGAGGACGGCCACTGCCCCCACCATGGCGCGGCAAATCGCGCTCGGCGGCAACATCGCCAGCTCGAGGCTCAGCTCGTTAGTGCGGTCGTAGTCCTCGAGCGGCTAGGTCCTTTCGAGCGTGCTGGCGAGCACGAGGTACTGGGCCACCATTTCCGCCAGGTTGAGTTTTTCGCGTGCGGGCAGATCCTTCATGGGATGACTCCTGCTGTCGGTATTCGGCCGCGAAAATACGGCTAGCGCGCTTTCAGCAGCAGTCCAGACGTGCTGCGCCTCTACCGTCCGGTTGTAGGTCTGGACATTCTTGAAACCCACGATGAACGAGGCCGCTGTGCCAAGCAGCACGGCCAGCGACCAGGGCAGTGCGATCCATTTCTGCCCCAGCAGCCGGTACAGGACCATCGGAAATGATCGCCAGAGCCAGCGCGGCATAGAGCCCTGCGTCGCATCCAATGGAGAAACTCCGAAAGCTTGTATGACTTGCTAATCTTCATCGGCCGCTGTCCTGGTCGTTGCGGTTATGGGGATGGCCGACAAATGGCTGCACAAGAACGCGGTGAACCGGCGCGCAAGGTTTGCGCATTGTGTCGGTGCCGGCTAGCGTATGAAAGGGACCGCGTTGAGGCCAAGGGCGGCGGGCTGCGAACCTGATCTGACTGTCGGTATGCTGTCGGAATCAGGTAACTCCGATCGACAGCGAATGCCAAACATCGCTTCGGCCCTCAAGCAAGAGATCACTCGCCTTGACAGAAAGCAGATCCGCGCCGAGACCACGGCGCTGAAGAAGGCCGTTGGTAACTACAGGTCCGAGATCGCGGCACTCAAGCGTCGCGCAAACGCCCTGGAACAGCAGCTTCGGCGAGTGCGGAAGTCGCAGGCCGCTGCGGAACCCCAGCAGCAAGACAGCGAAGACGCCACCACCTTTCGGTTCAGTCCCAAAGGTCTGGCCTCTCACCGAAAGCGCCTCGGCCTGTCGGCCAACGACATGGGCAAGCTGCTCGGCGCGTCCGGCCAGTCTGTCTACAAGTGGGAGAGCG
>DASTZF010000447.1:0-10360 GCA_035764445.1 Burkholderiaceae bacterium
CGGCGAGCCGCCGGCGGCCAGCGCACCTGGCAAGGGGTCGGACCACGATGCGCTGGCCGCCAAGCGCGTCAACGACGCCACCGCGTACATGCGCGCGCTGGCGCAGCTGCGCGGCCGCGACGTCGCGTGGGGCGAGCAGGCGGTGCGCGAGGCAGTCAGCCTGCCGGCGACCGACGCGCTGTCACGCAAGGTGATCGATCTCGTCGCCGGCGACGTACCCGACCTGCTGCGCCAGCTCGACGGCCGCGTGATCAAGCGCGATGCGGCGCACGGCGGCCCGCTCACGCTGGCGACTGCGAAGGCGCCGGTGGTCACGCTGGAATCGGACTGGCGCGACAAGCTGCTGACGGTGATCAGCGACCCCAGCCTCGCGCTGGTGCTGATGATGGTCGGCGTCTACGGGCTGCTGTTCGAGTTCATGAATCCGGGCTACGTGGCGCCGGGCGTGATCGGCGGCGTCTGCCTGTTGCTGGCGATGTGGGGCCTGCAGATGCTGCCGATCAACTACGCCGGCCTCGCGTTGATCCTGCTCGGCATCGTGTTCTTCGTCGCCGAGGCATTCGTGCCGAGCTACGGTGCGCTCGGCATCGGCGGGGTGGCAGCGTTCGCCTTCGGCGCGCTGCTGCTGATCGACAGCGAGATACCCGGTTTCGGCATCCCGTGGCCGGTGGTCGCCGCGGTGGCCGTGGTGTCGGGCGCGACCATCGTCGGCGTGGCCGGCATGGCGGCCAGGGCGCGGCGGCGGCCGGTGGTCGGCAGCGCGGCGTCGCTGCTGATCGGCGCCGGCGGCACGGTGATCGAATTCACCGGCGGCGAGGGCTGGGCTCAGGTCAACGGCGAGCGCTGGCGCGTGCGCTCGGCACAACCCCTGCAGCCGGGCGAGCGCGTGCGCGTCATGCGCGTCGAGCACCTCACGCTCGACGTGAGCCCGGCCGCGGAAGCAACCCCGCTGCAAGGAGCCCCCCGATGAGCGCTGCGATCAGCTTGGCCGTGATCCTGGTCCTGGTGGCGTTCATCGCCGTCAACTCGCTGCGCATCCTGCGCGAATACCAGCGCGGCGTGGTGTTTCAGCTCGGGCGCTTCTGGAAGGTCAAGGGCCCGGGGCTGGTGATCCTGATCCCCGGCATCCAGCAGATGGTGAAGGTCGACCCGCGCATCGTCGTGATGGACGTGCCGAGCCAGGACGTGATCTCGCGCGACAACGTGTCGGTCAAGGTGAATGCGGTGCTGTACTTCCGCGTCATCGACCCCGAGCGCGCTATCATCCAGGTCGAGAACTTCATGGCCGCGACCAGCCAGCTCGCGCAGACCACGCTGCGCGCGGTGCTCGGCAAGCACGACCTCGACGAGATGCTGTCGGAGCGCGAGCGGCTGAACCTCGACATCCAGAAGATCCTCGACAGCCAGACCGACGCCTGGGGCATCAAGGTCACCAACGTCGAGATCAAGCACGTCGACTTGAACGAGTCGATGATCCGAGCGATCGCGCGCCAGGCCGAGGCCGAACGCGAGCGCCGTGCCAAGGTGATCCACGCCGAGGGCGAGCTGCAGGCGTCGGAGAAGCTGGCGCAGGCGGCGGCGATCCTGGCGAAGGAGCCGCAGTCGATCCAGCTGCGGTACCTGGAGACGCTGACCGTGATCGCCGCCGACAAGAACTCGACCATCGTGTTCCCGCTGCCGATGGACATCGTCGGCCCGCTGCTCGATGCGCTGAAGCGCCGCGCGCCGGCGGCGACCTGAGCTACTCGGCCTCGGGCCAGGGCGGCTCCTGCCACGGCTCTTCCGGGCTGCCGTCGAGCCTGATTGCGTGCTGCCGGTAGCACGCGACGTCGGGTGGGAACACCATCCAGCGCACCGCGGTCTGCGTGAAGATGTGGCGGTCGGGCCTGTACCAATGCGGGTCGTCAAAGGTGCCGCCGCACACGCCCAGGTAGCCGGGGAAGCGCTCGAACGACAGACTCAGGTGGGTGCCGCAGCGCGCACAGAAGTGGACCGTCAAGCGGCGCCCGTGCGCTGGCGAGCGGTGCTCGTAGCTGGCCACGGCTCCTTGCTCGAACGCGACGTTGGCGGTCCGGAACACCGGCTCGACCAGGAAGGCACTGCCGGTCAGGCGCTGGCAGAAGGTGCAGTGGCAGATCGTCGTGCGTTCGGGTTGACCGATGGTGTGGTAGCGGATCTCGCCGCACAGGCAGCCGCCGCGGTGGAATTGGGGCATGGAGTCCTCACAGTCGTGAGGTACCACGCTGCCCGCGCAGCGCAGCGGCCAGCCGGTCGGCGATGCCGCCGCGCGCGGCCTCGGGCGTGGGTCTCATCAGGGCAGCGCGTCGAGCCGGCCAGCGGGCGCAGCCCCGGCGCGCAGCGCAAGCACGGCGGCCACCAGCAAACTCGCAGCCGCGCACAGCGATGGCCACAAGAAACTGCCGGTCGCATCGCGCAGCACGCCCGCCAACGCCGGGCCGACCACCTGGCCGCCGCCGAATCCCGCCGTCATCAGTGCCACCGGGCGCCGCGAGTCGCCGCTGGTCAATGCGCGCGCGCCGAGCATGCCGAGCGCGGTGGTGCCCATGAACGAGCCGCCGACGCACAGCGCCGCCACGATCGTGCCGGCCGGCGCGAGCCACAGCACGCTGGCGACCACGCCGATGGCTTCGACGCCGCAGACGACGGCGAACGTGCGGAACACGTTGTGGCGCCGCGCGAGTGCCATCCACAAAGCCACCGACGGAGCGGCCGCGAGTCCGAACACGGCCCAGATCGAGGTCTCGAGGTCTCGCAACTGTGGCGAGCCGCGCACCAGCGCGACGATGAAGGTGGCGGTGATCACGTAGCCGAACGCGCTCAGCGTGTTGGCGGCGACCAGGAGTCCAAAGCGCGCGCCGAGCGGCGCTGCTGTACCCGCCCGGCCGGCGCGCATCGGGTCGACGCCGCGGTCGATCGACGCGGCGATCACCGCCAGGCAACACAGCGACGTGGCACCTGCGCACAGCCACATCGCACGCCAGTCGAGGGCGGCCGCCTGCAGCCAGGCGACGATCAGCGCCGACGCGACGATGCCGACGCCGACGCCGGCGAAGTGCAGCGGCGCGAGATCGCTGCGACCAGCGGTGGCGAGGCGCTCGATCACCAGCGCGATCGCCATCACGACCGCCACCGCGCCGGCAATGCCGCTGGCCAGCCGCAGCAGCAGCAGCACGCTCAGCCATGAGGTCAGCGCCATGCCGGCGGTGCACAGCGCACTGATGGCGAGCGCCGCGAGGAGCCACTGCCGTCGCGCGCCCGGCAGACCGGGTCGCGCCGCGAGCAGCGCACCCAGCAGATAGCCGAGGTAGTTGGCCGACGCGATCAATCCTGCCTGCGACGCCGTCAGCTGCAGCGCCTGTGCCATCACCGGCAGGATCGGCGTGTAGATGAAACGGTCGACGCCGTTGGCCGCCGCCATGCCGAGCGAGCCGCCGATCGCCAGCGCCCATGGATGCCGCAGCGTCGCCGCAGGCGTCGCCACGGGTGCGGCGACGGCCGGCGCGTGGCTCATCGCGGCAGCGTGGGCAGCGGCTCGACGGCAGCGCCGGCTTCGCGCGGCGTGTGCGTGACGTTGAGGACCATCGAGATCCAGGTGAAGTAGCCGATCGTGCTGACCAGGTCGATCGTGCCGCGTTCACCGAAGCGCTCGATGCAGCGTGCGTAGGTGGCGTCGCAGACGCCGTGCTGCGTGGTCAGCTCGAGCGCGAAGTCGTACACCAGCGCTTCGTCGTCCGACATGTCGAGTGGCCGACGACCGTCGCGCAGCGCGTCGATGGTTGCCGCGCGGGTGCCCTGCTGCAGCGCCAGCGGCACGTGCACCGCCCATTCGAACTGCTGCGTCCAGCCGCGCGATACGACCAGCGTCGCGAACTCGCCCAGCCGCGCCGGCAGCGCGCTGTGAAAGCGCAGGTACTCGCCGATCTTCTGTGCGCGCGCCAGCAACTCGGGGCTGCGCAGCAGCGCGATGAACGGCCCTTTGACGCCCTTGCGCGGACCTGCGATCAGTTCGTCGGCAGCGGCGCGCTGTGCGGCGTCGAGCTGCTCGCGCGGCAGCGGTGGCATGCGGTCGGGGTGCTCGGTCATGGTGGCGGTCCGGTGAGGTTCCTTCGAACAACCGATGCTAGTCCCGTGTGGCGATCTTGGATACTGAATAAAATGGCACGATCCTTTCTCCGTTCGAGAATGGATGCCCGTGATGGACCTGTCCGACCTGCACATCTTCAAGACCGTCGCCGAAGAGGGCGGCATCGCCCGTGCGGCGCACAAGCTGCACCGCGTGCCATCGAACATCTCGACACGCGTCAAGCAGCTCGAGCAGTCGATCGGCACGCAGCTGTTCGTGCGCGACAAGCAGCGCCTGTTCCTGTCGCCGAGCGGCGAACATCTGCTGGGCTACGCCGACCGGCTGCTGCGCCTCTCGGCGGAGGCCATCGGCGCGGTGTCGAAGGCGCCGCCGCGCGGCCTGTTGCGGCTGGGGTCGCTCGAGAGCACGGCGGCGAGCCGGTTGCCGAAGATACTGGCGCAGTACCACGAGGCCTATCCCGAGGTGCGGGTCGAGCTGGTCACCGGCACCAACGACGCGCTTACCGCCGCAGTGCTCGAGCGCCGCGTCGAGGCGGCATTCGTGGTCGAGGTGCCGTCGAGCCAGGAACTCGCCGCCGAGCGGCTGTTCCGCGAGCGGCTGGTCATCATCTCGTCGCTCGGCCACGCGCCGATCCGGCGCGCGCGAGACATCGATGGCGATTCGGTGATCGCGTTCCCGAACGGCTGCGCATACCGCCGCGTGTTGCAACACTGGCTCGGCCCGGCGCGCGTGGCCAGCGTGCGCGTGCTCGAGCTGAGCTCGTACCACGCGATCATCGCCTGCGTGGCGTCGGGCACCGGTGTCGCGCTGGTGCCCGAGTCGGTGCTCGACACCGTGCAGCACGCCACGGTGGCGCGCCACCCGTTGCCAAAGGTGCATGGGCAGGTGACCACGCCGCTGATCTGGCGCGCTGCCGACGCGTCGGCAGCGCTGCTGGCGCTGCGCAAGGTGGCGACCGCGGCCGCGCGCGTGGCGCGCTAAGGGTTGGTCAGTACAGCTCCATCAGTGCTGCGTTGTCCTTCAGTTCGTCGGGCAGGGCCTCGCGCACGATGCGCCCGGCCTTCATCACGATCACGCGGTCGGCGATCTTCAGCGCCTCGCGCACGTTCTGCTCGACCAGCAGGATGCTCAGGCGACGTTCCTGCTGCACTGCACGGATCGGCTGCATCAGGTCCTGGAACAGCTTGGGCGCCAACCCGATCGACGGCTCGTCGAGGATCAGCCCGCGTGGCTGGCCGAGCAGCGCGCGACCGATCGACACCATCTGCTGCTGACCGCCCGACAGCAGGCCGGTGCGCTTGTGGAAGAAGCTGCGCACCGGCGGCAACACCGACAGCACCCACTCGATGCGCGCCGGTCGCTCGGCCTTCGGTACGTTGGCCGAGCCGAGGGCAAGCGACCACACCTCGGCCACCGTGAGACTCGGAAAGATGCCGCGGCCCTCGGGCATCAGCGCGATGCCGCAGGCGGCGAGCGCACGCGGCGTGTGCTGCGACAGCACGGCGCCGTCGACCAGCACCTGTCCCGCACGCGGCTTGACGAGCCCGAACAGCGTGCGCATCAGCGTCGACTTGCCGGCGCCGTTGTGGCCGATCACGCACACCACTTCGTTGGCGTGCAGTGCCAGCGACACGTCGGCGAGCACCGGCTTGCCGCCGTAGGCGACCTCGAGGTGCGACGCGCTCAGCACCGGCGCGGCACTCGCGGCGTGACCCTGGTTGCCGGCCATCATGCCGCACGCTCGCCGAAGTAGATCGCGGCCAGGTTCGGATCGGCCAGGATGCCCTTGGGGTCGCCTTCGGCGAGCACACGGCCCTGGTCGAGGAACACGATGCGGTCGGAGATGCCGTGCACGATGTCGAGGTTGTGCTCGATGATGCAGATCGTGCTGCCCTTGGCAACTTGACTGCGCAGCAGTGACAGAAAGCGTTCGTACGAGCGCGGGTCGAGCCCCGAGGCCGGCTCGTCGAGCAGCCACAGCTTCGCGCCGCTGGCCAGCACGCGCGCTGCCGACAGGAACTTGCGCTCCGCGTACGCGAGATCGAGCGCGCGCGCGTGACGGCGGTCGGCAAGGCCGACGGCTTTCAGCGCTTCCTCGGCACGCGCCTTGCGCTCCGCGGCGCCGGCCCCGCCGCCGCTCTGCCACAACCACCAGCCGCGCTCGGTGACCGCGAGCACGTTCTCCAGCACGCTCATGTGGTCGAACAGCTTGAGATCCTGGAACGTGCGGCCGATGCCTTCGCGCGCGATGCGCCAGTGCGGCAGGCCCTTGATGCTGCGGCCGAGCCACAGCACGTCGCCCGAGCGCGGCGCCAGATGCCCGGTGATCAGGTTGAACAGCGTCGTCTTGCCGGCGCCGTTGGGGCCCACCAGCGTGGTCACGATGCCGGCGCGCAGCGCGAGCGACACGTCGTCGACGGCCTTCAGGCCATCGAAGCTGAACGACAGGCCACGCGTCTCGAGCAACACCTCCGGCGCAGCGGTCATGCGCGATCACCTTCGCGTCGACGCAGGCTCCACACGCCTCCAGGGCGGAAGATCATCAGCAGCACCATCGCCGCACCGTAGACGATCTGCTGGATCGAGCCGATCTCGGTGCTCGGCAGCCCCGGCAGGTACGACAGCGCAGCGGGCAGCAGCAGGATCAGCATCGTGCCGACGATCGGCCCGGTCAGCGTGGCGACGCCGCCGATCACCACCATCGCGATCAGCAGCACCGAGGTGTCGAGCACGAAGCTCTCGACGTTGACAAAGCTCATGTAGAACGCATAGAGCGCCCCCGCCACGGCCGCCAGCGACGAGGACACCGCCACCGCGATCGTCTTGACCACCGCGACGTTCTTGCCGTAGGTCGACGCCGCGGTCTCGTTGTCTCGGATCGCCTTCAGGCTGCGGCCGAAGCTGCCGCGTACCAGCGCGCGCACGATCGCCAGCACGATCGCCAGGCAGGCAAGCGTCAGCACGAGGTATTGCGCCGGCGTTGCGAAGCGAAAGCCGAACAGCGTGGCGGGCGGGATGTTGGTGATGCCGCCGATGCCGCCGGTGAACGCCTTCCACTCCGAGAACACGGTGATCGCCAGCATCTGCAGGCCGAGCGATGCAGCGACGAAGTACTCGCCGCGCACGCGCAGCGCAGGCAGCGCGAGCGCCAGCGAGATCAGCGCGGCCACCGCCATGCCCGCACCGGTGGCCAGCAGCAGCCCACCGCCGAGCTTGATCGCCACCAGCGCCGCGGTGTAGGCGCCGACGCCGAAGAACACCGCGTGCGCCATCGAGAAGATGCCGGCGTAGCCGAGCACGAAGTTCAGCGTCACCGCGAGGATCGCGTTGATGCCGATCAGCACCGCCAGGTTGGTCAGGTAGGCGAGCATCGCGTCGTCACTTCGCGCCCAGCGGCCGCCCGAGGAAGCCCGAGGGCCGAAAGATGATGAACACGAACAGGATCACGAAGGTCACGCCTTCGCTCCACTGCGCGTCGAGCTTCCACAGCGCGAGGCTCTCGGCCAGCCCGAGCAGCAAGCCACCGCAGGCGGCGCCAGTGAGCGAGCCGATGCCGCCGACGATCGTCGCGGCGAGGCTGATCAGCATGATGTGCGCGCCGATGTTCGGGTTGATGCCCTGCGTCGCTGCGGTCAGCGCGGCGCCGGGGACGACCAGCGCCGAGCCAAGCGCGAACGCCACCTGAGCGAGCCGCGATGGGTCGAGCCCGAACACGCGCACCAGGTCGGGGTTGTCCGACAGCGCGCGCAGGCCGGTGCCGACGTGCGTGCGGGTCAGGAACCACGCCAGCGCAGCGAAGCACACCAGCGCGCTGACGATCGCCACCACCGCGACCGGCGCGACGTACAAGCCCTGGGCGAGCGGCACCGCGCGCGACAGCGACACGGTCACCGTCTCGAAGCCGCGGCCGAAGATCGTGCCGACCGCGTTCTGCACCACGATCTGCATGCCGAACGCGGCGATGAAGACGGTGAAGAAGGCGCCCTCGTGGCGCTGGATCGGCCGGTATATCCAGCGCTCCATCAGCATGCCGAAGGCGATCACGGCCAGCGTGGCGAGCAGCAGCGCCGCCAGCCAGTGCCAGTGCAGCTTGGTGAACGACCACCAGAACAGGTAGGCGGCGATCGTGAACGCCGCGCCGTGCGCGACGTGAAAGATGCGCGTCGAGCCGAAGATCAGCGCGAAACCGACCGCGGTCAGCGCGTAGATCGCGCCCAGCTGCAGCCCGTTGATCAGCAGTTGCAGCAGCAGCACGGTCGAGTTACCGCGCGGAGGCCGCCGCGCCCGGCGCGGCGTGCGGCATCAGAGCGCGACGACGATGTTGGTCTTCACCGGCTTGCCGGCGCCGCCGTCGGTCTCGTTGATCTGCAGCGGCACGCTGACCGTGCCGTTGGGCAGGAACTGCAGCTTGCCGCCGACGACCTCGAAGCTCGTCATCGTCCTGCGCTGCTTCAGCAGGTTCTCGCCGGTGATCGGCTGGCCGGCCTTCTCCAGCGCCTGTGCCAACCTGGCGAAGATCAGCACGGCGTTGTAGTAGTTGGCGATGTAGGCGCTCGGCTCCTTGCCGGTCTTGGCCTTCCAGTCCTTGGCGACACGCTGGCTGAGCGCGTCGCCGCCCCAGTTGATCACCTGCGTGGTGTACAGCGCTCCCTTCGACTCCGGCAGCTGCGCCGCGGTCGGCGCCGAGTAGGCGGAGTAGCTGGCCAGTTGCTGCGTGACGCCGTTGTCGCGCAGTTGCTTGGCGATCTGCGCCTGTTGGGCGCCGAACGATGCGATGTAGACCAGGTCGGGCGATGCCTCGCGCACCTTTGCGGCGACGCCCGAGAACTGCTGCGACGCGCGCGGCACCTGGATCGCTGCCACCAGCGCACCGCCGCTCTTCGGCACGTGGGTTTCGAGCTCCTTGCGGATCGCCTCGCCCGCGGGGTCGTCGACGTAGACGAGCGCGATCTTCTTGAAGCCGCGCTCCTTCACCAGGTATGGCGCCATCGCCTGCACCTCGAGGTTGACCAGCGGGATCACGTTCCAGAAGTAGTCGCCGAGCTCGGCGAGGTCGGGTCCAATCGCGCCGCCGTTCACGGTGACCACGTGCGCCTTATCGCCCACCGGCGCCACCGCCTTCGATACCGCGGTGAACGCCGACAGCACGAACGGCACCTTCTCGACGTTGACCAGCTTGTTCATCGCCACCACGCCCTGCTGCGGCTGCGCCTGGCTGTCTTCGATCACCAGATCGAGCTTCTTGGACAGCAGCTTGTCGGCGTTGATGTGCTCGATCGCCAGCTTGGCGGCGTTGGAGAACAGCTCGCCGTACTCCGAGTTGGGACCGCTCATCGGCAGGTTGGCGCCGATGCGGATGTCCTGCGCCTGCACGGTGGCCGCGCCGAACGCGCAGGCGGCGGCGAAGGCGAGTTTCCAGATCTGCATGAGGTCTCCTCGTCGTGGAGCGCGGCCGCGCGGGGGCCTTGCGGTTGTGCGGCGGATTGTGTGCCGGATCCTCGCACCCGCGACAGCGGGTGGCTACCGTGACCGGATCGTGCGCGGCAGTCGCCTAGGTGACCGCATTCAGTGGCCGGCTTGGACAGAGCGCCGCGCGAGCGCTGCGGCGCGCTGCTGCAGGTAGCGGCGCACTGCAGGCTCGCGCTCCAGGCCGATCGCCTGCTCGTACGCCTGTGCTGCCGCGGCGGTAGCGCCGCTGCGCGCCAGCAACTCCGCGCGGGCGGCCCAGTGCGGCTGATAATCGGCCATCCGCGCGTCGCCGGCCAGCGCGTCGAGCGCGGCGAGGCCGGCAGCGGGCCCCCGCGTCTCGGCCAGTGCCACCGCGCGGTTCAGCGCGGCCACGGGCGACCCGGTGAGCTCGCACAGCGCGTCGTACAAACGCTCGATGGCCAGCCAGTCGATGCTGCCGGTGCGTCGCCGCATCGCGTGTGCCGACTGCACCGCCGCTTCGAGTTGATAGCGTCCCGGCAGGCCGCGGCACGCGCTGGCCCGGTGCAGCAGCGCCTCGGCCTCGTCGACCATCGGCGCGTCCCACCGCTGCGGGTCCTGTTCGCTCAGCGGCACGTAGTCGCCCGCTGCGTTGCGCCGTGCGTCGCGCCGTGCGTGCGCGTGCAGCATCAGCGACAGCAGGCCCAGCGCTTCGCCCTCGTCGGGCAGCAGTGAAGCCACCAGGCGACCGAGCCAGATCGCCTCGTCGGCCAAGTTGCGGCGGCGCGCATCGGCGCCTTCGGGGTCGGACCAGCCTTCGGCATACGC
>DASTZF010000448.1:0-5705 GCA_035764445.1 Burkholderiaceae bacterium
CGATCCGCGGCGACACCAAGATCGCGTCGGCGTGGATCGGCGACGGCGCCACCGCCGAGGCCGACTTCCACACCGCGCTCACCTTCGCGCACGTCTACCGCGCGCCGGTGATCCTGAACGTGGTCAACAACCAGTGGGCGATCTCGACCTTCCAGGCGATCGCCGGCGGCGAGGCAACCACCTTCGCGGCGCGCGGCGTCGGCTGCGGCATCGCGTCGTTGCGCGTCGACGGCAACGACTGGCTCGCGGTGCTGGCCACGTCGCGCTGGGCCGCCGAGCGCGCTCGCAACAACCTCGGCCCGACGCTGATCGAGTGGATCACCTACCGTGGCGGCGCGCACAGCACGTCGGACGACCCGTCGCGCTACCGACCGGCCGACGACTGGAAGCGCTTTCCGCTCGGCGATCCGATCGAGCGCCTGAAAGCGCACCTGATCCAGCTGAAGGCGTGGAGCGACGAGCAGCACGACGCGCTGCAGAAAGAGCTCGAGGCCGAGGTCATCGCCGCGCAGAAGGAGGCCGAGGCGCACGGCACGCTGCTCGACGGTCACATCCCACCGCTGGCGTCGATGTTCGAGGACGTCTACAAAGACATGCCGCCGCACCTGAAGCACCAGCTGGCGCAACTGGAGGCCGAGCACCATGGCCACTGACACCAAGAACGACGTCGCGCTCGCCGAAGCGCCGACGACCGCAGCGGCCGCGACGACGCGCATGACGATGATCCAGGCGCTGCGCTCGGCGATGGACGTGATGCTCGCGCGAGACCCCAACGTCGTGGTGTTCGGCGAAGACGTCGGCTATTTCGGCGGCGTGTTCCGCTGCACCGAGGGGCTGCAGGTCAAGTACGGGTCGCAGCGCGTGTTCGATGCGCCGATCAGCGAAGGCGGCCTCGTCGGCGCCGCGGTCGGCATGGGCGCGTATGGCCTGCGGCCGGTGGTCGAGATCCAGTTCGCCGACTACTTCTATCCGGCGAGCGACCAGATCGTCAGCGAGGCGGCGCGCCTGCGCTACCGATCGGCCGGCGACTTCACCGCGCCGATCACCATCCGCATGCCGTGCGGCGGCGGCATCTACGGCGGCCAGACCCACAGCCAGAGCCCCGAGGCATTGTTCACCCACGTGTGCGGCATCCGCACCGTGATGCCGAGCAACCCGTACGACGCCAAGGGCCTGCTGATCGCGTCGATCGAGTGCGACGACCCGGTGATCTTTCTTGAGCCCAAGCGCCTGTACAACGGCCCCTTCGACGGCCACCACGATCGGCCGGTGGTGCCATGGTCGCAGCATCCGCTGTCCGAGGTGCCGACTGGCCACTACATCGTGCCGTTGGAGACGGCGCGCATCGTCCGTCCGGGCCGCGACGTGACCGTGCTCGCCTACGGCACGATGGTGTTCGTCAGCGAGGCGGCGGCTGCCGAGACCGGCGTCGACGCCGAGGTGATCGACCTGCGCAGTCTGTGGCCGCTGGATCTCGACGCGATCCTCGCGTCGGTGAAGAGGACGCGCCGCTGCGTGGTCGTGCACGAGGCCACGCGCGCCTGCGGCTTCGGCGCCGAGTTGCTGTCGCTGGTGCAGGAGCACTGCTTCTACCATCTGGAGGCACCGATCGAGCGCGTGACCGGCTGGGACACGCCGTACCCGCATGCTCAGGAGTGGCACTACTTTCCCGGGCCGGCGCGCGTGGGCGCGGCGCTGCGGCGCGTGATGGAGACCTAGGCGTGGCCGAGCGCACGATCAAGATGCCCGACATCGGCGAAGGCATCGCCGAGGTGGAACTCGTCGCCTGGTACGTGAAGCCCGGCGACACGGTCGCCGAGGACCAGCCGCTCGCCGACGTGATGACCGACAAGGCCACCGTCGAGATTCCGTCGCCGGTGGGCGGTCGCGTCACCTGGGTCGGCGGCGACGCCGGCACCGTGTTCGCGGTCGGCGCCGAGATCGTGAAGATCGAGACCACGCTCGACGCCGCTGCGAATGCCAAGGCAAGCCCGACGCTGCCTGCGGCCGCTGCACCGCGCGCGGCTGCACCGGTGAAGCCCGTTGCGCCACCGGGGCCGAGCGCCAGCGCACCCTCGCCGGCGGTCGCGCCCGCTGCGGCCGCTGCCGACCCACCGATCGCCTCGCCGTCGGTGCGCCGCCGCGCGTGGGAGCTCGGCATCGACCTCGCGCAGGTGCGGCCGAGCGGCACCGCGGGCCGCGTGATGCAGGTCGACCTCGATACCTACGCGAAAGCACATCCCACCGTGGCGCGCAGCCCGAGCGCGGTCGAGCCGGTCGCGCGCGCCCCGGCCACGCGGCCCGCAGCGCCGAGCGGCGCGCCGCGCGACGGCGTCGAGTCGATCGCGGTGATCGGCCTGCGCCGCAAGATCGCGCTGAAGATGCAGGACGCCAAGCGTCGCATCCCGCACTTCAGCTACGTCGAAGAGTGCGACGTCACCGAGCTCGAGACGCTGCGCAGTGCGCTCAACGCGCAGCACGGCGAGTCGCGCGGCCGTCTGACCGTGCTGCCGTTCCTGATGCGCGCGATCGCCGCGGCGGTGATCGAGCACCCTGCGGTCAACGCGCTGTTCGACGACGAGAAAGGCGTGCTGACGCGCCACGCGGCCGTGCACATCGGCATCGCGACCCAGACCGACGCCGGGTTGATGGTGCCGGTGGTTCGCCATGCCGAGGCGCTCGACCTCTGGCAGTCGGCTGCCGAGGTCGCGCGACTGTCGACCGCCGCGCGCGGCGGCCACATCACGCGCGGCGAGCTCAGCGGCTCGACGATCACCATCACCAGCCTCGGCGCGATCGGCGGCATCGCGACCACGCCGATCATCAATCACCCTGAAGTGGCGATCGTCGGCGTCAACCGCATCGTTGAGCGGCCGATGATCGTGAGCGGCGTCGTGGTGCCGCGCAAGCTGATGAACCTGTCGTCGTCGTTCGACCACCGCGTGGTCGATGGCCACGTGGCGGCGCAGTTTGTGCAGGCGCTCAGGCGGCTGCTCGAGACGCCGGCGCTGCTGTTCGTCGCCTAGGTGCGCGAACGCCGCCGGTGCATCAGATCTGCACCCGCGTGCCGAGCTCGACCACCGCGTTGTCGGGCAGGTTGAAGTATTCGGCCAGGCTGCTCGCGTTGCGGTTCATCGCGGCGAACAGCCGCGCGCGCCACGGCGACAGACCGCTGTGCGCACGCATCACCAACGTTTGCCGGCTCAGGAAGTAGCTGGTCTCGAACGGCGGCACGCTGAGCCCCTGGGCTGCGCACAGGCGCAGCGCCTTCGGCACGTCGGGCGTGTTCATGAAGCCGAAGTGCAGCGTCACGCGCCAGAAGCCGTGGCCCAGTGGCTGCACCTGCACGCGCTGCGCCATGCCGATCCAGGGCACCTCGTGGAACACGACGGTGACGACCAGGTTGCGCTCGTGCAGCACCTGGTTGTGCTTGAGGTTGTGCAGCAGCGCCTGCGGCACGGTGTCGGTGTCGGCCACCATGTAGGCGGCCACGCGCGGTGCGCGCGGCATCGACAGCGGATCGAGCGCATCGACGAATGGCTGCAGCGGCAACCCGTCGCGCTGGATCTGCGCCAGCGTGCGCGCGCGGCCGGCATGCCAGGTGACCATCACGACGAACAGCGCGGCGCCGAGACCGAGCGGAAACCAGCCGCCATCAAGAAACTTGAACAGGCAGCCGATCACCAGCACCCCGTCGAGCACGACGAAGAACGCGGTGGCGCCGATCGCCAGCGCGCGCGGCAGGCGCCACAGCCGCGCGACGACGAAGTAGGTGAGCAGCGTGGTGATCAGCATCGTCATCGTCACCGCGATGCCGTAGGCGCCGGCGAGCGCCGACGTGCTGCCGAAGCCGAGCACCGCGGCCACCACACCGCCCAGCAGCAGCCAGTTGACGCCGGGCATGTAGATCTGGCCCTTGAAGCGCCTGGAGGTGTGGCGCACGCTCATGCGCGGCAGGAAGCCGAGCTGAATCGCCTGCCGCGTCAGCGAGTAGGCGCCGGAGATCACCGCCTGCGACGCGATGATCGCCGCCAAGGTGGCCAGCAGCAGCGCCGGCATGAGCCACGCCGCCGGGAACAACCGATAGAAGGGGTTCTCGAGCGCCGACGGATCGCGCATCAGCAGCGCGCCCTGCCCCATGTAGTTGAGCGCCAGCGCCGGCAGCACCAACGTATTCCAGGCCAGTTGGATCGGCGTGCGGCCGAAGTGGCCCATGTCGGCATACAGCGCCTCGGCGCCGGTGATCGCCAGTACGATCGCCCCGATCGCCGCCCACGCGTGCCAGCCGCGCGCGGCGAGGAACGACGCCGCCTGGCGTGGATCGAGTGCGGCCAGGATCCCCGGCTCTGCGACGATGTGCATCACGCCGGTCGCCGCCAGCACCACGAACCACAGCAGGATCACCGGTCCGAACAGGCGGCCGACGGTGGCGGTGCCGAAGCGTTGCAGCGCGAACAGGGCGAGCAGGATCGCCAGCGACAGCGGCGCCACCCAGGCTTTCAGCGCCGGCGTGGCGACCTCGAGGCCTTCGATCGCCCCGAGCACCGAGATCGCCGGCGTGATCACGCTGTCGCCGTAGAACAGCGTCGCGCCACCGATGCCCAGCAGCAGCAGCGCGCGCCGCAGCCGCGGCTGCGACGCCACCGCCTGCGCGGCCAGCGCCGTCAACGCGAGGCCACCGCCTTCGCCGCGGTTGTCGGCGCGCAGGATCAGCGTCACGTACTTGAGCGTCACCACCAGCATCAGCGCCCAGAACATGCACGACACCGCGCCGATCAGGTTAGCCGCGCTCAGCGCCACGCCGATGCCCGGCGCGAAGACCTCCTTCACGGTGTATAGCGGGCTGGTGCCGATGTCGCCGTAGACGACGCCGATCGCGCCCAGCGTGGCCGCGGCCAAGCGCTGGCGGCCGGCAGACGTGGGTTCGACGGCGGCAGAGGGTGCGGCAGTGTCCGCAGCGGCGGCGTTCGATCCGTTCATGCGCAAGCGACCTTCGTGACGACGCAGCCAGCATGCGACGCCACGCGTTAGGAACGCATATGGGCGCGCGGCGGCGTGCCGTGACGTCAGCGCGATGGCTGTCCGGCGTCGTCGGCCGCCGCCAGCCGATAGCCGACGCCGGGCTCCGTGAGCAGCAGCCGCGGGTCGGTCGGATCCGCCTCGAGCTTGCTGCGCAGCTGCGCCATGTACAGGCGCAGGTAGTGCGTGTGCTCCACGAAATCGGCGCCCCACACGGCGGCCAGCAGGCGCCGGTGCGTGACCACCTGGCCGGCCTGCCGTACCAGCATCGCCAGCAGCTTGAATTCGGTGGGCGTCAGGTGCACCGGTGCGCCGTCGCGCCGCACGAGCTGCGCGACCAGGTCGACCTCGACGCCAAGGTGCCGGTAATGAATGAGTGCAGGCTGCAAGGCGGTACCGCGATGCCGCGCGGCGACGCGCATGCGCGCCAGCAGCTCGGCCACGCTGAACGGCTTGACCAGGTAGTCGTCGGCGCCGGCGTCGAGCAGGCGAACCTTGTGTT
This sequence comes from Burkholderiaceae bacterium, assembly GCA_035764445.1. Lineage (GTDB taxonomy): Bacteria > Pseudomonadota > Gammaproteobacteria > Burkholderiales > Burkholderiaceae_C > JAEUPI01. The sequence continues at coordinate 5,522 of DASTZF010000448.1, forward strand.
CGGTGGCGTCGCGCGCGGAGATCACGAGCACCGGCCAGTTGCGATCACGCCGCAGCGTGGCGAGCAGTTGCTCGCCGTCGCCGTCGGGCAACGCGAGGTCGAGCACCACCAGGTCGACGCCTGCGTGCGCGAGCAGAGCCAGTCCCTCCGACAGCGTCTCAGCGGTCGACACGCGATGCCCCTC
>DASTZF010000449.1:0-12017 GCA_035764445.1 Burkholderiaceae bacterium
TCCACCGCGGCCACATCCTCGGCGCTGATGCCGTCGATGTGCTCCTGCACGTTCATCAATTCGCTGGTGAACTGCGGGAACACGTGCGGGATCAGGACGAGCGGTTCGCCGCGGAAGTTGCGCTCGAGGCGCTCGATGTGGTGAGCCTCGGTGGCGAGATCGAGCTCACGCATCATCGAGGTGCGAAACTCTTCGACAACGCGCACCGGCTGATAGCGGCGCGCGTCGGGCACTTCGCGTTCGACGAAGTTCGCGAGCGACGACAGCAGCCGCAGGTCGGCCTCGACCTTGCCCTCGATGCCCGGCCGGCGCACCTTCACCACCACGGCGCGGCCGTCGGGCAGACGCGCGCGATGCACCTGCGCGATCGAGGCAGCCCCGGTCGGCTCGCGCTCGAGGTCGACGAAGGCTTGCGCGTGCGGCGTGCCGAGCGAGCGCTCGATCACCGGCAGGATCTGTTCGAACGGCACCGGCGTCGCGTTGCTGCGCAGGCGCGCGAGCTCGTGGGTCCACTTCGGTGGCAGCAGATCCTCGCGCATCGACAGCATCTGTCCGAGCTTGATGAAGGTCGGGCCGAGCTCTTCGAAGGCCAGGCGCAGGCGCTGTTGTGGCTCGAGCTGCGCGCTGCGCGACGCCTCGCCCCAATGCACCAGCTCGCCGGCGCGCTCCAGCAGCGAGGCGACGCCGAGCCGCCGCACGAGGTCGCCGAGCCCGTGGCGGATGAATACCAGGCTGATCTCGTGCAGGCGCGGCAGGTCCCGCACCGCACTGGCTTCGGCCACGTCCTACTTCGCCTTCTTGGCTTCTGACTGCTGGCGCAGCGCGTCGGCGAAGCCGGCGAGCAGGCCGCTGGTGAACATCGTCATGTTGGCGCCGTACTGGCGCACGGAGTCGAAGCCGGGCACCGCGCCCGCGCGAACCGCGCCGATGCGATTGGCGAACTCGCTCAGCACCTGCGCGAAGCGCACGTTGACGTCGGCGCCGACGCGCTGTGCATGCAGCGCCAGATCGGCGAGTTCACTGCGCAGGTTGCCGGTGGTGGCTTCGGCAATCTGGTTGGCGACCGCGACGTAGTCTTTCTGCAGGTTCTGTAGCGCCGCGAACGCATGCTTCAGATCGTTGTCGGAAAACTCCTTGCCGCGCGACGCCAACGCCTGCAGTGCCGTGTGGGTCGCCTGCGACGACGCGTGCAGCGCCTCGCCGAGGCCGCGGATCGCCTCGGCGAATGCCTCGCGCGCCTGCGCGCTCTCCAGCGGCGGCTTCGACACGCCGCCGCTCATCGTCCGCACGACATCCTTGACGCCCTCGGTGTCGAGGCTCCCGCCCGACAGCATCTGGGTGGTCAGCTCGCGCACCCGCTCGCGGATCGCCTGCTCGTCGAGTTGCGCTGGAGCCGGTGCAGAGGCAGCGTTCCCCGCCGGCGCTTTGGGATTGGTCATTTCGCGGCCTCCTGTGAATCGCTGGGGAGGGCAGGATAGACCAATTCGGTGCAGCACCCGGATCGATGGGCGCGACGCCGGCGACCGATCGCGTCGACCCGCGCATCGAGAGCGCGATCGGGTGGATGCGAGGGAGGCTGGCCGCCCCGATCTCGCTGGCCGACGCTGCCGCCCAAGCGCACCTCTCGCCGAGCCGCTTCAGGCACCTTTTCGTCGCGCAGACGGGCGTGTCGTTCCGTGCCTACCTGCTGTGGGCACGGGTGGACTCGGCGATGGGCGCAGGCATGAGCGGCCAGTCGTGGACCGCCGCTGCGCAGGACGCGGGCTTCGCCGACTCCGCGCACTTCAGCCGCACCTGCCGACGCATGTTCGGCATCGCGCCGGCGATGCTCGTCAAAGGCTAGAGGCCAGGAGCCCGATCGCCCCGTCGCTGCCCACGCAGCGCACGGTGGCACGGCACAGCGCGGGCCGGCATGGCGATTGCCCGCCTGGCCGTGTCCGCACACCCGGAGGTTTGTCTACGCGCGCACAACTGATCAACGAGGTCCCCGAACGGACGTTCGCGCTGATCCTGCAGACCGGCAACGAGGTGGTGTCGACGCTCGAGCGCTTTGCCGCCGAGCAGCGGCTCGAGGCCAGCCGCATCACCGCGATCGGCGCGTTCACCCGGGTGACCCTCGGCTATTTCGACTGGGGTCGCAAGGACTACGACCGCATCGAGCTGACTGAACAGCTCGAAGTGCTGTCGCTGATCGGCGACATCGCGCTGCAGGACCGTAAACCGAAGCTGCATGCCCATGTCGTGCTCGGCCGCCGCGACGCCAGCACGTGCGGGGGCCATCTGCTGCACGCGATCGTGCGGCCGACGCTCGAGATCCTGCTGACCGACTCGCCCGCGTACCTGCGGCGCGCGCACGATCCGGCGAGCGGCCTGGCCTTGATCCGGATCGGAACCTAGGGCCCATGGCCGCTGCTCCCGCGCCGGCCATCGTCGCCACGGCCGCGCCGGGCAGCATCAGCACGGCCGTACTTGCCGGTGCACCCGATGTCGCGGACTACGCGGCGATCGGCAACTGCAAGACGCTGGCGCTGGTCTCGCGGTTCGGCTCGATCGACTGGCTGTGTTTGCCGTATTTCTCGGGCCCGTCGGTGTTTGCCGCATTGCTCGACGCCGAGCGCGGTGGCCGCTTCGCGATCACCGGCGGCGACATGCTGAGCGCGGAGCAGTCGTACTTGCCCGACAGCAACGTGCTGCGCACGGTGCTGCGCTGCCGCGCGGGCACGCTGGAGATCATCGACTGCATGGCGATCACGCCCGGCGACGTGCGCCAGCAGCGCGAGCTCAAGCCGGCGCACGAGCTGCTGCGCATCGTGCGCTGCATCGACGGCGCTGTCGACGTGCATGCGGTGTTCGAGCCGCGCCCGGACTACGCGTGTCGGCTGCCGCAGCTGGTGCCGCGCGGCCGTCTCGGTTGGCAATGCACGCTGGCGTCGACCACGCTGCATCTGCTGTCGTCGCTGCCGTTCGAGGCGACAGGCCCGGCCACACTGGGGGCACGCGTGCAATTGCGCCGCGGCGAGCAGCGCGAAGCATCGTTGGGCTGCAATGAGAACGAGATCTCGGTGATCCAGCCGCTGGGGCCTGCGCTGCAGGCGCGCGTCGACGCCGCGCACGACTGGTGGCGCACGTGGTGCAACCGCTGCACCTTCGAGGGACCCTACCGCGACGCGGTGCGCCGCAGCGCGCTGGCGCTCAAGCTGCTGAGCTACAGCGTCTCGGGGGCGGTGATCGCCGCGGGCACCACCTCGCTGCCCGAAGGCACCCGCGGCGAGCGCAACTGGGACTACCGCTTCTGCTGGCTGCGCGACACGTCGCTGGTGCTGCAATCGTTCATGGACCTCGGGCACGAGGAGGAAAGCTCCGCCTTCCTCGGCTGGCTGTTGCACGCCACGCGGTTGACGCGGCCGCGCCTGCAGGTGGTGTACGACGTGTACGGCCGTTCGTCGCTGCGCGAACGCGAAGTACCGCAGCTGCGCGGTCACCGCGGCATCGGGCCGGTGCGGGTGGGCAACGCGGCCTCGCAGCAGGAGCAGCTCGACGTCTACGGCGAGGTGCTGCTGACCGCGCACGAGTTCGTCCGCCGCGGCGGGATCCTCGACCGCGAGGAGAAAGCGCTGGTCGCCGGTTTCGCGACCACAGCGGCCGCGTTGTGGCGCAATCCCGACCAGAGCATCTGGGAGATCCGGCTGCCGCCGCGGCACAACACGTATTCGAAGCTGATGTGCTGGGCGGCGATCGACTGCGCGCTGGCGCTGCACGAGCGCATCGGCCTGCCACTGGACGCCGCCGAGCTCGCGCGCCAGCGCGCGGCGCTGCGCGAGGACATCGACCGCCACGGCTACGACCCGGCGGTGCGCAGCTATGTCGGCAGCTATGGCGGCAGCGACGCCGACGCCAGCCTGCTGCAGATTGCGCGGCTGGGCTACTTGCAGCCGGGCGATCCACGTCTGGAAGGCACGCTGCGCTACATCGAGCAGCAGCTGGCTGCCGGCGCGCTGACCTACCGCTATCGTCCCGGCCCGCGCTACGACGGCGTGCTCGGCAGCGATAACCCGTTCATCATCTGCAGCTTCTGGCGCGTCGAGTGCCTGGCGCGGCTGGGCCATGTCGACGAAGCGCGCGCGTTGTTCGAGCAGCTGCTGGCGCTGCGCACCGCCACCGGCCTGTTCGCCGAAGAAGCGGATCCGCGCGACGGTGCGCCGTGCGGCAACTTTCCGCAGGCGTTCAGCCACACCGGGCTGATCGCGGCGGCGCTGGCCCTGGCCGATGCGGAGGCCCGCACATGACCTACGCCCTCGAGCTGATGCGCATCATGGCCTGGGGTCTGATCGCCACCGCGTTGCTGACGGCGTTGTCGTTCGCCGCGCAGAACTTCGGCTGGTCGCGCCTGAATTTTCCGATGCTGCTGGGCACTTTCTTCACCGGCGAGCGCGCCGCGGCCAACGTGCTCGGCTTCGTGCTGTACCTGCTGGTCGGCTGGCTGATCGCGTTCCTGTACTACCTGCTGTTCGCACTGATCGGCGGCGGCGGCTGGCTGGCGGGCCTGGCAGCCGGCCTGATTCATGCGCTGTTGTTGCTCACCGTGGCGCTGCCGATGTTGCCCTACGTGCATCCGCGCATGGCCTCGGAGTTCGACGGGCCCGACGCGGTCCGACGGCTGGAACCTCCGGGCTTCCTGGCGCTGCACTACGGCAACCGGACACCCGCGGTGCTGCTGCTCGCCTATGCCGCGTACGGCGCGGTGCTCGGCTACGGCTACGGCTACGGTTACGGCTGACGCGCGCACCGGCGCGATTGCGCGCGTCCAGCAGCGGCGCGCCCGTCCGCAGTTCGTGCATCCGATTGCGTGTGAAGTTACGCCTCGGTTGCAGGTGAGGTCGCGTGAAATGTGAAAATTCGCCATATGCACGCGCGAGCACAACTGGCAGGCTCTTCTTCGCGCCTGACTGAGCAGGATGGACGAGCTGATTGATGTGTTGGCGGTGCTGGCACCGGCAGCGATCGGCCTCGCTGCCTTGCTGATCGGGGCGTGGTTGTCGCGGGCGCGGAAGCCCTGAGAGTGGGTGGAAATGGCCAAAGGAGCTAGCGAGTTTGCTGGGTTGGGCGTCGCTACCTCGCGACCGAGCGTGATCCAGCTCGTGTTTCGCGAGAAGGGTGCGCTCTACGCGGCGTACGTCCCGATCCTCGACAACGGCGGCATCTTCGTGCCCACCACCCGCGCGTACCGGCTGGGGGAGGACATCTACCTGCTGCTCTCACTGCCGGATGACCCGCAGCGCTATCCGGTGGCGGGCAAGGTCGCCTGGATCACGCCGGCCAACGCGTCGGGAGGACGCACCCAAGGCGTCGGTGTCGCCTTTCCGAGCGACGAGAAGACGCGGCTGCTGAAGCTGAAAGTCGAAGACCTGCTCGGAGCGCAGATGGCGTCGGCCAAACCGACGCAGACCGTTTGAGACAAGGCGGAGGTTCGTCCGTCGAGTGCCTCAGCCGCGCGCCCACCGTGCGATCGCGTCACCGATCTGGCGGCCAGAGTCTTCCTGTACGAAGTGCAGGCCGCTGACAGTGACTTCCGTCTGGTTGCGCCAGCCGCGACAAAACTCGCGCTGCGCGCCAACCAGGACGACGCCCGGCTCCGCGTTGACGAAGAGCTTGGGTATTTGATTGCGCGACATCCAGTCGGCATACGCCTGAACCTGCGCCACCACCGCTGACGGCTCACCATCGATTGGAAGCTGACGCGGCCATTCGAGCGTTGGCCAGCGATGCTGCGGCGCACTCGCAAACGGCCGGCGGTACTCGGCCATCTCGTCGGCTGTCAGCTGCCGCAGGACCGAGGCCGGCAGGATCCGCTCGACGAACAGGTTGCGCTCCAGAATGAGTTGCTCGCCGTCGTCGCCGCGCAGGCTCTGGAACATCGCGCGAGACGCCGACGGCCACTCGGCCCACGTCAGCGGCCGCACGATCGCCTCCATGTAAACGATGCCCCGCACCCGGTGTGCGTGATGGCGTGCCCAATCGAATCCCAGCGCAGAACCCCAGTCGTGCAGCACCAGCGTGATCGGCGTGCCCTCGGGTAACGCGCGGTCGATGAAGCGCCACAGGAAGTCCCGATGGGTTGCGAAGCTGTAGGTGCCTTGGCGCGCCGGCACGAGCTTGTCCGAGTCGCCCATGCCGATGAGGTCGGGCGCGACGCAACGGCCAAGATCGCTCACAGCGGGCATGACGCTGCGCCACAGAAACGAAGACGTCGGATTGCCGTGCAGGAAGAGGAACGTGCGCTCGCCCGCCCCCAGCTCCGTGAAGGCCATCCGGAGACCGTCGATCACGTCGATGAATGACTTTTCCATGCGTTTCCTTTCGAGGTGTGGCGGCACTCTAGGCATTGACGCTGCCGGAAGGGAGTGTCAGGATTGCCATGTCACGGTGCAATAACGACATCATGCGAAAAGTGCTGATCTGGGCTCTGGACGGCGGCCTCGCGACCGGCGTCACGGGCCCGGTCGACGTGTTCACCGTGGTCAACGCGATGGCTGCACGCCGTCACGGTGCTCAGTCGCGCCCGGCCCTCGAGTGGGAGATCCAATCGGTGAGCGCTCAACCGATCCGCACCGCGGCTGGCGTCACCATCGCGCCGCATGCGCGCCTGGATCCCGAAGCGCAGGCCGATGTCATCTTCTTGCCGGGGCTGTTCATCGAGTCGGTCGGCCCGGCGCTGTGGACCGAGTTGCAGCGACATCGCTGGCTGTTGCCCGCGCTGCGCAAGCAGCTGGAGCGAGGCGCCGTGCTAGCGGCCAATTGCACCGCGACGCTCCTTCTGGCAGAGGCCGGGGTGCTGGACGGCCGCATGGCCACGACCAGCTGGTGGCTGAGCGGCGTCTTCCGTCAACGGTACCCGGCCGTTGACCTTCGCGTGGACCAAGCGGTCACCTACGACCGCGGCGTGTTCTGCAGCGGCGCCTCCACTGCCGGATTACAGCTCGCCTTGCGGCTCGCAGAGCGGTTCTGTGGCCGTAGCGTGGCCTCGTCTGCTGCCAAGACGTTGTTGCTGGACGGCAGCAATGGCTCTCAGGCGCCGTACCGCTCGCTGGCCTTGGTCGAGAGAGAGGGGCACGGCGACGCATTGGTGCAGCGCGCGCAGCGATGGATAGAGCGCCGCATCGGCGAGCCGTTCCAGCTCGGCGCCTTGGCGCAAGCCCTCGCAGTCAGTGAACGCACCGTGATCCGCCGCTTCAAGGCCGCGCTGGCAGTCACGCCAGGTCATCTTGCGCAGCTGATGAAGGTGCAGGAAGCCAAGCGGCTTCTCGAAGCGAGCGAGATCAGTTGGGACGCGGTGTGCGAACGCGTGGGTTATGGCGATGCGAGCTCGTTCCGGCGCCTGTTCAAGCGCGAGGTGGGCCTGTCCCCGGGCGCGTATCAGACGCGATTCGCACAGAAGAGGGCTCGCGCCTGATGTGTTCGGTCGCGTCGGAGTTTCGACGCGACCGAGGAAGCAGCCCGTTCAGGGCTTCGCTTCGAAGACGATGTTGAAGGGCGTCTCCGCCGCGCGGCGGAAGCGGCTGAAGCCACCGGCCTCCGCGACTTCTCGCAACCGCTTCTCGCCGGCCTGGGCACCCAGGGCCAGGCCGACTTCCTGGGCCAGCGAGCATGGCGTGCACACCATGGTGGAAGCCGCGTAGTACACGCGGCCGACCGGATTGAGGTTGTCGCGCAGACGGTCGGCCGCGAAGGGCTCGACCATCATCCAGGTTCCATCGGGCTTGAGCGACTCGCGAACGTGCTGGGCCGCACCCACGGGATCGCCCATGTCGTGCAGACAGTCGAAGAACGCGACCAGGTCGTAGTGCCCCTTGAAGGTCTTGGCTGTCGCGAGCTCGAAGCGCACGTTCGTCACCCCTGCGTTGCGGGCCGCTTCGGTGGCGCGCCCCACCGAAGGCGCGTGGTAGTCGAAGCCGACGAAGCTCGACTTCGGATATGCGCGCGCCATCACGATCGTCGACGACCCATGGCCGCAACCGACGTCGGCCACTGTGGCCCCACGAGTCAGACCCTCCACCACGCCTTCGAGCGCCGGCAGCCACGACGGCACGAGGTTCGCGTTGTAGCCCGGACGGAAAAAGCGCTCGGTGCCGCGGAAGAGGCATTGGCTGTGTTCGTGCCAGCCCAGCCCGCGGCCATGCCGGAAGGCATCGGCCACCTTGGGCTCGTCCAGCCACAGGGTCGCCAGTACTTCGAAGGCGCCCGCCATCGAGGTGGCGCTGTCGTCGTCGGCGAACACCGCTACCTGCTCGGGATTGAGCGAGAACCTCTCCGTCGCATCGTCGTAGTCGACGTAGCCGGCCGCTGCCTGCGCCGACAGCCACTCGCGCACGTAGCGCTCATGGGTGCCGGTCTTTTGCGCGAGTTGATCGGAGCTCACCGGCTCGCCGGATCGCATGGCGTGAAAGAGGCCGAGTCGATCGCCCAGCAGGACCAAAGCCCCGCTGGCGATCGCACCCATGTCGCCGACCATCCGACCGAGGAAGGCATTGAGCTTGTCCGGATCGACTGCGCGGCTCGTCGAGGGTCCGGTGCTTGCTGTGCTCATGAGGTCTCCTATTCTTGGTCACGCCAGCAGTGACTGGCGCGCGTTAGTCGACCCGTTGTCGGGACCCCTTACACCATTGCGGTCATCGTCAGCGGAGCAGGCGGCTGGCACGACTGCCGAGCCACCAGGCGTCGGCAGACCAGCGGCCGGGGCCCCACAGCACGAGGCCGAGCAGCAAGCTGCCCCAGAACAGATGCAGCTGCAGCGCCGCTTCGCCGATTTCGCCGAGGCTGATCACCGCCACGGCGTTGACGAAGAACAGGCCCAGCGCGCTCGCGCGTCCGGTCAATCCAAGCACCAGCAGCACCGGCAGCAGCAACTCGGCACCGGCGCCCAGCCAGGCGGCCAGCGTCGGCGACAGCAGCGGCACGTGGTACTCGTCGCTGAACAGCGCCAGCGTGACGTCCCAGTCGCGCACCTTGGTCAGCCCCGAGAGGAAGAACACCTTGGCCACGTAGAAGCGCGCCAGCAATTGCGCGGCCGGTTGCACCGCTTCGAGCGCGGCAATCGCACGATCGATCGCCCGACCGATCTGCACGACGAATAGGGATGTCAGTGAGATCACATCAAAGCTCCCTCGTTCATCGAGGCCGGCCGCTTGCAGCGCGGCCGGCGTGTTGTGGTGTCCAGTGCGTCAGCCCTTCACGGCTTTGGCTTCGTCGGCGCTCAGGCCCTTCATGTCCTTGCACGTGCCCTTGGCCACGTACTTGAACTCGCCCGGCGCGTTGTCGGTCTTGTTCTGCCCCGCGCACGAGTGCGTGCCCGACAGGTTCGCGCAGTCGTTCTGACCGGCCTTGGCGATGCCGTAGCACTTCTCCTTGCCCTTGTCCTGTGCGGCCACCTGACCGACGAGGCCCAGCGCCATGAGCGACGCGAGGGCCGACGAAATGAGACGCTTGTTCATGAGTTGCTCCTGTTTGGGTTGGTCTTCGGCGACATGCCTTCGACGCAGAGTCAGTCGTCGCTGTGCCCCTGCCCTTACACAGCCTGATGAACCACCACGCCTTCCATCGCATCGACGGGCTCGGTCCACGGCTCGCGCTCGATCATGCGCAGCGCATCGGCATAACCCGACTGCCAGCGGGCACGCACGCCGGCCGGCGTGAAGTCGGGCGGCACCTTCCTTGCCAACTGGCGAATGATGTGGCGCAGGTGGTGGATCTGCTTCTGCCGCTCGATGTCGCAGATGCCGACGTTGCGCCGCAAGCTGCGCATCTGGGTCGAGTGGACCTGGGGCATGTTCTTCCCGGCCGACATCACGCACCTGCGCTTCACGCGCAGCGCCGACCTGCCGGTGCACGAGTGCGGCGCCGGCGTGTGACACGTTCCTCGCCGACGCCGACGCCGAGCGCGTGCGCGCGTCGTACGGCGACGCCAAGTACAGGCGGCTGTCGCGCATCAAGGCCCAATACGACCCGGACAACCTGTTCCACTTGAATGCCAACATCCAGCCGGCAGTCGACTGACGCGGGCCGCACGGCGGCGGCGTTTACACTCACGCCGCCCCGTTCGTTGCCCGCATGTCCGAATTCGCCCGCCAGGTCGAAACGCTGCGCCCACAGCTGCTGCGCTACGCGCGCTCGCAACTGCGCAACGACGCGTGGGCCGAGGACGCGGTGTCCGAGGTGTTGCTGGTCGCGCTCGAGAAGCCGCAGGCTTTCGGTGGGCAGTCACAGTTGAAGACCTGGCTGGTCGGCATCCTGAAGCACAAGGTGATCGACCAGCTGCGCCGCCACAGCCGTGAGTGCACGATCCTGAGCGACGACGACGAGACCGACATCGACGAGCTGTTGTTCAAGGCCGACGGTCATTGGCGCGAGGCGCCGCAGGACTGGGGCAACCCCGAGCAGAGCCTGAACCAGCGCCAGTTCTTCGAGGTGCTCGAGCTGTGCGTCGAGCAGCTGCCGCCCACGCAGGGCCGCGTGTTCATGATGCGCGAGTGGCTCGAGCTCGGCACCGACGAGATCTGTAAGGAGCTGGCGATCACGTCGACGAACCTGTGGGTCCTGCTGCATCGGGCGCGGCTTCGTCTGCGCGATTGCCTGCAGCAGGGCTGGTTCTCCGGGCAACCGGTGACTTGAAGGCCATGGACCTCAAACGCAGCTGCCGCGAAGTGACCCGCCTGGTGCTCGAGAGCGAGGACCGCGAGCTGACCGCGACCGAGCGTCTGGCGCTCGAGATGCACTGGCGCATCTGCGACACCTGCCGCAAGTTCCGCGAGCAGGCGCGGTTGATGCGCCACGCGATGGCGCGCTGGCGCCGCTATCGCGACGACGAGCGGTCCGACAGCCCGTAGCTGGAGGTCGGACCGTGCGTGCTCGCCGAAAGCGATCGATTGCGGGCACAGCGCTCGACGTCGCGGCACCGGGCATCACCTTGGCTTCGCGGGCGGTGCTCGCGACGCTGGTTGCGATGTCGCTGTGTGCTTGTGCCGGATATCGCGGCGGATGGGAGAGTGTCCCGTACGTCGGCGCGCCGCCATCGGATCTGCGCGAGTACCGAACACCCTTCGAGGCGCATCAACGATCGGAGTTCGTTCTTCCCGGCATCACACTGGGCGTCCGCATCAACAATCAGATCCAGACCCACGACACTCAGGTCTACCTGTACGCGCTTCCGCTGTCGATCGATCCGCGGACCGTCCATACCCAACGCGTCGACCCGAGAAGCACCCGGGTCACGCTGCGCATCGCGCAACACGATGGCGACTTCGTGTTTCGCCCTCAGATGGCAAGGCTCTTCGTCGCGGACAAGGCGGTCACGGGCACGCGCGGCTTCGAGTTTGCGATGTGGGATCAATCCGGCCACCGGGTCAGCAGCGGCGGGGAATGGGGCGATCGCCCGGTCCCGAACGAGTACCCGTTGACTGGGAGTGCCAAGGTCTACTGGCTTTCGATCGAGTTTCCGGAGCCGACGCCATCGCCGGAAGCATCCGATATCTCGTTGGACCTTTCCTCCGCATTGCACGCGCCCGGTGTGCCGGCCATCCCTCTCATTCGGTTTCAACCAACGCGCTGGAAAGAGGGTTACACCTAAGGTTCGTGGCGGGCGCGACGATCAGTCCCCGGCAGACCGGTGCGCATCCTCACGCAAGACGCGTCCTCCTTGCTCAGCATGCGAACCGACGACTGGTACCGACAACGATTGGCGCCGCCGCAGGCTGCGCCGCGCGTCGTCATCGACACCGACGCGGCCAACGAGATCGACGATCAGTTCGCGCTCGCGTGGGCGTTGCTGTCGCCGCAACAACTGCAGCTGCTCGCGGTCTACGCGACGCCGTTCTCGTTTCAGTACCGCCGGCAGGAGATGGTGCGGGCTCGCCTGCTGCGCGACGGTCGCGCCGCGCTGTCACCACAGGATGCCGAGCTGCTGCAGCACTACGAGGCGCGGCTGGCGTTCTACGAGCGCAAGGGCTGGGACATCGAGCGCGTCG
>DASTZF010000450.1:0-8702 GCA_035764445.1 Burkholderiaceae bacterium
GTCGCGCGATCGCCTGCACGTGCTCGGCGACCTCGTCAACCGCGGGCCCGACAGCCTCGGCGTGCTCGAGCGGCTGCATGCGCTCGGCGACGCGGCCACCTGCCTGCTCGGCAACCACGACCTGCACCTGCTTGCGGTGGCGGCCGGCGTGCGGCCGGCGCACCGCAGCGACACGCTGCAGGCGTTGCTCGACAGCCCCGAGCGCGAGGGTTGGCTCGCCTGGCTGCGCCGCGGCAGGCTCGCCGACCGCGCGCACGGCTGGCTGCTGGTGCATGCCGGCGTGCTGCCGCAGTGGGACACCGAGCAGACGCTGGCGCTGGCCGCCGAGGTCGAGGCGCTGCTGCGCAGCGAGCGCCTCGACGCGTTCCTGCCGCGCATGTACGGCAACACGCCGGCGCGCTGGGACGACACGCTGCGCGGCGATGACCGCGCGCGGGTGGTCATCAACGCGCTGACGCGGCTGCGCTTCTGCATGCCCGACGGCACGATGGAGTTCAAGGTGAAAGAAGGTGCCGGCGCGGCGCCGCCGGGCTATGCGGCTTGGTTCGACATCGCGTCGCGGCGCACCGCCGGCGTGCCGGTCGCGTTCGGCCACTGGTCGGCGCTCGGCTTGATCGACCGGCCCGATCTGCTGGCACTGGACACCGGCTGCGTGTGGGGCGGCAGCCTCACCGCTGCGCGCATCGACGGTGGCCGGCGCGAGATCTTCCAGGTGCCCTGTCAGCAGAGCTGAGGCGTGGCGACGCTCGCCGGCGGCGGTGACCGCGCACGCTAAGATCGGCGGCGCATCGGGTGCCGCGGGTCGCAGTTCGGCCCGCGGATAAACGGGAAGCAGGTGCGCGCGCTCGCCGCAGTGTGACGAACGCGCAAAGCCTGCGCTGCCCCCGCACCGGTTGGTGGGTTGCGATGTCACGCACATCGCCGACGTGGCCGAATGCCACTGCGGACCTCGCGGTCCGTGGGAAGGCGGCCATCGAGGGCGCTTGCCAGAAGCGCCACCCCACGAGCCCGGATACCGGCCCGCTGCACTGGCCGTCGCGCCACTCGGCGCGGCGAATCTCTGTCGATGCAGTCTGCGGGGACGCTGGCTGCGGGAGTCGCTCTCGTGCATCACACCCTGCCCCAGCGCCGGGCCCTCGCGGCCGGCGCCGCCGTTTTCGTTTCATTGTTCGCCGATCCGTCTCCGGCGTGGAGCGCCGATCCGATACCGCAGGTCGTCGTCACCGCCAACCGCGTGCCGCAGTCGGCAGACCAGGTGGTCGCCGACCTGGTGGTGATCGACGCCGAGCAGATCGCGCGCGCCGGGCCGATCGGCCTCGCTGAGCTGCTGCAGCGCCACGCCGGCGCCGAACTCAGTCAGACCGGCGGCCCGGGCCAACCGAGCGGCGTGTTCCTGCGCGGCACCAACACCAACCATGTGGTGGTGCTGGTCGACGGCGTGCGCATCAACTCGGCGACCACCGGCACCAACGCGCTGGAGCATCTGCCGCTGGCGCAGATCGACCGCATCGAGGTGCTGCGCGGCCCGGCCAGCAGCCTCTACGGTGCCGATGCGATCGGCGGCGTGATCCAGATCTTCACGCGAGCGCCCGACGGCATCAGCGCCGGCGTGTCGGCGGGCAGCGATCACCGCGCCGAGGTGCGCGCCGGCATCGGCCGCACCAGCGGCGACTGGTCGTGGTCGCTCAACGCCGGCGCGCTCGAGGTCGACGCGTTCTCGGCCACCAACGCGAGCAACACGTTCTCGTTCAATCCCGACAACGATCCGTACCGCGACAAGCACGCTAACGGCGCCGTCAACTGGCGCTGGGCCGACGGGCACCGGGTCAGCCTGCGCGGCACGCTCAGCAGCGCGAGCACGCATTTCGACTCCGGCCCCGGCAGCGACGACATCAACCACCAGCGGCTGGGCAGCGTGTCGCTGCAAAGCGAAGACCGCCTGAGCGACCGCTGGCTCAGCACGCTGCGCGTGGCGCGCGGCAGCGACCACTCGAGCACCAGCGGCGCCTTCCCGAGCACGTTCGACACCGACCAGGATCAGCTGAGCTGGCAGAACGACCTCAGCTTCACGGCCACCAAGCTGAGCCTGGGCGCCGAGTGGCGGCGCGAGCGCGTAACCAGCGACACGGCCTACACGCAGACCTCGCGCATCGTGACGTCGTTGTTCGCCGCCGGCCAGCACACCTTCGACACCGTGCAGCTCGAGGAATCGCTACGCACCGACCACAACTCGCAGTTCGGCACCCACACCACCGGGCGCGTCGGCGCGGGCTGGTCGTTCGCGCCCGACTGGCGCGTCACGGGCGCCGCCGGCACCGCGTTTCGTGCGCCGTCGTTCAACGACCTGTACTTCCCGTCGGCGTTCGGCTTCTCGGGCAACCCCAACCTCGAACCCGAGCGCTCGGTGGGCCTCGACGCCGCGCTGCGCTATCGCAGCGGCGGCACCACGCTGAGCCTGTCAGTGTTCGACAACCGCATCGACGACCTGATCGCGATCGACCCGACCTTCACGACGGTGGTCAACGTGAATCACGCGCGCATCCGCGGCGCCACGCTGGCCGGTGCGCAGTTGTGGGGCGCGTGGCGGGCCGACTTCGAGTGGACGCACCAGAACCCGCGCGACGCCGACAGCGGCCTGCTGCTGGTGCGCCGCGCACGCGACCACGGCCGCGCCGGCGTCGCCTACGACACCGGCACTTGGCGCGTCGGCGGCGACGTCACCGCCAGCGGCGAGCGCTTCGACAGCGCAGCCAACACGCCGGCCTCGCGCATGGGTGGCTACGCGCTGCTGTCGCTGCACGCGAACTGGTCGGTCACGCGCGACGTCACGCTCGGCGCTCGGGTGCTCAACGCGACCGACAAGCGCTACGAGATCGCGCAGGGCTACAACACGGCGCCGCGGCAGTACCAGCTGACGCTGGACGCGGTCTGGAAATGACGCGACGCTGCAGGGCATGAGGCGGGCGCTGCGCATCTGGCTGCTGCTTGCGGTGGTTGCCGCGGCCACGCTGGCATTGGCGCTGGCGGTCGGCAGCCACGCGATCGCGCCGCTCGAGCTGTTGCGCGTGCTGCTGCACCCCGACGACAGCGTGAATGCCCAGATCGTGCGCGACCTGCGGCTGCCGCGCGCGCTGGCCGCGTTCGCCACCGGCGGCCTGCTCGCGCTGGCCGGTGCGCTGATGCAGGTGCTGCTGCGCAATCCACTGGCCGATCCCTACGTGATGGGCGCCTCGGGCGGTGCAGCGGTGGGCGCGCTCGCCGCGCTGCTGTGCGGGCTCAGTGGCGCCTTCACGCAGGGTGCGGCGTTCGCCGGCGCGCTGGCGTCGACGGTGCTGGTGTTCGCGCTGGCGCGGCGCGAATTCGCCGGTGCCGCGCTGAGCGATCCGGGCCTCGGTGCGCCGCGCCTGCTGTTGGCCGGCGTGATGCTGGCCGCGCTGTGGACCGCGCTGGTGACGCTGCTGCTGACGCTGTCGCCCGAGGCGCGCATCCGCGGCATGCTGTTCTGGCTGGCGGGAGATCTGAGCGCGGGCAGCGGCGGCGGCACCGCGCTGGCGCTGCTCGCGCTGCTGGTGGTGATCGTGTGGCCGTTGGGGCGCTCACTCAACGTCATGTTGCGTGGACCCGTGATCGCGCTGTCGCTGGGCGTGCACGTGGTCGCGCTGCGCCGCACGCTGTTCGTGCTCGCATCGTTGGCCACCGCGGTGGCGATGACCAGCAGCGGCGCCGTCGGGTTCGTCGGGCTGGTGGTGCCGCACGCGCTGCGGCTGGCGATCGGCAACGACCAACGCGTGCTGCTGCCGGCCTGCGCACTGAGCGGCGGCGCGCTGCTGTTGCTGGCCGACACCGCGGCGCGCACGGTGGTCGCGCCGCAGCAGTTGCCGGTCGGACTGGTCACCGCGCTGCTCGGCGTGCCCACCTTCCTGGCCCTGCTGCTCGGGCGCGCGCGATGACGGCCGGCGCACCGTTGCTCGATGCGTGCAGCCTGACGCTGCGCGCCGGTGCGCGCGATCTGGCACGCGAGCTGTCGCTGCGCGTGCAGACGGGCGAGCTGTGGTGCGTGCTCGGGCCCAACGGCAGCGGCAAGACCACGCTGCTGCACACGCTGGCCGGCGTGCGCGCACCGGCCGCCGGTCGCGTGCAGCTGATGGGCAGCGACGTCGCGCACACATCGCCCGAGCAGCTGGCGCGCCGGCGCGGCCTGTTGACGCAAACCGTTCACGACAGCTTCGCGGCCAGCGCGCTCGACGTGGTGCTGCTGGGCCGCCACCCACACCACGACCGCTGGTCGTTCGACGACGACGAGGACCGGCGCATCGCCGCCGATGCGTTGGCAGCCGTCGACGCGGCGTCGCTGGCCCTGCGCGACGTGACCACGCTGTCGGGTGGCGAGCGGCAGCGCGTCGCGATCGCCGCGCTGCTCGCACAGCAGGTGCCGCTGATGCTGCTCGACGAACCGACTGCGCACCTCGACCTGAAGCATCAGATCGGCATGCTCGCGCATCTGCGCGGCCTGGTGCAGGCCGGGGATTGCGCGGCGGTGATTGCGCTGCACGACCTCAACCTCGCGGGCCGTTTCGCCAGCCACGCGCTGGTGTTCGGCAGCCAGGCGGTGGTCAGCGGGCCGGTCGATGACGTGATGACCGAGGCCACGCTGAGCGCTGCGTTCGAGCACCCGTTGCGCCGCGTGCGCATCGGCACGCGATGGACCTACGTCGTCGATTGACGCGGCGCTTGGCCGCTGCGGCGTGCGCAACCCTGGTCGCACTGCCGTGTCGCGCGCAGGCGCCGCTGCGTGTGCTCGACGTCGACGGCCATGCGGTGGTGCTGGCGGCGCCGGCGCGGCGCGTGGTCAGCCTGGCGCCGCACCTGACCGAGCTGATGTTTGCGATCAGCGCCGGCGACCGCGTGGTCGGCACCGTCGAGTACGCCGACTTTCCGGCGGCGGCCAAGCAGGTGCCGCGCGTCGGCGACAGCGCGCTGCTCGACCTCGAGCGCGTGGTCGCGCTGCGGCCCGAGCTGCTGCTGGTGTGGCGCCACGGCAATTCGCCGCAGCAGCTCGAGCGGCTGGCGACGCTCGGGATTCCGACCTATGCCAGCGAGGCGCGCACGCTGAGCGACATCGCGCGCACGCTGCGCGACCTCGGCGCGCTGACCGGCTCGCCTGAGCCGGCGCAACGGCAGGCGCAGGCGTTCGAGGATGCCGTGACCGACCTGCGCGCGCGCTATGCGAGCCGTCGCCGCATCGACGTCTTCTATCAGATCTGGAACCAGCCGCTGATCACCGTCAACGGGGACCACCTGATCAGCCAGGTGCTCGCGCTGTGCGGCGCGCGCAACGTGTTCGCGAGCGAACGCCTGCTGACGCCGACGGTGACCGAGGAAGCCGTGCTGCTCACCGACCCCGACGCGATCGTCGCCGGCCGGAGCGATTCATACGGCGAGACGCCGCTCGGCAACTGGCGGCGGCTGCGCGCGCTGCGCGCGACGCGGCAAGGCCATCTGCTGCAGGTGAATCCGGACCTGCTGCACCGGCAGTCCGATCGCGTGGTGCTCGGGGCACGCGAGTTGTGCGAGAAGCTCGATGCGGTGAGAGCGACGCTGCCGGGCAGGCGCTGACTGCTGCGTCGCTCAACGCTGCGCGTCGATCCTGACCATCGCGATCGCGGCGACGCGAACCGCTTGAACGACTCGTTGGCTGAGCGCCATCGCCGATCCTTCATCGCGGCAGCGCGGTTGGGGCCTGCCGAGCGCAAGCTCGGTGCGCAGGCGCTCGAGCGAGCTGCCGAGCCGCTCGGTGCACTCGGTGCACCGTCGAAGGGAAGTGAGTGGATGTATCAACGGCGCGATGCGTGCGGCGTGAAAAGTCTGTCGTCGCCGTGGCACGCGGTGCGTTGAACGGCGACCCAGCGCGACCATGCGCTGATAGGCTGCAACGCATTCGTTGGAGGAGGCTATTCATGCGCTCGTTGTTCACACTTCTTCGCACTCGAGTGACGTGGGCGTTGCTGCTCGCAGCCGGCGCCCTGCTGGCATCGTGCGGCGGCGGCGGCGGCAGTTCCAACTCGGCCACGCAGTACACGTCGGTGGCGATGGCCGGCGAGCTGCTCACCTACACCATCGACCCGGTGGCGCTGACCTACAGCTACACGATCACCGAGAGCCAGTTCGGGCTGCAAGGCAAGACCGGCTCGGGCACGCTGGTGCGCAACCTCGACGGGTCGTATTCGCCGTCGGGCATCCCGAATGCGCGCATCGTGATCCTGCCCAACGGCCTGCTGCTCGGCGCGGTGCGCGAGCGCTTCGGCACCGCGGTGGTCACGGTGCCGATCATCGGCCTGAGCAACCCGGTGAGCACGGTCAGCGCGCTGGCCGCGTCCTACAACTTCATGCACCGCGGCTGCCTCGCCGCAGCGTGCGTCACCGACATCGGGACGTTCGTGATCGCCGGCAACAGCACGTGGTCGTCATGCCCGGGCGCCAACCTCGGCGCCGGCCCCTGCCCGGCCGGGGGCCGCAGCGGCACGCTGGTGTCGCTCGGCAATGGCCTGTTCCAGGTGATGGAGGGGACGGCCAACGTCGGCACTGCGATCGGCTTCAACTCGGCCGGCCAGAACGTGCTGCTGATCGACCTGAAGGACTTGCGCGTCGACGGGCTCGGCGTCGGCCTCGTGGTCGGTGCGCAGCAGGCGACCCTGACCAGCGCGCAGACCGATGGCACTTGGATCGCGGGCACCAGCAGCGGCCACTGGGCGGTGTTCACGGCCAGCGGGACGAAGATCACGATTACCAGCATCGACGGCATCGCGATCAACAACCCGCAGCCGTTCGACATCAGCATCAACTCACCGTGGCAAGGCATTGCCAGCACTGCGGCCGGCGGCATGGGCTTCCTCGCGGGCAACGGCGTCTACGTGCTCGAGACGGGCAACGGCTACGCCGAGCTCGGCATCAAGCTGCGCTGAGCCTCTGTTCAATCAGCGGCGCCGCGATCGCGGCGCCGCTGATGTTTCTGTGTCGTCTTGCACAGCGCCAATCGAAGGCGCCAGCGAGCGCGAACCCGCCCAGTTGTCGACGGATTGCGCCGGTTGAAGGCCTCAGCGTCGCGCAGCGGCGCTGCGTCGGAGTTCATATCGCGCAGCGATGTGAACGCAGGCAAAACTGCCGTAGCATCTTTGACAAGCGGGAGACGTGGCCGAGCGGTTTAAGGCAGCAGTCTTGAAAACTGCCGACGGTTTACGCCGTCCGTGAGTTCGAATCTCACCGTCTCCGCCAAGAATCTCTATCCCTGAGCGCCGTCGATCACCCTCCTGGTTCTGCCGCTGGTACGACGGCGTGACCGCGCAGGACACCGCTGCGCTGTGCAGTGATCCGACGTGCTGCCGCCGTTCGGTGATTCATCCATGGCATCAGGGTGACGCGGGACTGCGCCGCGCACTTGCCGGGCCACGTGGAGAATGCGGCGATCAGGAGCCGGCGCGGTGGCACACCGTGGCGCGGGGATCAACCTGCGACACCGAACAGCCACGACTGCGCCGGCGACGTGCCATCGCAGAAGTATCGAGATGCGCATCACGCGCAAGCAATTCCTGGGGTCCGTTGCCGGCGGCACGGTGACGCTGCTGATTCAGGCCTGTGGCGGCGGTGGTAGCACCGCGTTCATCGCCTTGTTTGGCGGCGGCACCAACGGCGGCGGCACCAACGGCAACCCGGAGCCGGCGTCGGCGTGCGGGTCGTCGGGCAGCCAGATCACCGGCAACCACGGCCACCTGCTGACGGTGCCAACGGCCGACCTCACGTCGACCACTGCCATGACGTACAGCATCATGGGGAGTGCCACGCACGACCACTCAGTGACCTTGTCGCCGGCCGATCTTGCACAGCTCAACTCCGGCGGCACCGTGACGGTGGTGTCGTCGGTGACCGACGCGCCCACTTTCGGTCCGCATTCGCATGGCGTGACGGTGACGTGCGTGTGAGGCCAAGCCGCGCGGTCGTGTTCGACGAGAACCCGGTGCCGACGACGAGCCCGAGTGGGGCGCCCGATGAGCGATGGAGCCGACGCTGACCTGTTCCCGCGGAGGCGTGCTCCCGAAGGCTAGCCCAGTGGAGTGGGCACCCTAGCGCCGAGCCCTCGCGCGCCTGCCACGTTGCACACCCTCGCCGTTGCCCACGCTACTATCGGGCGTCCGGCGTCAAGGCGTCGGATTGCGGAGAACGGAAGCCGTCATCCCCGGCGATTCACCTACAGGGGTCGAAGCTCACCGTCTCCGCCATCGACGCACCATGATCGAGAAATCTTTCGCCGCGATCGTGCTGCTGATGTGCGTGCTGATGCTGGCGCGCATGATGCTGCGGCCGCGGCTGCGCGCGCGCGTCGATCGCTCGCTGCAGCGTGCCTGGTGGTGGTGCCGCGACGCGCTGTCGCGCCTGCGGCGGCGCCCCCGCATCAACAGTGCCGAAGCGCAGCGCCAGGCGCGCGACGCGATCGAGCGCGCCGCGCGTCGCAAGAAGAACCTGCACTGAAGGCGGCGCCGGGCGGCGCCGCAGTGACTCAGCGCGCGCCGGCGCCCGAGCGCCGCAGCGCCAGCGTCAGCATCCACAGCGCGCCGACGCCGGCCAGGCCGACCGCGGCCCATACCTCGGCGGGTACCGATTGCCACGCGCTTTGCATGCTGACCAGCGGCACCGACACGCTGATCAGC
>DASTZF010000451.1:0-10020 GCA_035764445.1 Burkholderiaceae bacterium
GGTTCTTTCTTGACGGTGGGAGTCGAGAGGCGGGTGCGAGTCCACCGATGCCCTTGTGGGGGCGATGCCAGTTGTAGTGGTGCTGCCAGGTGGCGAGGGCTCGCGTGCGTTGCCTGGAGTGCTGATACGTCCAACCGTACGATGGCGGCTGCTGGTGGCGTGCAAGGGCGAGCCACGAGCGCTAAGCTGGGTGGCCGAACGATGGTGCTGCCCCTGCTCTCGTTGCCGCGATGGGCGCCGCGATGCGCGGCGATGCTGCTCGCCGTGCCCTGCATCGCCGGCGCGCAGCGCGATGCGCTGACCACCGAGCACGTGCGCGTTCAGCTGCTGGCTCACGCACCCCAGGGTGTCGCACCCGGCAGGCCGGTGTGGCTCGCGCTGGCGATCGATCATGCGCCGCATTGGCATACCTACTGGAAGAACCCGGGCGACTCGGGGCTGCCCACCTCGCTGAGCTGGCGGCTCGGCGACGGTGCCACTGCCGGTGAAATCGCCTGGCCGACGCCGCAGGCGCTCCCGGTCGGGCCGTTGATGAACCACGGCTACGAAGGCGCCGTGCTGCTGAGCGTGCCAGTGACGATTCCCGCAGACTTCACGGCCAGCACGCTGCGCGTGCAGTTGCGGGGCGAGTGGCTGGCCTGCAAGGACGTCTGTGTGCCGGAGTCGGGCGAATTCGCGCTGACGATCCCCGCGCGTGTGGCCACGACAAAGCATGCCCAGCGATTCGAAGACGCGCTCGCCCGCGTGCCACGCGAGTGGCCGTCGGTGCGCGCCCGCGCGAGCATCGAGCGGCGCGCCTTGAGGGTCGAGGTCGATGGCTTGCCGGCCGACGCGCGTGGACGTGAGCTGCGGTTCTTTGCCGAGATGGGCGGAGTCGTCGAGCACGCTGCGGCGATCGAGCAACGCTGGGATGCCGGTCGCTGGCTGGCTCGGGTGCCGTTGTCGTCGCAGCGCAGCGAAAGTCCCGACACGATGCACGCCGTGCTGGTGCCGCCGGGCCAGGCAACCGGCATCCGCGTCCGGCTGGCGATCAGCGGCTCGTGGGCCACCGCTGCGGCGCACGCCCGATCGTCCGACAATGTCGGCGCGGCGACGAACTCGACCAAGGAGTGAACGATGAAGCAGTGGCTGATCGGCACGTTGTTCGGCTGCGCACTCTGGACCCTGGGCAGCGCGCTGGCGCAGCCCGCCAGCGTGGGCAGTACTGCGCCGGCGTTCGCGGCCAAGGATCTGTCCGGCAAGCCGGTGGCGCTGGCCGACTACAAGGGCAAGTTCGTCGTGCTCGAATGGACCAACCCGGACTGCCCGTACGTTCGCAAGCACTACAACAGCGGCAACATGCCGGCGACGCAGAAGAACGCGCTGGGCAAGGGCGCGGTGTGGCTGTCGGTCAGCACCGGCGACACGCATTCGGCAAGCGAGCTGCAGTCGTGGCAGAAGACCAAGAGCGCAGCGCCCACCGCCACGCTGGCCGATACCGACGGCCGCATCGCGCGCGCTTACGGCGCCCGCACGACGCCACACATGTACATCGTCGATCCGCAGGGCACCTTGATCTACGCCGGCGCGATCGACAGCAAGGCGAGCAGCAATCCGGCGGACATCGCCACCGCGACCAACTACGTCGATCAAGCCCTGACCGAGGCGATGGCCGGCAAGGCAGTCAGTCGCGCGACCACGCAAGCCTACGGATGCTCGGTGAAGTATCCGAGCGGGGCCTGAAGCCCCGAGAGACGACTCGACCCGCTATGCGCGCGACCCGGGCGCGAAGCGCTGCTTCAGCGCCAGGAATCGCCGCTCGTAGAAATGGTAGGACAGCGGCGCCAGCACCGCGATCCCGAGCAGACCGAGCGCTGCCGATGGCGGCCACGCCGAGCCAGCCACGCGCTCGGGGCTGACGGCGAGAAAGAATCCCTGCCATACGTAGATGCCGTAGCTGATGGTGCCGATGTAGCGCAGCGGCCCGGTTTCCAACAAGGCCACGGTGCGGCTGCGCTGGTTGAACAGCAGCCACAGCACGAACACCGCGACGCCCACCGATTGCAGGCTCACCGCGAGGTATCGCACGAGGACGCGGTCCGCTAGCTCCGGCACGGCGTGCAGCAGAGTCGGTGCGGCAAACAACAACGTCGCCACGCTGAGGCCTGCCGCTGATCGGCACCATCGACCGAAGGCTCCGTGCGCGCGGTACTGCGCAGCCACGGCCGCCAGGCAGCCGACCAACAGCGAGAACGCGGCAACGAACGTCATGCGCTCCGGAAACGGTGTTCGCAGAGCGAGGCCGCGCACGATGACGACGTACGACAGCAGGCACGCCAACGCAGCCAGCACGATGAAGCGGACCAGCGCCTGCTCTTTCGGCAGCAGCCACAGCAGCGCGAACGGCCACAGCAGATAGAAGTGCTCCTCGACCGCCAGGCTCCAGGTGTGCGCCAGCAGCGGGTCGTAGAGTTGAGACGGCACAAAGTTGTACGCGTAGAGCCACGCGTAGAGCAGGCCACCATCGCCTTGCGGCTGCCACCAGCCGAACCAGTAGAACAGCGTGACCAGCGCGAGGAAGAGGAAGTACAGCGGAAAGATCCGCAGCGCGCGGCGGGCGATGAAGTTGGCGTAGCTGATGTCGCCGCTGTGCTCAAACTCCTGCAGCAGCAGACGCGTGATCAGGAAGCCCGACAGCACGAAGAAGACGCGGACGCCGGTGATGCCATGCACCAGTGGCAGCAATGCGGCCTGCTCGTGCCCCTCGTACAGGCCGTAGTGCGTCAGCACCACGGCGATCACCGACAGCGCCCGCAAGCCGTCGAAGCCCGCGATCCTGCTCGCTTCCTTGTCCAGCGCTGAGAGCCTTGTGCCGGTACCGTCCGGAGGGTGGAGGCGCGAGCCGGAGTCGAACCGGCCTCAACGGATTTGCAATCCGGTGCATAACCGCTTTGCTATCGCGCCTTCGGGGGCGGATTCTCCCATAACGCCCCACGCGCCGAATCCCGCACCTGAACGACGAAGGGGAAGCGCAGCTTCCCCTTCGTGCGGTGTCTGGAGCGGGAAACGAGTCTCGAACTCGCGACCTCAACCTTGGCAAGGTTGCGCTCTACCAACTGAGCTATTCCCGCGCTGTGCCCGAGCGAGCGACCCGGCGCAGGCCCGGATTATAGCCAGGCAGCCATGCCGATGGCTCGTTCGGACCGTGGGCGCCGGCACTCGGGCACCGTGCGCTTCAGTGCGACCGCACCTCGCCCAGCGCCGGCTTGGGCACCTCCGACGCCTTCTCGGGCTCGACCTTGGGCGCGGCTTCTTCATCGGGCAACGCCTGCGGCGCCGCGGTCAGCGCCACCTCGAGCACCCGATCGATCCAGCGCACCGGCACGATCTCGAGCTGATTCTTCACGTTCTCCGGAATTTCCTGCAGGTCCTTGACGTTCTCTTCCGGGATCAGCACGGTCTTGATGCCACCGCGATGCGCTGCGAGCAGCTTCTCCTTCAGGCCGCCGATCGCCGTGACTTCGCCGCGCAATGTGATCTCGCCGGTCATCGCCACGTCGGCGCGCACCGGAATACCGGTCAACGCGGAGACGAACGCCGTGGTCATCGCGATGCCAGCGCTCGGGCCGTCCTTCGGCGTGGCGCCGTCGGGCACGTGGATGTGGATGTCGCGCTTCTCGAACATCTCGTCCTTGATGCCCAGCCGCTGCGAGCGGCTGCGCACCACCGAGCGCGCGGCCTCGACCGACTCCTTCATCACGTCGCCGAGCGACCCGGTGCGGATGATGTTGCCCTTGCCAGGCATCATCGCCGACTCCACTGTCAGCAGGTCACCGCCGACCTCGGTCCATGCCAGGCCAACCACCTGGCCGACCTGGTTGCGCTTCTCGGCGCGACCGAAGTCGAACTTGCGCACGCCGAGGTACTCGTTGAGGTTCTCCTCGCCGACGACGACCTTGCCCTCGGTGGTCTTGAGCTGGAGGCCCTTGACCGTCTTGCGGCAGATCTTCGAGATCTCGCGCTCGAGCGAGCGCACGCCAGCCTCGCGCGTGTAGTAGCGGATGATGCCGCGGATCGCGCTCTCGGTGACTTCGAGCTCGTCTTCCTTGACGCCGTTGTTGGCGCGCTGCTTGGGCAGCAGGTAGCGCTGCGCGATGTCGACCTTCTCGTCCTCGGTGTAGCCCGAGAGCTTGATGATCTCCATGCGGTCCATCAGCGCCGGCGGGATGTTCAGCGTGTTGGCGGTGGCCACGAACATCACGTCCGAAAGATCGAAGTCGACCTCGACGTAGTGGTCGCTGAAGGTGTGGTTCTGCTCGGGGTCGAGCACCTCCAGCAGCGCCGACGACGGGTCGCCGCGGAAGTCCATGCCGAGCTTGTCGATCTCGTCGAAGAGGAACAGCGGGTTGCGCGTGCCGACCTTGGTGAGCGACTGCAGCACCTTGCCCGGCATCGAGCCGATGTAAGTGCGGCGGTGGCCGCGAATCTCGGCCTCATCGCGCACGCCGCCCAGCGCCATGCGCACGAACTTGCGGCCGGTGGCGCGCGCGATCGATTGACCCAGCGAGGTCTTGCCGACGCCAGGAGGACCCACCAGGCACAGGATCGGCGCCTTCACCTTGTCGACGCGCTGCTGCACCGCGAGGTACTCGAGGATCCGTTCCTTGACCTTCTCGAGGCCCGCGTGGTCTTCGTTCAGCACTTCCTCGGCGTGCCGGAGGTCGTGCTTGATCTTGGTCTTCTTGCTCCACGGCAAGCCGACCAGGGTATCGATGTAGTTGCGCACGACGGTGGCTTCGGCCGACATCGGCGACATCAGCTTGAGCTTCTTCAGCTCGCCGTCGGCCTTCTTGCGCGCCTCCTTGGGCATGCGTGCGGCCTTGATCTTCTTCTCGAGCTCCTCCAGATCGGCGCCTTCTTCGCCGTCACCGAGCTCCTTCTGGATCGCCTTGACCTGCTCGTTGAGGTAGTACTCGCGCTGGCTCTTCTCCATCTGCCGCTTGACGCGACCGCGGATGCGCTTTTCCACCTGCAGGATGTCGACTTCATGCTCGAGCAACTCGAGCAGCTTCTCTAGCCGCTTGGCCACCGAGTCGAGGTCGAGCACCGACTGCTTGGCCTCGAGCTTCAACGGCAGGTGCGCCGCGATGGTGTCGGCCAGGCGACCCGGATCGTCGATGCCGGCGATCGAGGTCAGGATCTCGGGCGGGATCTTCTTGTTGAGCTTGACGTACTGGTCGAATTGCTGCGTCACGGCGCGGCGCAGCGCCTCCACCTCGGGCGTGGTTTCGCCCGTTGGCTGGATCGGCGACACCTCGGCGACGAAGTGCTCGCCGGTGTCGGCGATGTGACGGGTCTCGGCACGCTGCAGGCCTTCGACCAGAACCTTCACCGTGCCGTCCGGCAGCTTGAGCATCTGCAGGATGCTCGACACGCAACCGACCGCGAACATGTCCTCCGGCCGTGGCTCGTCCTTGCCGGCGGCCTTCTGCGCCACCAGCATGATCTGGCGGCCGCCTTCCATCGCTGCTTCGAGGGCCTTGATCGACTTCGGACGGCCGACGAACAGCGGGATCACCATGTGCGGGAACACGAC
Source organism: Burkholderiaceae bacterium (assembly GCA_035764445.1). Classification (GTDB taxonomy): domain Bacteria; phylum Pseudomonadota; class Gammaproteobacteria; order Burkholderiales; family Burkholderiaceae_C; genus JAEUPI01. The sequence goes on from DASTZF010000451.1 coordinate 5,576, forward strand.
CACGTCGCGCAGCGGCAGCAGCGGCAGCGTCACCGGGTCGGGCGGGAGAATCGGGTGTCCGGACATCTAGGGACCTCTCTTTCTCAGGCCGACATGAGGCCTGAGGCCTCGAATGCAAGCATCGGCAGGGATGGGTCGGAAGTCAGGCGCTCGCCTTGGCCTGTTCCCGATAGACCAGCAGGGGCTTGCTGCCATCTTCGACATTGTGTTCATCGACCACGACTTTGGCGACGCCGTCGAGAGTTGGCAAGTCGAACATCGTGTCGATCAGCACATGCTCCATGATGGAGCGCAGTCCGCGAGCGCCTGTCTTGCGCTCCAGCGCCTTGCGCGCGATCGCGGTCAGCGCGGATGGGCGAATTTCGAGTTCGACCCCGTCCATGCCAAACAGTTTCTGGTACTGCTTGGTCAGCGCGTTCTTCGGCTCGGTCAGGATGCGCACCAGCGCATCCTCGGTCAGTTCGCCGAGCGTGGCCACCACCGGCAGGCGGCCGACCAGCTCGGGGATCAGCCCGAACTTGATCAGGTCCTCGGGCTCGGTGTCGCGGAACACATCGGCCGCGCGCTTCTCGCTCTTGCTGTGCACGGTGGCTCCGAAGCCGATACCCGAGCGCTCGGTGCGGTTCTGGATCACCTTCTCCAACCCGTCGAATGCGCCGCCGCAGATAAACAGGATGTTGGTGGTGTCGATCTGCAGGAAGTCCTGGTTCGGATGCTTGCGGCCGCCTTGCGGCGGCACCGAAGCCATCGTGCCTTCGATCAGCTTGAGCAGTGCCTGCTGCACGCCCTCGCCCGACACGTCGCGCGTGATGCTCGGGTTGTCGGACTTGCGACTGATCTTGTCGATCTCGTCGATGTAGACGATGCCGCGCTGCGCGCGCTCGACGTCGTAGTTGCAGTTCTGCAGCAGCTTCTGGATGATGTTCTCGACGTCCTCGCCGACGTAGCCCGCCTCGGTCAGCGTGGTGGCGTCGGCGATCACGAAGGGCACGTTGAGCAGCCGCGCCAGCGTCTGCGCCAGCAGCGTCTTGCCCGAGCCGGTGGGGCCGATCAGCAGGATGTTGCTCTTGGTCAGCTCGACGTCGTCCTTGCCGCCGAGGTGCTTGAGCCGCTTGTAATGGTTGTAGACAGCGACCGACAGCGTTCGCTTGGCGACCTCCTGGCCGATCACGTACTGGTCGAGAATGCCCTTGATCTCGACCGGCGTCGGCAACTCGGACTTCGCCGCGCGCGCGGCGCTGCTGTCGGCCGGTGCTTCATCGCGGATGATGTCGTTGCACAGCTCGATGCACTCATCGCAAATGAACACCGACGGGCCGGCGATCAGCTTCTTCACCTCATGCTGGCTCTTACCGCAGAAGCTGCAGTACAGAACCTTCTCGCCAGTGGCGCCTTTCTTGTCGGCCATGGGGTGTGTACGTTGCGATCAGTCGCTCGGTTCCCAGTGAATCAATGATATGCCAACCCCGCGGCGCCCCCGTTTGCACACCACCACGCCCACGGCGTGCGCATGGTGCGCCGTGGATTACGCACGCTTGTCGAGCACCTGATCGATCAGGCCGTACGCCTTGGCCTCGCTGGGCGACATCCAGTAGTCGCGCTCCATGTCAGCGGCAATCTTCTCCACCGACTGGCCGGTGCGCTCGGCGTAAATGCGATTGAGTTGCTCGCGTGTTTTGAGGATCTCACGCGCCTGGATCTCGATGTCGGCGGCCTGGCCTTGTGCGCCGCCGGAGGGCTGGTGGATCATCACGCGCGAATTGGGCAGCGCTGCGCGCTTGCCCGGCGCGCCAGCCATCAGCAGGAACGAGCCCATGCTGGCGGCCATGCCCAGGCACAGCGTCGACACATCCGGCTTGATGAACTGCATCGTGTCGTAGATCGACAGCCCGGCGCTGACGCTACCGCCCGGCGAGTTGATGTACAGGAAGATGTCCTTGTCGGGGTTCTCGCTCTCCAGGAACAGCATCTGCGCGACCACCAGGTTGGCTGTCGCGTCGTTGATGCCGCCGACCAGAAAGACGATGCGCTCGCGCAGCAGCCGGCTGTAGATATCGTAGGCGCGCTCGCCGCGCCCCGACTGCTCGATGACGATGGGCACCATGCCCAGACCCGTGGTCTCCTGCGCGCTCATTGTTGCGTCTCCATCAGCTCGGTGAAGGCCAGCACCTTGTCGGTCACCTTCGCGTGATTCATCACGTACTGCGTCACGTTCGATTCCACCACCACGGCCTCGACCTCGGCCATCCGCTTGCGGTCCGACAGATACCAGCGCATCACCTCGGCGGGTTTCTCGTAGCTCTGCGACAGCTCTTCGATGTGCGACTGGAGCTGCTCGGGCTTGGCCTGCAAGTTGTTCTGGCGCACCAGCTCGGCCACCACCAGACCAAGGCGCACGCGGCGCTCGGCCTGCGCTTGGAAGATCTCGCTCGGGATCGGTGCCTTGTCGGCGTCCTTGACGCCGCGCTGCTTGAGGTCCTCGCGCGCCGCCGCCGTCATGCGATCGACCTCGGCGGCGACCAGCGACTTCGGCACCTCGAGTTCGGCGATCTTCACGAGGGCGTCCATCGTGGCAGCCTTGTTGCGCGCCAGCACGCGGAACTTCACCTCGCGCTCGAGGTTCTTGCGCACATCGGCGCGCAGCGCGTCATTGCTTCCGGCGGCGATGCCCAGCGCCTTGATGAACGCCTCGTTGACCTCGGGCAGGTGCTGTGCCTCGATCTTCTTCATCGTGACCAGGAAGTCGGCTTCCTTGCCGGCGACGTCCTTGCTGCCATAGTCGTCGGGAAACTTCAGCGGAAACGTCTTCGACTGTCCGACCAGCATGCCGCGCACCGCCTTGTCAAACTGCTCGAGCATCTTGCCCTCGCCGATGACAAACGCGAAGCCTTCAGCCTTGCCGCCGGCAAAGCCCTCGCCGTCGATCTTGCCTTCGAAATCGATCGTCGCGCGGTCGCCGGCGGCGGCGCCTTCGCTGGCCGGGCGTTGCGCGAACGTGCGCCGCTGCTTGCGCAGGATGTCGATCGTGCGGTCGATCGCTGCATCGTCAACGTCACAACGGATGCGCTCGACGTCGGCGCTGGCCAGGTCGCCGAGCTTGACCTCGGGGTAGACCTCGAACGTGGCGTCGAACGACATGCTGCCCTCGGGCGCGCCCTCCTTCGGCGTGATGCGCGGCATGCCGGCGACGCGCACCTTGGCCTCGTTGGCCGCCTGCTCGAACGCGGCGCCGATCTTGTCGTTCATCACCTCGTACTGCACCGACGCGCCGTAGCGCTGCGCCACCACGGACATCGGCACTTTGCCGGGCCGGAAGCCATCGGCGCGCACCGTGCGCGAGAGTTTCTTCAAGCGTGACTCGACTTCGGCGTTGATTTCTTGAGCTGGCACGGTCAACGTGATCCGCCGTTCGAGTTTTTCAAGGGTTTCGATCTGCACTGCCATGTTGGCCTTCGTAAGCTCGTAGGGTTGGTGCGCGGGGCCGGACTCGAACCGGCACGCCGGTAAGGGCGTCAGGACCTAAACCTGGTGCGTCTACCAATTTCGCCACCCGCGCCCGCTCAGTCGTCGCCGAGGGTCCTGCGGTGACCAAGCGCCGCCGCCTCGTCGATCCGCCCGGGAGGGTGCGATTCTAGCCGGCGGTGGGCGTGGCGCGCTTCACGCGGAACCACGCGGCGTACATGGCCGGCAGCGACAACAGAGTCAGCGCGGTGGCGACGATCAGCCCGCCCATGATGGCCACCGCCATCGGCCCCCAGAACACGCTGCGCGACAGCGGAATCATCGCCAGCACGGCCGCCCCCGCGGTCAGCACGATCGGCCTGAAGCGCCGCACGGCCGCCTCGACGATCGCGTTCCAGGGGTCGATGCCCTTGGCACGATCCTGCTCGATCTGGTCGATCAGGATCACCGAGTTGCGCATGATCATGCCCATCAGCGCGATCACACCCAGCAGCGCGACGAAGCCGAACGGCCGGTTCAGCAGCAGCAGCGCGCCCGCGACGCCGGCCATGCCCAGCGGGGCGGTCAGGAACACCAGCACAGAGCGCGAGAAGCTGTGCAGTTGGAGCATCAGAAGCGTCAGCATGATGAACAGCATCAGCGGCACGCCGACGACGATCGAGCCCTGACCCTTGCGGCTCTCTTCCACCGCGCCGGCAATCTGGATCGAGTAGCCCGGCGGCATGCGCGCCTGCAATTCCTGCAGCTTGGGCCAGATGCGCGCCGTGACCGTCGGGCCCTGGATGCCGTCGACGACGTCGCCTTGCACGGTGACGGCGAACTTGCGCCCTTCGCGCCACAGCACGCCGGGCTCGAAGCCGAAGCCGATCTTGGCCACCTGCGTGATCGGCACCGAGCGTCCGCTGCTCGTAGGCAGGTTGGCTTGCGCCAGGTCGGTGATCGCGTTGCGCTCCTCCAGCGGCTGACGCAGCACGATGTCGACC
>DASTZF010000452.1:0-9423 GCA_035764445.1 Burkholderiaceae bacterium
CCCGTGACGAGCCACACCCGCGGGCGCAACCTCAGCTCGTCGGTGAACTGTCCGTTGAGCATCTGTTGGCGTTCAGAGCCGCCAGACGTGCACGCCGCGCGCACGCAACGCCTGCGCATCGGCCGTGCACTTCACATCGACGTACACGCCGCCGCTGGCCAGCTTGTGGAGCATCTGATCCAGTGAGTGCTCGCCGAACTCCTTGTGAGCCACCGCAGCGACGATGGCGTTGGCACGCGGCAGATGCTCCCAAGGCACCAGCTTGACGCCGTACTCATGCTCGGCCTCGTGGGCCTCGGCCACCGGGTCGTGCACGTGCACCGTGGCGCCGTAGCTCTCGAGTTCACGCACGACGTCGATCACCTTGGAATTGCGCAGATCGGGGCAGTTCTCCTTGAACGTCAGCCCGAGCACGATGACATGCGCTCCCTTGACCGAGAAGCCGGCCTGGATCATCTGCTTGACCGTCTGCTCGGCGATGTACTTGCCCATGCCGTCGTTGATGCGACGCCCTGCCAGGATGACCTGCGGGTGATAGCCGAGCGTCTCGGCCTTGTGGGTCAGGTAGTACGGATCGACGCCGATGCAATGCCCGCCGACCAGCCCGGGCCGGAACGGCAGGAAGTTCCACTTGGTTCCCGCCGCCTGCAACACCTCGAGCGTGTCGATGCCGATGCGATGGAAGATCAACGAGAGCTCGTTGACCAGCGCGATGTTGAGGTCGCGCTGGGTGTTCTCGATGACCTTGGCGGCCTCTGCCACCTTGATGCTCGAAGCCCGGTGTACGCCGGCCGTGATGATCGAGCCGTAGACGGTCGCAACCTTGGCCAAGGTCTCCGGGGTGTCACCCGACACGACCTTCACGATCTTCGTCAGCGTGTGTTGCTTGTCACCGGGGTTGATGCGCTCGGGCGAGTAGCCGACGAAGAAGTCCTGCTTCCACCTCAAGCCCGAATGCCGTTCGAGCAGCGGAATGCAGACCTCTTCGGTGGCGCCCGGATAGACGGTGGACTCGTAAACGACGATCGCGCCGCGCTTCAGGTTGGCGCCCACGGCCGTGCTCGCACCCACCAATGGCGAGAAATCGGGAATGTGCCCCTCATCGACCGGGGTGGGGACCGCGACGACAATGAAGTCGGCCTCCTTCAGTGCGCTGGCGTCGGTGGTCGGTCGCAGGTGGATCGCCGACTGCAGGTCGGCGGTGCTGACCTCGCCGGTCGGGTCGACGTGGCGCTTGTAGGCCTCGACCTTCTCGGCCGACAGATCGAGCCCGATCGTCGGATACCTCTTGCCGAATTCGACGGCCAACGGCAGCCCGACGTAACCCAGACCGACAACGGCGATGGTTGCTGACACGTGCGCTCTACCCTTCAATCCACCCAACGCAGCCAAGGCACCGACGGGTGAATGCCCAATCCACATGGCTGGACCCGGGTGCGTCTCTCATTATCGAGCCTCGCGATGCCGCGTTGGACTGCATGCGTCCCACCCAGATCGGTGTCGCCTTGTCGCGCAAGATGTCACGCGGCTTGCCGCGAGCGCGTGGCCCGATGGCTTGCCAGCGCGTCTAGACAGATCCGTTCGAACGCCCGCGCTGCAACCCGATAGCCATGGTGGCGTTCGACGCATGCGCGTGCGCGCTCGGCAAGGCCACGGCGCAATGCCGCGTCGCCCAGGACCCGCAGAATCGCGCGGGCTTGACCCTCGGGATCGTCGTGACACAAGAAGTGCTCGCCGTCGCTGACACCGAGCCCCTCGATGCCGACGGTCGTCGACACCACCGGACAGCCCATGGCCATGGCCTCGAAGGCCTTGATGCGCGTGCCGCCGCCGACCCGCAGCGGTATCACCGCGACCTGCGCCTCACGGACGTAGGGCCGAACGTCATCGACGAAGCCGGTGAAGCTCACGCCGGCGTGCGAACGGCCCAGTTGCACCAGGGCCTCCGGGGGGTTGCGCCCGACGACAACGAAGCGCGCATGCGGCAACGCGGCGTGCACCCGCGGCCAAACCGATTCGATGAAGTGGCGCACGCCATCGATGTTGGCCGCCCAATCCATCGATCCGATGAAGACGACCGTCGGAGGCGTCTGCGGGCCTGGGTCCACGGGCAGTTGCCACGCAAAGTAGTCGAGATCGACACCCGTCGGAATGGTCCTCGGGGCCGCAACCCCATAGTGCTCGGAGAAGAAGGCCGCGTCGCGCTCGGACACCGCGACGACGCTGGTGAACTGCGCGAGCACCTGACGCTCGTAGCGATCCATCTTCGAGTGTTGCGACGACCAGACCCATTTCAGGAGGCTGTTTCTGGCCTGCCGCGCGTGTCGCTGGAAGATCTCCGCCTCGACGTTGTGCGTGAAGCACACCGTCGCGCAATCCAACCCCGGCGGCTGCAAGACGGCGGCGTGCACGAAGTCGAACACGGCCACATCGAATTGGACCTGGCGCAGCGCGCGTGACACGGCAGCGATGCCCGGCTGCGTGCGGTCGGCCACCACGTTCACCGGCAGCGCATCGGCGAGGTCCAATGCTCGCCGCCAGCGCGGTCTCGGCTCTGCGGGCTGCCAGGCTTCGAAGCGATCGCACAGGGCTTGCAGCGGCTGCGCGTGGTCGCGCCGTTGTGCCTCGGTCGCGGGGCCTATCAGCGTGACGTCGAACGCGCCGCCCTTCAGGCCTCGCAGGATGTTGCCGCTGCGGATCCGGCCGCCGGTGTCGGCCGGCAACAAGAAAACCGGCGACACGAATGCCAAGCGCGGCTTGGCGGGCGAGCCGTCAGCATCGGTGGACACTCGCGGCGCTCCCTCTCCTGAAAACGTGAGACATCTGGTCCGAGTCGGCGCAAGTGCGACCCGATGCCCGCCGTGCATGCGGTCGATTATGCGAGCCGTGACGGACGGGTTTCGCGTCGACCCCCGCAGGTTGACAGTGCATCGCCCCTCGGAATCAGGGTGAAATTCGGTATGCTGCGCTGCTGAGGATCCGTCCGCTGCCCCGCAGCGCAGGTGGCCTTTGGAGGTTCCGGCGCCACCCCGTCCGACCCGCGGACGGAATGCGTGCCGTGCCACGCCGTTGAGCTCGCACTCGTCGCCCTATGTCATCGCCCACCACGGTACCCGCACAACGGCCCAGTCTCGAACACGCCGACGAATCGTTCTGGCTGGCGCGCCTCGATGCGAACCTGCCTCGCGCCACGCTGGTGCCCGACCGTCGCCGCAACACAACCGTGGAGCGCCGCTACGAGGCCGTCGCGTTCGAGCTCGATGCGGCCTGCGTCGCGGCGCTCAAGAGCCTCGACCCGGTCACCGGTGTGTCGGACCTCGCGCTGTGCACGAGCCTGGTGGCCGCGCTGCTGTCGAAGTACCACCGTGAAGACGAGCTGGTGGTGGGCCTGCACTGGAGTGGCCGTGGTAGCGCCGGTGGCCCACGACCGGCGCTGCTGAACTGCTCGGCAGACGCCACGGCGGACACACTGATCGAAGAGGTCGGCGGTGAGGTCGCCCGCGTACTGGCGCACCCGGCCGATGCGCTGGCCTATCTGCCGCACGCGCTCGGGGTGGCGTACAGCCCGCATCGCTGCCCGTTCTACGATTTGGCGATCCACGTCGGCGCTGCCGGTACCGACCTCGATCTGCGCGCGCATCCGGTGGATGCCGCCTTCGTGTTCAACGTCGAGGCGGGCCGCATCAACGGGCGGCTGCAGTTCGCCCACGAGTTGTTCGATCGGCCGCGCATCGACAGTGTGGTGGCACATCTGCTGCATCTGGCGCGCGACCTCGCGACGGCACCGCGCGAGCCTCTGCACACGCACAGTGTGTTGTCCCCGGAGGAACGGGAGCAGCTCCTCGCGGCATTCAACCGCCGTTCGGCGAATTACCCTCTGCAGCGCACGATGCACTCGCTGTTCGAGGAGCAGTGCCGCCGCACGCCCGATGCGGTGGCGGTGGTCCATCGCGACGTGACGCTCAGCTACGACGAGCTCAACCGGCGCGCCAACCGTCTGGCGAACACCCTGCTGGAAGTCGGAGTGAGCAAGGGCGCGTTCGTCTGCATCCTGCTGGAACGCGGCTGCGACTTCGTGGTCGCCATGCTGGCCAGCTTCAAGGCCGGCGCGGCCTATGTGCCGCTCGATCCGACCTACCCGCACGAGCGCATCCAGTACATGCTCAACGACAGCGCGGCAGCGGTGCTGGTTTCCAACCGTGAGTTGCTCGCGCGTTTCGACCCCGTGGTTGCCGGTGCCTCCGAGTTGCAGACGGTGATCGCGCTCGACGCCGACGCGACGCAGCCGGTCCCTGGCGCCGCGCGTGCGCTGATCGATGCGCCGCGCCTGGCTGCCGCGCGGGCCACCGATCCGGGGCTGGACCTCAAGGGTTGTGATCGCGCCTACATGATCTACACGTCGGGCTCGACGGGCCGCCCCAAGGGCGCCATCTGCCGTCACGATGGCGCGCTGAACCATCTGTTCGGCGAACTCGACGGCGTCGGCGTGCGCAGCGCCTTCAGCTTCCTGCAGACGGCGGCGTCATCGTCGGACATCTCGGTGTGGCAGTTCGTCGCTCCGCTGCTGCACGGCGGCAGCACGGTGGTGGCCGACTACGACGTGGTCGTCGACCCGGATGCCCTGTTCGCACTCATCCGAGAGCACAAGCTCAGCGTCGCCGAGCCGGTCCCGGTCGTGTTGCGGGCCTTGATCGACCACATCGAAGCCCTGCCCGCAAGCGCGCGAGCGCTGCCCGACTTGCGCTGCATGATGGTCACCGGCGAGGCGCTGCCGGCGGAGTTGGTCGACCGCTGGCTCGCACTGTATCCGGCGATTCCGATTGCCAACACCTACGGACCGACCGAGACGTCCGACGACGTCACGCTGTCGGTGCTGCGCGAGCCGATCGGCACGCGCTACGCGGTGGCGCCGATCGGCATGCCGCTGCCCAACGTGCGGCTGTTCGTGCTCGACCGCAACCTGCAACCGGTTCCGATCGGCGTACCCGGCGAGATCTGCGTCGGTGGCCTGGCAGTCGGCGAAGGTTACTGGCGTCAGCCCGACAAGACGCGCAGCGCCTTCGTGCCGTGTCCGTTCGATGCCATCGCGCCGGGGCCGATGTACCGCACCGGCGACCTCGGTCGTTGGTTGCCCGACGGGCAGATCGAGTTCCTCGGCCGCGTCGACCAGCAGGTCAAGGTGCGCGGTTTTCGCGTCGAGCCCGGCGAAATCGAGGCTGCGATGACCCAGCATGCGGCCGTGCAGGACGCCGCGGTGGTGGTGGCCGCAGAGGGCCCGGGAACGGGCCGCCTGATCGGCTACTACACGCTGCGCAAGGGCCAGAGCTTGTCACCGGCGCAGTTGCGCGCACACTTGAAGTCATTGCTGGCCGAGCACATGGTGCCGTCGTCGCTGACCGCGCTCAGCATCCTGCCGCGCACGCCGCTGGGCAAGCTCGATCGCAAGGCACTGGCCGCAGCGCAGGAGCGACCCGCCGAACACGATCACGGTCAGGCTCCGCGCACCGCCACCGAGCGCGCGGTAGCCGGCATCTGGTCGGCAGTGACTGGTGCACAGGCGATCGGCATCGGTGACAACTTCTTCGAGATCGGCGGCGACTCGATCTCGAGCATCCAGGTCACCGCGCAGTTGCGCAAGGCGGGGTTCCGTCTCGCACCACGCGACGTGTTCCAGCGTCCAACGCTGGGCGCGCTGGCCGAGTACCTCGACCAGAACCGATCGCTGCAAGCCTCGGCACCGACCGCCACAATGCCGTTGCCGTGGGATGTCGACGGGCTGCGACAGCGCCTGACGGAGGCCTTCCCCAGCCTGCAGGACGCCTATCCGTTGAGCGCCACGCAGCGTGGCATTTACTACCAAGGGCTGTTGCTGCCCAAGAGTTCAGGGGCCTATATCGAGCAGGTGACGTTCGACGTCGCAGGTACGCTCGACCCGTTGCGCTTCGAAGCGGCCTGGCAGCACGTGATCGACAGCACCGACATGCTGCGCGCCGCCGTCATTCGTCGCGGTGGCCAGCAGCCGTCGCAGGCGCTCCTGGCGGCGGCGCCATTCGCGCTCGACCTGCTCGACCTGAGCACCAAGTCCGATGCGGAACAGGCCAGTGCGATCGACGCGCTGGTGCTGAGCGAGCGCGTCCGTGGCTTCGACCTGAAAAGCCCGCCACTGATGCGCGTGGTCCTGGTCAAGCGCTCACCGGGCCGCTCCCGCGTCGTGTGGACGTATCACCACCTGATCCTCGACGGCTGGTCCGAGCCGCTGGTGCTTGCGGCGGTGTTCCGAGCCTATGCCGCGCTGACCGCATCCAGGCAACCGGAGCCCGCGAGCGTGGCTCGCTATCGCGACTTCGTGGCCTGGACCGAGGCGCAGGACCTGACCGCGGCCGAAGCCTACTGGCGAGCCGCGCTGGCCGGCTTTGACACACCCGCGGTGGTGGTCGACCGCTCACCCGGGGTGACGCCGGCGGCCGCCGGCGAGATCCTGCACGGCTGGTGCGACATCGTGCTCAGCCCCGCGGATACCCAGCGACTCGAGCACAGCGCGCGCCACGCAGGCGTGACGCTCGCCACCGTGATTCACGGCGCCTGGGCACTGCTGGTTCACCGCGCCACGGGGTTGGCCGACGTGGTGGTCGGCAGCGTGGCGTCGGGGCGGGGCTGCGATGTGCCCGGCATCGACACGCTGGCCGGGCTGGTGGTCGTGACGCAGCCGCTGCGCTCGCGGCCGAGCAGTGATTCCACGGTGGTCGCGTGGCTGCGCTTGCTGCAGATGCAGATGGCGGAGATGCGCGAGCACGAGCACACGCCGTTGGCGCAGATCCAGCAATGGAGCGAGGTCCCGGCTGCGCGGCGGCCGCTGTTCGACTCGATCGTGGTGGTGGGCAACTATGCCGGCAGCGATCTGTCGGCGTGCGCGCAGGGCGTCGTCGAGATCAGCGACGTCGCGTCGTACACCCAGCCACAGTACGCGCTGACCCTGTTCATCGTGACGGGAGCGTCGTTGCGCATTCGCCTGGTTTACGAGAAGAAGCGCTATGCAGCAGCAACTGCCAAGGGGCTGCTCGACGAGTACGCTCAGGTGTTGAACGCGATCGCCGAGAACCCCGGACAGCGGGTATCGAGCCTGACGGCCAGGATCTGACGCGCGGCGACATCAGCGCGTGGTGTTGGCATCGCCTTACCTTTTGGCTGGGCCTGCCAGTTCGGCGAGCCGGCGCTGCAGGCCCGCGGCGTCGGGCGACTTGGCCAGCCCCTCCTGCAGGACTTCGCGTGCCTTCGTGGTGTCACCGATTGCCTTGTAGTGATCGCTCAGCGAGCCGTACGCGGGCCAGTAGTCGGGTTTCAGCGAGATCGCCCGCTCGAGATCCAGGACACCGACGTTGCTCTTACCGAGTCGGGCCCAGTTCTCTGCACGCTTGGTCAAGATCTCTGGCAGGAGCAGAAAGTCGTCCGGCGAATGCTCGATGAAGTAGTCGTACTCGGTGATCGCATCGCGCAGGTAGAAACTGCGTGTGCTTGCGTCGCGCGCAAGCAGCATCGCGCGATTGGTCTTCATCATGCCCCAGCAATAGTGGTGCAAATGGTGGAAGGCCGGCCCGAGATAGGCATACCACCGGTCGGTGACCGCCTGGTCCTCACTACCGGGCACCTGGGCCAGGCGAAAGCCCTGTGTCGACAAGCAGTAGCGCGGCAGCATGGCTACCTCGCGCCGGTCATAGCCATCGACGCGATCAGGGTAGCCCGGTGGCATGTTGATCTGTGCGGATGCGCCACAGCACCACAACAGGCTTGCAGTCAACGCAGCCTTGGTGCAATCGGCCCTACGGAATCGTGACAACGCAAGAGCATTCATGTGCTTCCACGCATATCCGTCGCAATCCAACCCGCCCGAAAACCTCTTTGACAATTCGGCTTTAGAACCGCTGGGGAGCGATGAGTTCGCGGCACCGCTGCCCTACCCCACTCAGACGAGCACCTCTGACGGCGGCCGGTGACTGAGGAACTGCGTCGGACTGGCCGTCAGTCCGTACGCGCCGGATTGATACACCACCACCAGATCACCCGGTACCGCGGCAGACAGTTCCATGTGGTCGGCGAGAAGGTCCAGAGGCGTGCACAGCGGACCCACGACCGAAGCGACTTCGCGCGGCCCTGCGCCCAGGCGGTTGCCGATCTCTACGGGGTAATTCTTGCGGATCACCTGGCCGAAGTTGCCCGACGCCGACAGGTGGTGGTGCAGGCCACCGTCGGTGACCAGGAACACCTCGCCACGCGACACCTTGCGATCGAGCACGCGACACACATAGATGCCGGCCTCGCCGACCAGGTAGCGACCGAGTTCGATCACCAGCGCCACGCCGGGCAGGCACTGGCTTGCCGATGCCACGAGGCCGCGCAGGTGCTGGCCGATCGGCGCCACGTCGAGCGGCTTGTCGCCGGGGAAATAAGGGATCCCGAAGCCACCGCCGAGGTTGATCGAGCGTACCGGGGAGCCGGCGTGTGCGGCCAACCTCACGGCGAGCTCCAGCGCGTTGGATTGCGCCTCGCAGATCGCCTCGACGCGCAAGTTCTGCGAGCCGGAGAAGATGTGGAAGCCCTCGAACGTGAGACCGCGGCGGCGGCCAATCTCATCGAGCACGGTGGGCACTTGCTCGGCGTCGATGCCGAATTGCTTGGGTCCGCCGCCCATCTTCATGCCCGAGGACTTCAACTCGAAGTCGGGATTCACGCGCACCGCGATGCGCGCCTTGCGCCCGAGTCGCTCGGCGATCTGCGCCAGCAGATCGACCTCGCGCGGCGACTCCACGTTGACAAGCACGCCTGCGGCGACGGCCTGCGCGAGCTCGACCTCGCTCTTGCCAGGCCCTGCAAAGCTGATCTCCTGCGGGTCGCAGCCCGCGTCGAGCGCCACCAGCAACTCGGCGCCCGACGCGACGTCGAGCCCATCGACCCGGCCGACCATGAACGCCACCAGCGCCGGCATCGGGTTCGCCTTGATCGCATAGTGCAAGCGCACCTGCGGTGGCAACAGCGCGCGCAGTTCGTCAACGCGCGCGCGCAGCAGCGTGCGGTCGTAGGCGTAGAACGGCGTGCGCCCGACGCGAGCAGCCAAGGTCGACAGCGGCACACCGGCGACCGTCAGTTCGTGCCCGACGATCGGAAAGCGGGCAGCAGCGGGATGACGCCGGCCGCTCATGTTTCGATCGCTGTGGCAGCTGCCTGGCGCCATGCATCCCCGATCGACTTGCGATCGATCTTGCCGTTGGCGTTGCGCGCCAACGAACCGGCCCGCACATCGATGCGCCAAGGAACCATATAGGCCGGCATGCGCTCCTTGCACATCGCCTCGAGGCGAGACCGGTCCAATGCGGCGCCGTCGCGCGCGGTGACCACCGCGACCACGGCCTCGCCCCATGTGGCATGGGG
>DASTZF010000453.1:0-3672 GCA_035764445.1 Burkholderiaceae bacterium
CGCAGCGCGTCGAGGCCGTTGGCGACGGTGTCCGCGCGCGAGGTGCCACCGTTGCGCACGATCCACGCGCGCTCGCCATCGAACTCGGGCACCTCGTGCTCGAACACCTGGTCGTCCGCGGCCAGCATCACCAGCACGGCATGCAATCTGGGCACGTGCTGCAGCGCTGCCAGCGTGTGCGCGACCATCGCGCGGCCGGCGAGCTGCACGTACTGCTTGGGGCCCTGGGTGCATGCGCGCACGCCGACGCCCGCGCACGGCACCAGCGCATAGATGCGCGCAATGCGGGCGCCGGCGTCCGTGCTCATCGCGGCAATTCTAGAATCCACCTGCAGCGATGCCTCGGTGCCGCGGTGAACTCCCGGTGATCATCACTGGGCGCTGCGCACTCGACGTTCATGGACCTGCCCCGCATCGCCCCCGGCAAACGATTTGCCATGCCGCTGCCGCCGGGCTCGGCCGACGCGCTGCTGCTCGCGCGCGTGGCCGAGAGCCACAAGACGGAAGGCCGTTGCTGCGCCATCTTGACCGCCGATCCGGCCGACGCGCAGCGCCTGTCGGAGGAACTGCTGTTCTTCTCGCCGACGCTGCGCGTGGCGGTGTTTCCCGACTGGGAGACGCTGCCGTACGACACCTTCTCGCCGCACCAGGACTTGGTGTCCGAGCGGCTCGCGACGCTGTGGCGACTGCTGCAGCGTGACCTCGACGTGGTGCTGTTGCCTGCGACCACCGCGCTGACGCGTCTGGCGCCGACGAGCTTCCTGGCGGCGACCACGTTTCAGTTCAAGCAGGGCACCCGGCTCGACGAGGCGGCATTGAAGGCGCAACTCACGCTGGCGGGCTACAGCCACGTCAGCCAGGTGGTGTCGCCCGGCGAGTACGCGGTGCGTGGCGGACTGATCGATCTATTTCCGATGGGCTCGCCGGTGCCGTACCGGGTCGACCTGTTCGACGATCAGGTCGATTCGATCCGCACCTTCGACCCCGACACGCAGCGCAGCCTCTACCCCGTGCCCGAAGTGCGGCTGCTCCCAGGCCGCGAGTTCGCCCTCGACGAGGCGGCGCGCGCTGGCTTTCGCGCACGCTGGCGCGAGCGCATCGAGGGCGACCCGACCCGCTCGCGGCTGTACCGCGACATCGCACAGGGCCTGGCCGGCGCCGGCATCGAGTACTACCTGCCGCTGTTCTTCGACACCACGGCGACCATCTTCGACTACATCGGCGGCGGAACCGCCGCGCCGTCCCAAGAGTCCGCGCCCCCCTCGGGGGACGGCGACCGCGCAGCGGGCGCCAAGGGGCACAAGGTGCCGGCCGCGCTGGTGCTGCATGGGGACCTCGACGGCGCGGTCTCACGCTTCTGGGCCGACACGCGCGAGCGCCACCGCTTCCTGCAGCACGATCCCGAACGTCCGATTCTGCCGCCCGAAGCGATCTTCCTGCGCGTCGATGAGTTCTTCGCATTGACGTCGCCTCACGCGACGCTGGCGCTCAAGGCCGGGCCAGGCAACGACGACGCAGCGGCGCATCGCTGGGCCGCCGCCGCGCCCGACGTCAGCGTCGAGCGCGGCTCGCCCGAACCGCTGGCAGCGCTGCAACGATTGATCGACGAAGGCCGCTCGCGCGTGCTGCTGATCGGCGAGAGCGAAGGCCGCCGCGAGAGCCTGCTCGAACTGCTGCGCGATCACCACATCGACGTGCCCAGCGTCGCCACGCTGGCCGAGTTCGAGGGTGGCGACGAACAGGTGGCGATCGTCGCCGCAGCGTTGGCGCGCGGCTTCGTCTGGCTGCGCGACAGCGCCGCCATCGCGACGCCGGCTCCGCCGATCACCTTCATCACCGAGGCCGAGTTGTTCGCCGCCACGCCGGCGCTGCGCCGGCGCCGCCGCCAGGAGGCGGTGAGCGATGTCGAGGCATTGATCAAGGACCTGTCGGAGCTCGCGGTCGGCGACCCGGTGGTCCACGCGAACCACGGCATCGGGCGCTATCGCGGCCTCGTGAACCTCGACCTCGGCGACGGCGCGAGCGAGTTCCTGCATCTGGGCTATGCCGACGACGCCACCTTGTACGTACCGGTGGCGCAGCTGCATCTGATCAGCCGCTACACCGGCGTCGACGCGTCCGAGGCGCCGCTGCACAAGCTTGGCTCCGGGCAGTGGGACAAGGCCAAGCGCCGCGCGGCCGAGCAAGTGCGCGACACCGCCGCCGAGCTGCTGAACCTGTACGCGCGCCGCGCCGCGCGCGAGGGCCACGCGCACCGCTTCTCGGCACACGACTACGAGGCATTCGCGGCGGGCTTCGGCTTCGACGAAACGCCGGATCAACGTGCTGCGATCCACGCGGTTATCCAGGACATGGTCAGTCCGAAGCCGATGGACCGCCTGATCTGCGGCGACGTCGGCTTCGGCAAGACCGAGGTCGCGCTGCGTGCGGCGTTCATCGCGGTGCTCGGCGGCAAGCAGGTCGCGTTGCTGGCACCGACGACGCTGCTGGCCGAGCAGCACCACCAGACGATCAGCGACCGTTTCGGCAAGTGGCCGGTCAAGGTGGCCGAGTTGTCGCGCTTTCGCACCGGCAAGGAAACCACCGCGGCGCTCGCCGGGCTGGCCGACGGCAGGATCGACATCGTGGTCGGCACGCACAAGCTGCTGAGCAAGGACGTGCAGTTCAAGCGACTTGGGCTCTTGATCATCGACGAGGAGCACCGCTTCGGCGTGCGCCACAAGGAGGCGATCAAGGCGCTGCGCTCGGAGGTCGACGTGCTGACGCTGACCGCGACGCCGATCCCGCGCACGCTCGGCATGGCGCTCGAGGGCCTGCGCGACCTGAGCGTGATCGCCACCGCGCCGCAGCGCCGGCTGGCCATCAAGACGTTCGTGCGCAACGAGGGCTCGAGTCTGATCCGCGAGGCGGTGCTGCGCGAATTGAAGCGCGGTGGCCAGGTCTATTTCCTGCACAACGAGGTCGAGTCGATCCAGCAACGGCGCAAGCACCTGGACGAGCTGGTGCCCGAGGCGCGCATCGCGGTGGCACACGGCCAGATGCCCGAGCGCGAGCTCGAGCAGGTGATGCGCGACTTCGTCGCCCAGCGCGTCAACCTGCTGCTGTGCTCGACGATCATCGAGACCGGCATCGACGTCGCCAGCGCCAACACCATCGTGATCAGCCGCGCCGACAAGTTCGGGCTGGCGCAGTTGCACCAGTTGCGCGGCCGCGTCGGCCGCTCGCACCACCAGGCGTATGCCTACCTGATGGTGCCCGACACGCGCTCGCTGACCAAGCAGGCGCAGGCGCGCCTGGACGCGATCCAGAGCATGGAGGAGCTCGGCTCGGGCTTCTACCTCGCCATGCACGACCTGGAGATCCGCGGCGCCGGCGAGGTGCTGGGCGACAACCAGAGCGGCAACATGATGGAGGTGGGCTTCCAGCTCTACAACGACATGCTCAGCGAGGCGGTACGTGCGCTGAAGAGCGGCCGCGAGCCCGACCTGCTGTCGCCCACCGGCGCCTTCTCGACCAACACCGAGATCAACCTGCACGCCCCGGCCCTGCTGCCCGACGCCTACTGCGGCGACGTGCACATGCGATTGAACCTCTACAAGCGACTGGCCAGCGCCGAGCGCATGGAGCACCTGGACACGCTGCTGGAAGAGGTCACCGACCGCTTCGGCAAGC
>DASTZF010000454.1:0-14339 GCA_035764445.1 Burkholderiaceae bacterium
AAGTCGAGGATGCGATCCGCGACGCGATCGCCAAGATTCCCGGCATCGAGGCGTCGCTCGGCTTCGACAAGCCGATCTACGTGGCGCTGCTCGGTCCCGACTCGGAGGTGCTGGCGCGCGTGGCCACCGAATTCGCCGAGCAGGTGCGCAAGGTTCCCGGCATTGCCGACGTCGACCTCTCGGTCAAGCCCGGCCTGCCGGCATACGCGGTGCGGCTGAAGCCCGGTGCGGTGCGCGAGCTCGGCCTCACCGCACCGCAGGTCGCGTCGTCGCTGCGGGCCTACGTCAACGGCGAGATCGCGACGTACTGGACGACGCCCGACGGCGAGCAGGTCGAGGTGCTGGTGCGGCTGCCGATCACGCAGCGCGAGCGGATCGACCAGATGCGCTCGCTGCCGGTGGCCTTCTCGAAGGACGGTGCCGCGATCCCGCTGGAGGCGGTGGCCGACATCCAACCGGTGTTCAACCCCGACGTGATCCGCCGCCAGAACCTGCAGCGGCGCGAAGCGGTCTTCGCCGGTGCGCACGGCAGGCCGTCGGGCGACGTCGGCAAGGACGTGATCAAGCTGACCGAGACCTTCGTGCTGCCGCCGGGCTACAGCTTCGACATCGGCGGCGCCACCAAGGAGCAGCAGGACGCCTTTGCCGCGATGATCGCGGCGATGGCGCTGGCGGTGATCTTCATCTACATCGTGCTGGCCAGCCAGTTCGCGAGCTTCCTGCAGCCGATCGCCATCATGGCGTCACTGCCGCTGTCGCTGATCGGCGTGATGCTGGCGCTGCTGTTCTGGCGCTCGACGCTCAACGTGTTCTCGATGATCGGGCTGGTGATGTTGATGGGCCTGGTGACCAAGAACGCGATCCTGCTGGTGGACTTCGCGAACCAGGCACGCAAGTCGGGCGCGTCGGTGGCCGACGCGCTGCTGCAGGCGGGACTGACGCGCATGCGGCCGATCATGATGACCACGGGCGCCATGGTGTTCGGCATGCTGCCGCTGGCGCTGGCGCTGAACGACGGCGGCGAGATTCAGGCGCCGATGGGCCGCGCGATCATCGGCGGCGTGATCACGTCGACGTTGTTGACGCTGGTGGTGGTGCCGGTGATCTACAGCTTCGTCGTGCGCGAGCGCCAGAGCGCAGCGGTGCCGCGCCCGGCCGCCGGCGCGCCGCTGGGGATGCCGGCCGATCGTCACTAGCCGCTCGCGCGGTTGCTGGCAAGGCCCTGCAACAGGTGCGCGCGCGCTCGCGTGAACGAGTGACGGTCCCGGCGCCGCCGCGCCGACGCGCATCAAGTTCCGTGTCGCGCCGCCGATAGAGGTGAGCCCTTGAGCAGGGGCGCATCGCATTGGATCCACGACTCGAGCGACCCCGATGACGTTCATCTCCCGCGACCGCCGCCACCTCGTGTCATGGCTCGTCTGTACGGTGATCGGTTTGGCAGCGGTGGGAGCCGTGATGCAGCATATGGCGCTGTGCCACCTCCCAAAGGTCTGGCCGAGGATCCGAAGGTCAATCTGATCGTGCGCTCGATCGTGTCGTTGGCGCACGCGCTGCAGATCCGCGTCAACGCCGAGGGTGTTGAGACCGACGGCCAGCTGCGCGCGCTGCAGAAGCACGCGTGCGACGAGCTGCAGGGCTTCCTGCTCGGCCGGCCGAAACCCTCGACGATGCTGGTGCACGACAACGCCGCCGCGGAGCCGCCGCAGCCGCCGCAGATGCCCGAGACGGGGTTTGCCGGGCTGCCGACGATGCCGGCCCCGCTCTAGTCGCGGACGTTGCTGCGGCGACGTGTGGATCACGTCGCGCAGCAGCCGGTGGAGATGCAGCTGCCAGCGCCGGGCACTCGGCCGCGAACCACCTGATGCGGTCCCGGCCGCGGCTCAAGTCCGCTTCGCACACAGGGTCACCCGCCGCCGCGTTGATGCCGCGCAGGGCGCGGCGCACACTCGCCGCCCCCAGGAGGGGATGGCCACACGCAAGGGCCTGACTCGTCAACCACGACAACGGAGGTGACATGATCGAGCACATTCTGGGACCGCAGTCCTCACACGCGGGTGAGCGACGCCAGCTGCTGCGCCGCATGGGTGTGGCCATGGTTGGCGCGGCCGTCCTCGCACCGCGCCTGGCGCAGGCGCAGGGTCGCCCCGGGCCGGTGGCGCCGCCCAGCGTCATCACGACGCCGCCGCGCGACTTCGGCCCCAACGGTGCACCGACCACCTACTTCACCGACCCCGACGTGCTCACCGTCGACCCGTCGTTCGATGGTCTGCGCCAACCTAACGCGGCTATCCAGCGGCTGTGGACCGGCGCCTTGTGGTCCGAAGGGCCGGCGTGGAACTCGGTGGGCAAGTTCCTGGTGTGGAGCGACATCCCCAACAACCGCCAGCTGCGCTGGCTCGAAGACGACGGCCACGTGAGCGTATTTCGCGCGCCTTCGAACAACAGCAACGGCAACACCTTCGACTACCAGGGCCGCCAGCTGTCGTGCGAGCATCTCGGCCGTCGCGTCGTGCGCTACGAGCTCGACGGCTCGGCGACGATCATCGCCTCGATGTACAACGGCAAGCGCCTGAACTCGCCCAACGACGTGGTGCCGCATCCCGACGGCAGCTACTGGTTCACCGACCCGCCGTACGGTGCGCAGTTCTACGAGGGTACAGTCGACGATGCGGGTGGGCCGGCCAACAAGGCCGGACGCATGAACTCCCGCCTGGGCCAGCCGCCGGAGTTCGGCGGCTACAAGCGGGAGCTGCCCACCGCGATATATCGCGTCGACAAGAGCGGCACGCTCACGCAAGTGGCGGGTGAAGATACCTGCCCCGACCCCAATGGCCTGTGCTTCTCGCCCGACTTCAAGAAGCTCTACATCATCAGCACCGGCCAGGGCCCGGGCGACACCATCGCCGGCGGCAAGGGTGACATGCACGTGTACGACGTCACCGCCGACAACAAGCTCACCAACCACAAGCTGTTCAGCGATTTCATGATCGACGGCGTCAAGTGTGGCCCCGACGGCGTGCGTGCCGACGTCGACGGCAACCTCTGGTGCTCGAGCAATGCGGGCCGGTCGGTGGGCTACAGCGGTGTCACGGTCTGGAACCCGGCCGGCAAGCTGATCGGACGCATCCGCTTGCCCGAAATCTGCGGCAACGTGTGTTTCGGCGGGCCCAAACGCAACCGGCTCTTCATGGCCGCCAGCCAGTCGCTGTACGCCGTGTACACCGGTACGCAGGGTGCCTCGCCAGGCTGAGCGCAACCTGGGCCGCAACAAGGAGACCGAGTGAGCCACAACGCCGCACTGCAGGAGTTTCTGGTGCTGTCCCGGGGCCAGTGGGATGCGGATAGGTCGAAGGCGGAGGTCCAGCGCGCGATCGACGAGTTCTATGTTTGGTACGACGGCCTCGTGGCCGAGGGCAGCGTGCGGCCCGGTCATCGCCTGGCCCGCGAAGGCAAGACCATCTCGAAGCATCGTATCGCCGATGGTCCCTTCGCGGAAGCCAAGGAGTTGATCGGCGGCTACTGGACGATCGTGGCCGGCAGCCTCGACGAGGCTGCCGCGCTCGCGGCTCGCAACCCGTGCATCGCCTGCGGCCTGGTGTTCGAAGTGCGACCGATCGAGTTGAAGCGCGCGAGCGCCTACGAGGCGAGCAACGAGACCCCGAGCGTCGCGGTCTAGTCGAACGGCTCGCGGGCCGGCGGAACGGCGCCGGTGCGCTCAGATGCTGTCGAGCCCGGCCTCGCAGCGTTCGCGCTCTTCGGAGGTTCGCTTGGCGCGGCAACGCGCGACGCTGTCGTCGATGCCGCTGCCTGTGGAAGGCGCGACCTGCCGCTTGCCGAACGGAATCCTGATCTGCGGCACCGGTTCGCGCTCCGGCCGCAGGTCGCCCGGGATCGTGGCTTCCTTGCTCTTCTGCACCGTCGGGGCCTCGGGTGGCGGCAGCGGCTGCACGCGCTTGTACGGCGTGACCGGCGCCGACGCCGCGCCCGGAGGGGCCTGCTGCGCAGTCGCTGCGTCGAGCGCGCCTGCCGCCACGCACATCAAGAACCACCGCTTCATCTGCCGTCTCCGCCGTCCCCCGGAAGCCGGCCCGAGAGCGACGCGGATTCTAGAGTGCCACTGACGTCGGCCGCGGCGATTCAGCACTCGACGATGTTCACCGCCAGGCCGCCGCGCGCGGTCTCCTTGTACTTGGTCATCATATCGGCGCCGGTCTCGCGCATCGTCTTGATCACCTTGTCGAGCGACACGTGGTGCGTGCCGTCTCCGCGCAGCGCCATGCGCGCCGCGTTGATCGCTTGCACCGAGGCCACCGCGTTGCGTTCGATGCAGGGGATCTGGACCAGGCCGCCCACCGGGTCGCACGTGAGGCCGAGGTGGTGCTCCATGCCGATCTCGGCGGCGTTCTCCGCCTGCGCCGGCGTCCCGCCGAGGACGGCGCACAGCGCGCCGGCGGCCATCGAGCAGGCCACGCCCACTTCGCCCTGGCAGCCGACCTCGGCCCCGGAGATCGACGCGTTCTCCTTGTACAGGATGCCGATCGCAGCGGCGGTCAGCAGGAAGTCGCGCACGCCGACGTCGTTGGAGTCGGGTACGAAGCGCGCGTAGTAGTGCAGCACCGCGGGCACGATGCCGGCGGCGCCATTGGTCGGCGCGGTGACGACACGGCCGCCGGCAGCGTTCTCCTCGTTGACCGCGAGCGCGAACAGGTTGACCCAGTCGAGCACGATCAGTGGGTCGCCGTGCGCGGGGTCGGGCCTGGCGGTCAGCGCGGCGTGCAACGCCGGTGCGCGGCGTCGTACCTTGAAGCCACCGGGCAAGACACCCGGCGTCGCGCAGCCGCGTGCGACGCATGCCTGCATCGTGCGCCAGATGCGGTCGAGGCCGTCGTCGATCGCAGCGTCGTCGCGCCAGTGGCGTTCGTTGCGCCGCATCACCTCGGCGATGCTGCACCGGAGCTGATCGGTCAGCGCCAGCAGTTGCGCACCGGTGTGGAATGGATGCGGCAGCACCGTGGTGTCGGGTGCCACCGTCTTGTGTCGCGTGCCGTCGGCGGCCACCTCGTTGCTGACGACGAAGCCGCCGCCCACCGAGTAGTAGACGCGCTCGCTGAGCACCGCGCCGCCGGCGTCGAAGGCAGCGAAGCGCATGCCGTTGGCGTGGAAGGGCAGCGACTCGCGACGGTGGAACACGAGGTCGTTGCGCTCGTCGAACGCGATCTGAGGGCCCTGCGCCAACGCGAGCCGGTGCTGCGCGCGGACCTCCTGCAGCAGCGTCGGGATGCGGTCGACGTCGATGGTGTCGGGCTCGTGCCCAGCCAGTCCGAGCAGCACCGCCTTGTCGCTGCCGTGGCCCTTGCCGGTGGCGCCGAGCGATCCGTACAGGTCGGCCGTCACGCGCGCCGTGCGCTGCGTCAGTCCTTCGTGGGCCAGCCGCAGCGCGAACAGCCGCGCGGCGCGCATCGGACCCACCGTGTGCGAGCTGCTCGGCCCGATGCCGATCTTGAAGAGGTCGAACACCGAGACAGCCATCGTGCGTCCTGCTCGTTCAGCGCAGCGCGAACTCGAAGTCGTGCGGGGCCAGCCGCCGCGTGCGGCGCCGGTACTCGAGCGTCGAGCCGGGCCACAGCGTGGTGTTGCGGCCCATGCGGTTCAGGTACCAGCTGCTGCACCCCGTGGCCCACACGGTACGCGGCAGTCGAGTCCCGAGTTCGGCGTTGAAGCGCGCCTGCGCGTCGGCGGTCGGCGACAGCCATGCGTGCGTGGCGAGCCGGCGCATCGCGTCGTCGATGAACGCGAGCTGCGACTCGATGATGAAGACCATCGAGTTGTGCCCGAGCCCGGTGTTGGGTCCGATCACGGTGAAAAGGTTCGGGAAGCCAGCCACCATGGTACCGAGGTAGCCTTCCGGTGCCTGCGCCCACAGCGCGTGGAGCGTGCGGCCTTGCGGCCCGATCACCGGGCACGGCGGCTTCAGATCAGCCGCCTCGAAGCCGGTGGCGGTGATCAGCGCGTCGAGTTCGACATGGCGGCCGTCGGCGAGCTTGACGCCGTGCGGTCCGACCTCGGCGATCGGCGTCGCTTCCACCTGCACCTGCGGCAGGTTCAGCGCCGGGTAGTAATCGTCGGCGATCAGGATGCGCTTGCAGCCCATGCGGTAGCGCGGCGTCAGCACGTCGCGCAGGGGGCCCGCGGGAACGTGCTTGCGCAGGTGCCGTAGCGCCAGCGGCTCGAGCGCCTTGAGCCACTGCGGCTGCCGGGTGAACGCGGGCGCTCGCAGCTCGTGACGCACGTAGATCGCCGCGCGCCACGCGCGCCGCAGGCCCGGCACGTGCGCGAGCGCCCAGCGTGACCAAGGGCCGATCGGTGTGTCGCCGCGGGGCAGCACCCAGGGTGCGCTGCGCTGGAAGACCGTGAGTTGGCGGGCCCGCGGCGCCAGCTGCGGCACCAACTGGATGGCGCTGGCCCCGGTGCCGATCACGCCGATGCGTTGCCCGTCCGCCTCGAAACCCTGCGGCCAGCGCGCGGTGTGAATCACCGGGCCGCGAAAATGCTCCAGGCCGGCGATCGCGGGCGTCATTGGCCGGCTCAGTGGCCCCGTGGCCAGCGTGACGGTGCGCGCCTGCAGCTCGTGCTCGTGACCCGCGGCGTCGATCAGCCGCGCATGCCACAGATGCAGCGCCTCGTCCCAGCGCAGGTAGCTCAATCGCGTGTGCAGGCGCAACCGTGGCGTCAGCCCGAAGCGCTGCACGCAGTCGTTGAGGTAGGTCTCGATCTCTTGCTGGCCCGGATACCTGCGCGACCAGCCAATGTGCGGGGCGAACGAAAACGAATACAGGTGCGACGGGATGTCGCACGCCGCGCCGGGGTAGCGGTTGGCCCACCACGTGCCGCCGACCCCGCCCGCCTGCTCGACGAGTTGGAAGTTGTCGTCGCCGCTGCGGCGACGATGGATCGCCGCACCGATGCCGCCGAAGCCGGCGCCGACGATCAGCATGCTCAGCGGGGCTGTCATCGTCGCGTCGGAACGGGTGAGCGGGACTAGCCTTCGGAGAATGCGCTCATCGGCACGCAGCTGCAGAACAGGTTGCGGTCACCGTGCACGTTGTCGACACGGCCAACCGGCGACCAGTACTTGCGGTGCCTGAGCGCTTTCAGCGGGTAGGCTGCCTGTTCGCGGCTGTACGCATGGCCCCACGGCTCGGCCAGCAGCGCCGCCGCCGTGTGCGGCGCATGCTTCAACGGGTTGTCGTCGCGCGGCCATTGCCCGCTCTCGACGCGCGCGATCTCTTCGCGGATCGCGATCATCGCGTCGCAGAAACGATCGAGCTCGTTGAGCGGTTCGCTCTCGGTGGGCTCCACCATCAACGTGCCGGCCACCGGAAAGCTCAGCGTTGGCGCGTGGAAGCCGTAGTCGATCAGCCGCTTGGCAACATCTTCGGCGGTGACGCCGCAGCTGTCCTTCAGCGGCCGCAGGTCGAGGATGCACTCGTGCGCGACGCCACCGCCCTGGATGCCGGCGACGTCGCCGCTGTAGTGGATGTCGTAGTGGTCGGCCAGCCGCGCGGCCACGTAGTTGGCCGCCAGGATCGCGCACTCGGTGGCCGCGGTAAGCCCTTCGGCGCCCATCATGCGGATGTACATCCACGAGATCGGCAGCACGCCGGCGTTGCCGAGCGGTGCTGCTGAGACCGGGCCCACCGCCGCGCCCTCGTTGCCGCTGCCCGGTGCCGCGGGCAGGAAGGGCACCAGATCCTCGACCACGCACACCGGGCCGACGCCCGGCCCACCGCCACCGTGCGGGATGCAGAAGGTCTTGTGCAGGTTGAGGTGGCTGACGTCGCCGCCGAACTCGCCGGGCGCGGCCAACCCGACCAGCGCGTTCATGTTGGCGCCGTCGACGTACACGCGGCCACCGTGTCGATGGACGATCGCGCACAGCTCTTTCACGTGCGGATCGAAGATGCCGTAGGTCGACGGGTAGGTGATCATCACCGCGGCCAGCTCCGCGCTGTGCCGCTCGCACTTGGCGCGCAGGTCGGCCAGGTCGACGTTGCCCATCGCGTCGCACTTCACCACCACCACCTGCAGCCCCGCCATCTGCGCCGAGGCAGGGTTGGTGCCGTGCGCCGACTCGGGGATCAGGCAGATGCGCCGCGCAGCGTCGCCGCGCGACTCGTGCCACGCGCGAATCGCCAGCAGGCCGGCGTACTCGCCCTGCGAGCCGGCATTGGGCTGCAGGCTGATGCCACTGTAGCCGGTGGCGCTGGCCAGCCACTGGCACAGCTGGTCGTTGAGCGCATGCATGCCGGCCAGCTGGTCGGCCGGCGCGAACGGGTGCAGGTGCGCGAACTCGGGCCAGGTGATCGGAATCATCTCGCTGGTCGCGTTGAGCTTCATCGTGCACGAGCCCAGCGGGATCATCGAGCGGTCGAGCGCGAGGTCCTTGTCGGCGAGGCTGCGGATGTAGCGCAGCATCTCGGTCTCGCTGTGGTGGGCGTTGAACACCGGATGGGTCAGGAAGTCGCTGCTGCGGCGCAGCGCCTGCGGGATCAGCGGCTCGATGCCACGTTCGTAGGCGGACCATTGCGGCAGCGCCTGCCCCGGCGCGGCGAACCACGACCACAACGCGCTGACGTCGTCGCGGGTCGTCGTTTCGTCGAGCGCAATGCCGATGTGGCCGGGCCACATCAGGCGCAGGTTGGCTCCCGCGTCGCGAGCGCGCTGCACGATTGCCTCGGCCCGATCGCTGGCCTCGACCGTGATGGTGTCGAAGGCGTGCGGTGCGACGTTCTTGAAGCCGAGCTGGCCCAGACCGTCGGCCAGTGCGGCGGTGTACGACGCCACACGCTGCGCGATGCGCCGCAAGCCGTGCGGGCCGTGGTAGACCGCGTACATGCTGGCGATCACCGCCAGCAGCACCTGCGCGGTGCAGATGTTCGAGGTCGCCTTCTCGCGCCGGATGTGCTGCTCTCGCGTCTGCAGCGCGAGCCGGTATGCAGGTTGGCCGTGGCTGTCGATGCTGGCACCGACCAGCCGGCCGGGCAGCGAGCGCTTGAACTCGTCGCGACAGGCGAGGAACGCGGCATGCGGTCCGCCGCAGCCCATCGGCACGCCGAAGCGCTGCGAGTTGCCGACCACGATGTCGGCGTCGAATTCACCCGGGGCCTTGAGCAGCGTCAGCGCCAGCAGGTCGGCGGCCACGATGAAGGCGGCACCCTTGGCGTGCGCCTGCTCGACGTAGGGTTTCAGGTCGTGGATCAGTCCCATCGTCGACGGGTACTGCGCGAGCACCGCGAAGTAGTCTTGCTCCTGCATCAGCTTCGGTGCGAAGCCCACCACCACCTTCAGGCCGAGCGGCCTGGCGCGCGTGCGCATCACGTCGATCGTCTGCGGATGGCAGTCGCCGGCGACGATGATCGTGTCACTCTTGCTTCGTACGCTGCGCTTGGCCAGCGTCATCGCCTCGGCCGCTGCGGTGGCCTCGTCGAGCATCGACGCGTTGGCCACCGCCATCGCGGTGAGGTCGCACACCATCGTCTGGAAGTTGATCAGCGCTTCCAGCCGGCCCTGCGAGATCTCGGCCTGGTACGGCGTGTAGGCGGTGTACCAGGCCGGGTTCTCGAGGATGTTGCGCTGGATGACGCCGGGGGTCAGCGTGCCGTGGTAGCCCTGGCCGATGAACGACTTGAAGACCTTGTTGCGTCGTGCCAGCGCCTTCAGCTCGGCCAGCGCCTGCGCTTCGCTGGCCGCGCTCGGCAACTGCAGCGGCGCGCTGCGCGCGATGCTGCGCGGCACCACCGCATCGATCAGGGCCTGGCGCGAGGCGGCGCCGATCACCGACAGCATGTGTCGCTGCTCGTCGGCGTCGGGGCCGATGTGGCGGGTCGCGAACAGCGAGTCGTCTTCGAGTTCCGAGAGCGGCGTGCGGGCGGACATCAGCATGAGCAGGGAGCGGAACAGGTGGTCAGACGTTCTTGAGCAGCTTGTCGTAGGCGGGCGGGTCCATCAGTTCGTCGAACTGCTCCATGTGCGTGACGTGCACCTTGAAGAACCAGCCATTGCCCATCGGGTCGCGGTTGACGAGCGCCGGATCCTTGCGCAGCACTTCGTTGACCTCGACGATCTCGCCCTCGACGGGCATGTAGATGTCGGCCGCGGCCTTGACCGATTCGACGACGCCGGCGACCTCGCCCCTCTTGTAGGTGCGCCCGACCTCTGGCAGATCGACGAACACCACGTCGCCGAGTGCGTCCTGCGCGTGCGGCGTGATGCCGACCACGGCAGCCTCGTGGTCCTCGATGTTGATCCACTCATGGTCGGGGGTGAACATGGTCGTCAAGGGAGCTCTCCTAGGCGGCTGATCAGCCGCGGACGTAGCGGTGGGGGGAAAACGGCATCGCGCTGACGCGCATCGGATATCGCTTGGTGCGCACCTCCGCGTAGACCTCGTGGTGCGGCAGGCCATGGTTGGCAGCCAGATAAGCCATCGCGATCGGCTGGTTGACGCTGGGGCCGATAGTGCCGCTGGTCACGTGACCGAGCTTGTGGCCGTGCGCGTCGAAGATCGTGGCTCCCTCGCGCACCGGGATGCGCTCCAGGCCGACCAGCCCGACGCGCTTGATCGCCGCGCCAGCCGCGAGTTGGGCCTCGATCGTCGCGGCGCCCGCATAGTGGCTCGCGCGCGCGCCGCCGGGGCGGCGCACCTTCTGGATCGCCCACGTGAGGCCGGCTTCGATCGGCGTCGTCTGGTCGTCGATGTCGTGCCCGTAGAGGCACAACCCCGCCTCCAGGCGCAGCGTGTCGCGCGCGCCGAGGCCGGCTGGCTTGACCTCGGGCTCACGCAGCAGCGCCCTGGCGAGCGGGACGGCATCGTCGGCCGGCACCGAGATCTCGAAGCCGTCTTCACCGGTGTAGCCCGAGCGGGTGACGAAGCAGTCGGCGCCGGCCAGCCGGAACGCACCACCGGTCATGAACGTCAGCCTGGCCACATCGGCGTTCAGGCGCGACAACGCGCTCACCGCCTTCGGCCCCTGCAGTGCCAGCAGCGCTTGTTCGGGCATCGGCACCACGGTGCAACGGGTGCCGATGTGCGTGATCAGGTGGCGCGTGTCGGCTTCCTTGCAGGCCGCGTTGACGATCAGCAGCAGGTCGCGTTCGCGCCGCGTGATCATCAGGTCGTCGAGGATGCCGCCTTGCGCATTGGTGAAGAGGGCGTAGCGCTGCTTGTGTGCGCCGAGGTCGACCACGTCCACCGGCACCAGAGTCTCGAGTGCATGCGCGGCATCGTCGCCGACCAGACGCAGCTGCCCCATGTGCGAGACGTCGAACAGCGCGGCCGACGCCCGGCAATGCCGATGCTCGGCGATGATGCCGTCGGCGTAGTCGACCGGCATCTTGTAGCCGGCGAACTCGACCATCTTGGCGCCGAGCTCGACATGCAGATCGTGCAGCGGGGTGTGCCTGAGGCTGGCGGCGGACATTCAAAACTCCCGAGGGCCCACACACCACCGCTCGCACGGTGGGCTTGCCCTCGCTGTCCGCTTTACCTGAGAGATTTGCGTGTGACCCAAGATGGCGCCGCGCGCTTGCCCCTTCGGTGGATGGGCCGAGACCCACCTCTCTCCAGTGAGGATCGCCCCGTCACCGGGGCGTCGGCCAGTCCTTTTGCCTGAGCGTTTGTCCTTGCGGCTTCGCCTTCGGCGGCCCCGCGAGAAGCAGGGCTCTCTCCTGGCCGCTTGCAGTGTAGCAGCCGGGTTGCCCGCGCAACCGCCTGAATTCGGGTGGCGCAAAGCGCGCGTTCGCCGGTGGCGACCCGAAGGGCGCGCGTTGGCAGCACAGCCGACCTCACGTTCGGGTCGCCGACAAAGTTGGCGCTAGTATCGACGCATGACCGACGACATCACGACGCTGCGCCGCATCCTGGGATCGGCACGCACCATCGCAGTGGTCGGGCTGTCGGCCGAATGGCATCGGCCGAGCAACTTCGCGGCCAAGTACATGCAGGTCAAGGGCTACCGCGTCATCCCGGTCAATCCGCGCTACGAATCGATCCTCGGCGAGCGCTGCGTCGCGCGCCTGGAGGACATCACCGAGCCGGTGGACATCGTCGACGTGTTCCGGCGCACCGAAGACGTCGAGCCGATCGCCGACGGTGCCATTGCGATCGGCGCCAAGTGCCTGTGGCAGCAGATCGGCGTCAAGAACCTGAGGGCCGACGCCAAGGCGCGCGCCGCCGGGCTCGACTCGGTGATGGATCACTGCGTGAAGATCGAGCACGCGCGGCTGTTCGGCGGCCTGCATTGGGTGGGCGTCAACACGCGCCTGGTGTCGGCCAAACGGCCGCTGGTGTCACCCGGCACGACGGTCGCATGAACGGCCCCCCAAGCTCGCTTTGCTCGCGGCCCCCCGAGGGGGCGCGTGGGTGGCTTCGGGCGGCCGGGCGCCACCGCCATGCCTGACCGCCAGTTCAAGCCCGAGACGCTGGCGATCCACGCCGGCCAGATTCCCGATTCGGCCACCGGTGCGCGCGCGCTGCCGATCTACCAGACGACGAGCTTCGTGTTCGACTCCGCCGAGCACGCGGCGGCGCTGTTCAACCTCGCGACCTTCGGCAACGTCTATTCGCGGCTGAGCAACCCGACCGTGGCCGCGCTCGAGGAGCGCGTCGCGGCGCTCGAGGCCGGTCGCGCGGCAGTGGCGTCATCCAGCGGCATGGCCGCCGAAGCGATGGCGCTGATGACGATGCTGCGCAGCGGCGACCACGTGGTCGCCGCCGGCGCGCTGTACGGCGGCACCGTGACGATGCTGGCGGTCAACCTCGCCAAGTTCGGCATCGAGACGAGCTTCGTCGATGCCACCAAGCCCGACGCGTTCGCGGCCGCGATGCGGCCCAACACGCGCGCGGTGTTCGCCGAGAGCCTGGGCAACCCGAGCCTGGTGGTGCTCGACATCGCCGCCGTGGCCGAGGTCGCGCATGCGCATGGCGTGCCACTGGTGATCGACAACACGGTGCCGAGCCCGTTCCTGTGCAACCCGATCCGCCTCGGCGCCGACATCGTCGTGCACTCGGCGACCAAGTACCTCGGTGGTCACGGCAGCACGTTGGCGGGCGTCGTCGTCGAGAGCGGCAAGTTCCCGTGGGACAACGGCAAGTTTCCCGGCATGACGGAGCCGTCGCCCGGCTATCACGGCGTCAAGTTCTACGAGACGTTCGGCGACTTCGGATTCACGATGCGCTGCCGCATGGAAACGCTGCGCGTCTACGGCGCTGCGCTGGCGCCGATGAGCGCGTGG
Organism: Burkholderiaceae bacterium; assembly: GCA_035764445.1. Taxonomy (GTDB): domain Bacteria; phylum Pseudomonadota; class Gammaproteobacteria; order Burkholderiales; family Burkholderiaceae_C; genus JAEUPI01. The sequence continues at coordinate 13,294 of DASTZF010000454.1, forward strand.
CAGATCCTGCAGGGCGTCGAGACGCTGCCGCTGCGCATGGAGCGCCACTGCAGCAACGCGCTGGCGGTGGCACAGCACCTGCGCCAGCATCCGTCGGTGAGCTGGGTCAACTATCCCGGCCTCGAGGACCATCCCCAGCACGCGCTGATGAAGCGGCAGATGGGTGGCGCATCGGGGCTGCTGGCGTTCGGTGTCAAGGGCGGTCTGCAGCGCGGCATCGCGTTCATCGAGAGCGCGCAGTTCATGAGCCACCTGGTCAACATCGGCGACACGCGCACGCTGATCAGCCACCCGGCATCGACCACGCACCGCCAGCTCGACGAGGCTCAAGCGCGTGCTGCCGGCGTGCTGCCCGACATGATCCGCATCTCGGTGGGGCTGGAGCACATCGACGACATCCTGTGGGACGTCGACCAGGCGCTCGCCAAGGCGAGCGCGTAGCGACGGGCCGCTCGCGGCGGTCACCGCTCAACGAGGAGACACCATGTTCCGAGTCGACTTGATGAAGGGCCAGCGCATTCTGGTGACCGGCGGCGGCACCGGGCTCGGCAAGGCGATGGCCGAAGGCTTTCTCGCGCTCGGCGCCGATGTCGCGATCTGCGGGCGCCGCAAGGGCGTGTGCGACGAGACGGCCGACGGCTGGCGAAAGCAGTTTCCGGGCGCGCGCATCGACACCTTCGGCGTCGACATCCGCGTGGCGCAGGCGGTCGACGAGATGGTCGAGTCGTTGTTCGGCGGCGGGGGCTTGAGCGGGCTGATCAACACCGCGGCGGGCAACTTCATCGCGCCCACTGAGAGCCTGTCGGCGCGCGCGTTCGACGCCATCGCCAACATCGTCTTCCACGGCAGCTTCTACGTCACGCAGGCGGTGGGCAAGCGCTGGATCGCGCAGGCCAAGGCCGGGCAGTGGAAGCCGGGCCAGCCGTACCGCAGCGTGATGAGCATCATCACCACCTGGGTCGACAACGGCAGTCCCTACGTCGTGCCGTCGGCGATGAGCAAGGCCGGCATCGAGGTGATGACGATGTCGCTGGCCGTCGAGTGGG
>DASTZF010000455.1:0-2765 GCA_035764445.1 Burkholderiaceae bacterium
GCGGGCCGCTGGCCGGCGTGCGCGTGCTCGACCTGACGGCGGTGGTGCTGGGGCCGATCGCCACGCAGCTGCTTGGCGACTACGGCGCCGACGTGATCAAGGTCGAGGCGCCCGAAGGCGATCGCATGCGCACCAACGGCGTGACGCGGCACGCGCGCGGCATGAGTTCGATCTTTCTGGCGATCAACCGCAACAAGCGGTCGCTGTGCATCGACCTCAAGAAGCCGGCCGGCGTGGCGGCGATCAAGCGCCTGTTGCCGACGGTGGACGTGCTGGTTCACAACATGCGGCTGGCCGCGGTGCAGCGGCTGGGACTCGGCTACGACGCGGTGGCTGCCGTGAATCCGCGGCTGGTCTACTGCGTCGCGCCAGGCTTCGGGCAGGGCGGGCCCGACGCTGCGAAGCCCGCATTCGACGACGTGATCCAGGCGGCCTGCGGGCTGGCCGCACTGGTGGGCACCGAGACCGGCAAGCCGACCTACGTCCCATCGCTGATCGCCGACAAGACCGCCGGGCTGGCGCTCGCCAACGCCGTGCTCGCCGCCTTGTTCGAGCGCAGTCGCAGCGGACGCGGCCAGTTCGTCGAGGTGCCGATGTTCGAGACGATGGTCGCCTTCACCTTGGCGGAGCATCTCGGCGGGCGCACCTTCGAGCCGCCGATGGGCAGCGCGGGCTATCAGCGGCTGCTCGCCGGCGGGCGCCGCCCGGCGCCGACGCGCGACGGCTACGTGGCGATGTTGCCGTACAGCGGCGAGCACTGGCGGCAGTTGTTCCAGCGGGTCGGCCGCGACGACATCGCGGCCAAGTACAACTTCGACGATCGCCACGAGCGCAACGCTCGCATCCGTGAGATCTACGACGACATGGCGAGCGTCACCGGCCAGATGAGCAGCGCCGAATGCCTGGCGCTGTGCGAGTCGCTCGACATCGCGGCGACGAGAATCCACGCGATCGACGAGCTGCCCGAGCACCCGCACTTGCAGGCGGTCGGTCTCTTCGAGCGCACGGTGCACCCGAGCGAAGGCCCGATCGTCGCCGTGCGTCCGGCCACCCAGTTCGCGCGCACGCCGGCCGCGCTGCGCAGGCCGGCGCCGTGGCTGGGCGAGCACAACGACGAGGTGTTGCGCGAGGCCGGCTATGACGATGCCCAGATCGCCGCCTTGAAGGCCGACGGCGTCGCCGTCAGCGTGCCGCCCGGCGCCGGTGGCCCACCCGCAGGAGACGTGCGATGAACTTGTTGCCCCGTGCCGCCGCCGCCATGGTCATGCTGCTGTGCGAGATCGCCGCCGCGCAGGGGCAGGCCGCCGCGTTCCCGAGCAAGCCGATCCGCATCTACGTGCCGTTCAACGCCGGCAGCGGCGCCGACTCGAACTCGCGCTTCTACGGCGAGATGATCGGCAAGCAGTTCGGCCAGCAGGTGCTGGTGGAGAACAAGCCTGGCGGCAGCGGCGTCATCGCGGTGCAGGCGACCCGGCAGGCGCCCGCCGACGGCCACACGATCTTGATGGGCAGCAACTCACCGGCAGTGGTCAACGCCATCATGATCAAGAACCTGCCCTACGACCCGTTCAAGGACCTGCGGCCGCTGTACGGCATCTCGATGACGCCGGTGGCGTTCGCCGTCAAGGCCGACTCACCGCACAAGACGATCGGCGAGCTGATCGCCGCCGCGAAGAAGGCCAACCGGCCGCTGCAACTCGGCAACTACTCGGCGGGCTATCAGCTGGTCGCGGCGTGGCTCGGCACCGCGTCGGGCGTGCCGGTGGCGCACATTCCGTACAAAGGTGGCGCGCAGATGCTGACCGACGTGGTCGGCGGCCAGCTCGAAGTTGGCGTGATCGACTTCGGCGGCACGCTCGAGCTGATGAAGGGCGGGCGCCTGCGCGTGCTGGCGATCACCGGTGACAAGCGCGAGCCGAAGTTCCCCGACATCCCGACGATGAAGGAGAGCGGGTTTGCAGAATTCGAGACGTGGGTCTGGTCGGCGTTCTTCGTGCGAGCCGAGACACCAAACGAGATCGTCGACAAGCTGGCCGCAGCCGTGCACAAGGCGATGACGTCGGAGGAAGGGCGCGCCTATCAGGCCACCCTGCCGTCGGCGCCGCTGATGATGGGCCCCAAAGAGCTCGGCGAGTTCCAGCTGCGCGAGTACCAGCGCTTCAAGCGCGTGGCCGAACTGGCGGGCATCTCGCCGGAGTGACACGTGGCGCTGCTCGCCGCGCGCAAGCGTCAGCACAAGCGCCGGGCGTCGGTGGCTGCGCGACCGCTGCGGCGCAGCCACGCGCAGCGCCGCGAGGAGGCCGAGCAACGTCTGCTCGACGCGGCGCTCGCGATCGTCGCACGTCGTGGCGCGGTGCGCATGACGCTGGCCGAGGTCGGTGAGGCCGCGGGCTACAGCCGCGGGCTACCGGCGCACCGCTTCGGCAGCAAGGCGGGGTTGCTGCACGCGCTGGCGGGCCACATCGCCCGCCGTTTCGGGCAGCAACGCGAGGCCGGGCCTGCGCTGCAGCCGGGGCTGCAGTCGATCCTCGGCAATATCCATTTCTACTTCAGCCGCTCGCGCGGCGGGCCGCAGCGCGCCGAGGCGTGGACCGCGACACGGGCGTTGCTGGTGATGATGACCGAGGGCTACATGGCGGCCCGATCGTCGGCGCTGCGTCGGGAGATCGTCGACTACAACCGCAAGGCGCTCGCCTGGTTCGAGCACCACATTGCGATCGGAATCGAACGCGGGGAGATCTCCTCGGCCACCGATCCCTCGGTGA
>DASTZF010000456.1:0-11479 GCA_035764445.1 Burkholderiaceae bacterium
CGGCCGACCGCGCCGCCACCGAGCGCGCACACGCCTACATGAACCGGCAGTACCTCGACCCCGCGCTGCTGGGATCGTACCCCGAGGAACTGCGCGAGGTCTTCGGCGAGGCCTGGCCGCAGTGGCCGGCCGAAGACATGAAGGGGATCCAGCAGCCGATCGATTTCATCGGCATCAACTACTACACGCGCAGCGTGACGCGGCACGACGACGCCGCATGGCCGCTGCGCGCGTCGCGCGTGCTGCAGAAGCAGGCCACCTACACCGAGACGGGCTGGGAGGTCTACCCGCAGGGCTTGACCGACACGCTGCGGTGGATCAAGCAGCGCTACGGCGACGTCCCGCAGTACGTCACCGAGAACGGCGCCGCCTTCTTCGATCCGCCGGTTGCCGAGGGCGGACGCATCGACGACCCGCTGCGCGTGGACTACCTGCGCAAGCACATCGATGCCGCAGCCGATGCGCTGCAGGCTGGCGTCGATCTGCGCGGCTACTTCGCGTGGTCGCTGCTCGACAACCTGGAGTGGGCACTGGGTTACTCTAAGCGCTTTGGCCTCGTACACGTCGATTTCGACAGCCAGCTGCGCACGCCCAAGGCCAGCGCGCGCTTTTACGCCGACGTGATCGCCAGTCATACGGGCGCGCGCGGCTGACCAACCAATCGCTAGCCGGGGATGGTGGACGACCCGTTCGACAGACAGGCTCCACGCGCGTTGCGCGACCCGCCGCTGATCCGTCGGCGCTTGCTGCGCGCGGGCGCTGCGGCGTGCGCGTTGGGCGCGGCGGGCTGCGGCGTCGTCAAGCGCATCTCCGACGGCATCACCGGTGACGGCGAGACTGCCGAGACGGTGCCGAGCAACATCATCGGCGACCTGGCGGAGCGCACGTTCCGCTTTTTCTGGGAAACCACCAACACCAGCAACGGCCTCGCGCCCGACCGCTGGCCGCGCCCTGGCCCGAGCAGCATCGCGGCCATCGGCTTCGCGCTGACGGCGTATTGCGTCGGTGTCGAGCGTCTGTACATCACCCGCGAGGAGGCGCGCGCACGCACGTTGGTCACGCTGCGCTTCCTGCGCGACTTGCCGCAGGGGCCGCGCGGCAAGGGTGTGGCCGGCTACAAGGGCTTCTACTACCACTTCCTCGAGATGGACACCGGTCTGCGTGCCGGCGACTGCGAGCTGTCCACCATCGACACGGCACTGCTGCTGTGCGGCGCGCTGCATGCGCAGGCTTTCTTCGACGGCGACAACGCCGACGAGAGCCAGATTCGGCGCATCGTCAACGAACTGACCACGCGCGTCGACTGGCGCTGGGCGCAGACGCGGGCCCCTGCGATCTCACTGGGTTGGACGCCGGAGAAGGGATTCCTGCCGTACGACTGGCGCGGCTACAACGAGGCCGCCGTGGTCTATCTGCTGGCCATGGGCCACCCGACACGGCCGCTCGACGGCAGCCTGTGGAACGTGTGGACGCGCGACTTTCGCGTCAACTGGTCGACCTTCCACGGACAGCAAGGGTTGAGCTTTCCGCCGCTGTTCGGCCATCAGTACTCCAACGTGTGGGTGGACTTCCGCGACCTGCGCGACGCCTTCAATCGGCGCCACAACATCGACTACGCCGAGAACAGCCGGCGTGCGGCGTATGCGCAGCGCGCCTATGCGATGCTCAACCCCAAGGGATGGCGCGGCTACGACGCCGATGTCTGGGGCCTGACGGCGTGCGACGGCCCGGGCAACATGATCGCGCCGTACCGTGGCGAGCCGCGGCGCTTCTACGGCTACGCCGCACGCGGAGCCGGCGGCGGCAAGGTCGCGTCGGTGGACGATGGCACGATCGCGCCGACCGCCGCGACGTCGTCGATCGCCTTCGCGCCGGACATCGCCATCCCGGCGATCATCACGATGGTGCGGCGCTACGGCCAGCACATCTACGGCAAGTACGGCTTCTTCGACTCGTTCAACCCGAGCTTCCACTTCGAGACGTCGCACTTGACGGTCGGCAAGGTCGTGAAAGGTTTCGGTTGGGTCGCCACCGATTACCTCGGCATCGACCAAGGGCCGATCCTGGCGATGATCGCCAACTTCACCAACGGCTCGGTGTGGCAGACGATGACCAAGTGCGCGCAGCTGCGTCGGGGCCTGGAGCGCGCAGGCTTCAGCGGGGGGTGGCTCGAGGACGATGCATGAGCCGCCGGGCCGCTCCCAAGGCGAATACCGCAGCGCGTAGCGCGGAGGTTGTCCAATGAGCCGCCGGGCCGCTCCCGGGCGACAACGGCGCGCAGCGCGAAGGGTGCACGGGTGACCGCGGGCCACGCGCGCCGCGCCTTGCTGCGAGGTGCCGCGGGTGCGTGCACGGTTGCGCTGGCCGCGTGCACGCGGCCCGGCGATCGCGCGCTGCGCTTCTGGGCGATGGGCCGCGAGGGCGAGGTGGTCGGCGAGCTGCTGATCGATTTTGCCCGCGAGCATCCGGACATCGCCGTGCGCGTCGAGCAGCTGCCGTGGACCGCGGCGCACGAGAAGCTGCTCACCGCGTTCGCCGGCGACGCCACGCCCGACGTCGCGCAGCTCGGCAACACCTGGATCGCCGAGCTCGCCGCCCTCGGCGCGCTCGAGCCGCTGCAGCCATGGCTCGATGCCGAGCGCAGCATCGTCGCATCGGACTACTTCGACGGCATCTGGCGCACCAATCAGATCGACGGAGTCTTGTTCGGGTTGCCCTGGTATGTCGACACGCGGCTGCTGTTCTACCGGCGCGACCTGTTCGAGCGCGCCGGCGTGCGCGCGATGCCCGACACCTGGGCCGGCTTCACGCGCGCGCTCGACGCGCTGCAGCGTGCCGGCACGCCGCATCCGCTGCTGCTGCCGGTCAACGAGTTCGAGCCGCTGCTGGCGTTGGCGCTGCAGCAGGACGAGCCGCTGCTGCGTGATGGCGGCCGCTTCGGCAACTTTCGCAGCGCTGGCTTCGGTCTTGCACTCGGCTTCTACATGGAGCGCTTCGCGAGTGGCCAGGCGCCGTCGATCAGCGCCGGCGAGATCGCGAACCTGTGGCAGGAGTTCGGCCGCGGCACCTTCGTGGCCTACATCTCCGGTCCATGGAACATCGGCGAGCTCGACCGCCGGCTGCCGGCGTCGTTGCGCGACAGCTGGGCCACGGCCCCGCTGCCCGGCCCCAAGGGCCCCGGCGCGTCGACCGCCGGCGGCGCGAGCCTGGTCATCTTCAAGCGATCGCGCCGCCGTGCCGACGCGATGCACCTGCTGGCGTACCTCAGCCGGCCCGACGTGCAGCTGCGGTTCCATGCGTTGACCGGTGACCTGCCACCGCGGCGCAGCGCCTGGTCGCTGCCGCCGCTGCTGAGCGATGAGCGCGCGCGCGCCTTCGCGACGCAGCTCGAGCGCGTCAAGCCGTCGCCCGCGGTGCCCGAGTGGGAGCGCATCGCGCAGGAGATGCAGCTCGTCGCGGCGCGGGCGGTGCACGATCGCTGGAGCGTCGAGCAGGCCAGCGACGTGCTTGACGCGCGCGTCGACGGCTTCCTCGCGAAGCGGCGCTGGATGCTCGAGCGTGCGGCGCGGAGCGGCGCATGAGCGCGCCCGGCCGCCCCGGAGCGCTCATCGCGCAGCGCGCAGCGCGGAGTGCAACTTGGATGAGCCGACGCGTCGCTCCCGAGACGACAACGAGGTTGCGGCGAAGACCCACAATTGCGCGAAGCGCTTGTGATGTCGTCGCCAATCCCGCAGCGCGCTGCGCGCAGGGCCCCCTATGAAACGGGCATCGTGGGCGGCCTGGGTGCTGGTCGGCCCGGCGGTGACGGTGATCGGCCTGTTCTTCGCGTTGCCGGTGCTCGCCGGCCTTGCGCTGAGCTTCACCGACTTCGACCTCTACGCGCTCGCCGATCTGCGCAACCTGCGCTTCGCGGGCCTCGACAACTACCTGCACGTGCTCGGCCTGCCGCTGTTCTGGAAGGCGCTGGGCAACACGCTGTACTTCGTCGTCGTCGGCGTGCCGTTGTCGATCGCGCTGTCGCTGGCCACCGCGGTGCTGTTGCAGTCGCCGCTGGCGCGCTTCAAGCCGCTGTTCCGCACCGCGATGTTCGCGCCCGTGGTGACCACGCTGGTCGCGGTGGCGGTGATCTGGCGCTACCTGCTGCATGTGCGCTACGGGCTGGTCAACGAAGCCTTCGGCGCGATCGGACTGGGGCCGTTCGACTGGCTCGGCGATCCCGACTGGGCGATGCCGTCGATCATCCTGTTCGCGGTGTGGAAAGGCTTCGGCGCCAACATGATCATCTTCGTCGCCGCGCTGCAGGCGATCCCAGACGATCTCTACGAGGCGGCGCGCCTCGACGGCGCGTCGCGCTGGCAGCAGTTCGTGTTCGTCACGTTGCCGATGCTCAGGCCCACGCTGCTGCTGGTCAGCGTGCTAACGATGGCAGGCTACTTCCAGCTGTTCGCCGAGCCGTACGTGATGACGCAGGGCGGCCCGCTGCAGAGCACGGTGTCGGTGCTGTACCTCATGTACGAGGAAGGCTTCCGCTGGTGGAACCTCGGCACCGCGTCAGCGGTGGCGTTCTTGCTGTTCGTGCTGATGATCGCGGTCACGCAGGGGCTGATGCGGCTCGGTCGACGCGGCGAGGAGGCGGCCACGGCATGAGCCCGAGCGCCGGGCTGCCCCAAGCCGGGCTCGCCCCCCTCGGGGGGTGGGCGCTGCAAGCGCCCAGGGGGCAGTCATGAACCGCAACGCGGTCGCCGTCGCCGTCAACAGCGCCCTCGCACTGGGCGCGGCGTTCGCGGTGTTGCCGCTGTTGTGGATGGTGTCGGTGTCGTTCATGCAGCCCGGTGCCGCGAGCTCGTATCCGCCGCCGCTGCTGCCGGCCGACCCGACGCTGGGCAACTACCGCCAGCTGTTCGCGCAGGCGGGGATGGGCGGCTACCTGCTCAACAGCGCGGTGATCGCCTGCGGCGTCACCGCGATCTCGGTGCTTTTCAACGTGATGGCGGGCTACGCGTTCGCCAAGCTGCGCTTCGCCGGGCGCGACGGGTTGTTCAAGTCGCTGCTCGCCGCGTTGGTGATCCCGGGCCAGGTGGCGATGATGCCGCTGTTCCTGATGCTCAAGACGATGGGCCTGGTCAACACCTGGGCCGGCGTGATCGTGCCCGGCATGGCCGGCGTGTTCGGCATCTTCCTGGTGCGCCAGTACGCGCGCAGCCTGCCCGACGCGTTGCTCGAAGCCGCGCGCATCGATGGCGCCGGCGAGCTGCGCATCTTCTTCCTGGTCGTGCTGCCGCTGCTCAAACCGGTGCTGGTGACGCTGGCGGTGTTCGCGTTCCTCGGCAGCTGGAACGACTTCATGTGGCCGCTGATCGTGCTGACCGACGGTGCGCTGCACACCGCGCCGGTGGCCCTGGCGTCGCTGTCGCGCGAGCACGTACAGGACAGCGAGCTGATGATGGCCGGCTCGGTGGTCACCGTGCTGCCGGTGCTGGTGCTGTTCCTCGGGCTGCAGCGCTACTACATGCAGGGCCTGCTGATGGGCTCCGTGAAGTGACGCTGCGTCTCGCGCAGTGTCTGGCGGGCGTCGCGGTGTGGCTACTGAGCGCCGCGGCGTGTGCGCAACCGCAGGTGCTCGATGATTTCAGTGAAGCGGCGCGTTGGCGCGCAGGCGCTTCCGACCAAGTGAAGGCCAGCGTGCATGGCGATGCGCGCGGCGGCGTGTGCCTGCGCTACGACTTCGCCGGCGTGTCGGGCCACGCGCTGCTGCGCCGCGAGCTGCCCCTGGACTTTCCCTCGCACTACGTCGTGCGCTTGCGGTTGCGCGGCAGCGGACCCGCCAATGCGCTGCAGCTGAAGTTCGTCGACGCCAGCGGCGACAACGTGTGGTGGATGCATCGGCCCGACTACGTGCCGCCGCGGGTGAGCACCGAGCTGACGATCCGCCAGCGACAGATCGAGTTCGCCTGGGGGCCGACCAGCGATCGCGTGCTGCGCCACAGCGCCGCGGTCGAGCTGGTGGTGGCCAGCGGCGCCGGCGGACGCGGCGAGTTGTGCTTCGAGCGACTGACGCTCAGCGCGTTGCCGCCGCCGGGGCCGCGCCCCGCGCCGGTGGTCAGCACGTCGCCGCGTCATTGGCAGGTCGATCTCGGCGAGCGGCGCGAGGTCAACGGCCTGTTCGTGCGCTGGCCAGCGGCCACGGCAGGACGCGACTTCGATGTCCAGGTGTCGGACGACGGGCAACGCTGGCGCACCGTGCGCCGCGTGCGTGGCGCCGGCCGCGAGCTGCAGGCGCTGTGGTTGCCGCCGGAGCTCGAAGCGCGCCACCTGCGGTTGGCGTTCGCGCGCGCCAGCGCAGTGCCGCTCGAGGTCGCGGTGATGGACCCCGACCAATGGCCGACGCGCAACGCCGCGCTCGCCACGCTCGCCAAAGCGTTGCCGCGCGGCCGCATGCCGCGCGGCTTCGTCGACGAGCAGAGCTACTGGACGCTGGTGGCGGCCGACGGCGGCGGCGCGCATGCGGCGGTGATTTCGGAGGACGCAGCGATCGAGCCGCGCAAGCTGGGGCCTTCGCTGGAGCCGTTCGTCATCGACGAGTCGTCGCGCGTGTGGAGCTGGGCCGACTTCGGCGTCGCCCACGCGTTGCGCGACGGCTATCTGCCGCTGCCGCAGGTGCATTGGGCACGGCCCGACATGCAGCTGGCGATCGAAACCGGCGCCGACGGCACGCGTGAGCGCGCGCAGCTGATCGCCCGCTACACGCTGTCCAACCCCGGTGCGACACGGCGGCGGCTCACGCTCGCACTGGTGTTGCGGCCGTGGCAGGTCAATCCGCCGGCGCAGTTTCTCAACGCGCCCGGCGGCGTGAGCCGCGTGCGGCAGCTCGCTTGGCAGGATCGTGCATTGCAGGTCGACGGCCGGCCGTGGCTGCACGCGCTGACGCCGCCGGCGAGCGTGGTCGCTGCCGCTCTGGACAACGGCGACGTGCTGGTCGATGCGGCGGCCCAGCGGCCGCTGCACACGCTCGTCGACGAGCAGGGCCTGGCCAGCGCGGCGCTGCGCTGGACCTTCGATCTGGCACCGGGACAGTCGCGCAGCGTGGCGGTCGCGCTGCCGCTGGTCGGCGACGCCGCGCCGCCCGAACGCGCCGACGACGACTGGGCGCGGCTGCGCCTCGACGCCGTCGCCGCGCAGTGGCGCGAGCGGCTGAATCGCGTCGGCCTGTCGCTGCCCGCCGACGCACAGCCGCTGGTCGACACGCTGCGCAGCTCGCTGGCGCACATCCTGATGTCGCGCGACGGACCTGCGCTGCAGCCGGGCACCCGCTCGTATGCGCGCAGCTGGGTGCGCGACGGCGCGATGATGGTCGCCGGCCTGCTGCGCCTGGGCGAGGTGCAGGCCGCGCGCGAGTTCGTGCAGTGGTATGCGCGCTTCCTCTTCGCCAGCGGCAAGGTTCCTTGCTGCGTCGACGCGCGCGGCGCCGACCCGGTGCCCGAGAACGACAGTCATGGTGAGTTCATCCACGCGGTGGCGCTGCTGTGGCGCCACACCGGTGACCGCGCGTTGCTGCGCTCGCTGTGGCCGCAGGTCGACGCCGCAGCGAGGTACATGGAAGGCTTGCGCCAGTCGGAGCGCGGCGCTGCGAACCGCGTGCCGAGTCGCGAGATGCTGTTCGGCCTGATGCCGGCGTCGATCAGCCACGAGGGCTACTCGGCCAAGCCGATGCACTCGTACTGGGACGACTTCTGGGCATTGGCCGGCTATCGAGACGCCGCCGACCTGGCGAGCGCACTCGACGAACGCGCGCGCGCCGCCGAGCTGGCGAACCAGCGCGACGAGTTCGCCACCGACCTTGGCCGCTCGCTGCAACGCGCGATGGCGCAGCATCGCATCGACCATCTGCCCGGTGCGGCCGAGCTCGGCGACTTCGACCCCACCTCCAGCACCTTGATCTTCAGCCCGGCGGGCGCCGAGGCGCTGGTGCCGCGGGCGGCGCTGGAGGCGACATGGGCGCGCTACTGGCGCGAGTCGCTCGAGCGCATCGAGGGCCGGCGCGCCTGGGATGCATATACGCCGTACGAGTGGCGCTCGGTGTCGGCCTTCGTGCGCCTCGGCCAGCCGCAGCGCGGGCAGGCGCTGTCGGACTTCTTCATGCGCGACCGCCGACCTGCCGGCTGGAACCAATGGGGCGAGGTGGTGATGCGCCAGGCGCGCGAGGTGCGCTTCCTGGGCGACATGCCGCATGCGTGGATCTCGTCGGACTTCATCGGCTCGACCCTGGACCGGCTGGCCTACGAGCGCGACGCCGATCGCGCCTTGGTGTTGGCCGCCGGTGTACCACGCGAATGGCTCGCCGCCGGCGTCGGCGTGCGGGCGCTGCGCACGCGCCACGGCGTTCTGAGCTATCGGCTGCAGCGCGAAGGGCGCCTGGTGCACTTGAGTGTCGATGCAGGCATCAGCCTGCCCGATGGCGGGCTGTGGCTCGCCTGGCCCGGCGACGACGCGCTGCCCGAGGCGCGCATCGATGGTCAGGTGGCGAACTGGAACGGGCGCGCGTTGCGCATCGCAACGTTGCCTGCGCAGGTGCGTCTTGAGTTGCCTTGATGCTCGAGACTCGTTGACAGGGTTTTGGGATCTCGAGCGGAGGGCCGGCCCACACGACTGCGACGCAGCTGCGCGGTGCCGTCGCGGGGCCCGTTGGGCCGTAGCGCAGGCCTTAGTCGAGCGTCGCGCCGCTGGCCTTGACCACCGGGCCGTACTTCGCAAGCTCGGCCCGCACGAAGGCGCCGAATTGCTCGGGCGTGTCGGGGGCCAGCTCGGCCATCAACGTGGCGGCGCGCGCCTTCACTTCGGGCGCCGCCATCGCGTCGACGAACGCGCGATTCAGTCGCTGCGTCGTCTCGGCGCTGAGCTGCGCCGGACCGAACAGACCGAACCAGGTGTCGATGTTGAAGTCGCCCAAGCCGAGCTCGCGCGGGCTCTCGGCGATCGCCGGCACGTCGGGCATCACGCTGGAGCGTCGCGCCGTGGTCATCGCCAGCGCGCGCAGCTTGCCGGCGCGGATGTTGGCCGATGCGGTGGCCAGGTTGTCGAACGTCAGGTCGACCTGGCCCGACATCAGCGCGAGCTGCGCGGCCGGGCCGCCGGCGTATGGGATGTGCACCATGAACACGCCCGCCTTGGCCTTGAACATCTCGCCCGCCAGATGACCGGCGCTGCCGTTGCCGCCCGAGCCGTAGTTGAGCTTGCCGGGATTGGCCTTCGCGTAGGCGATGAGGTCACGCACCGACGCGATGTGCAGCCGCTGCGCGGCCTCGACGTTCATCACCAGCACGTTGGGCACGCGTGCCACCAAGGTCAACGGCGTGAAGTCACGCAACGGGTCGTACGGGATCTTCGCGTACAGCCACGGGTTGATGGCGTGGGTGGCGACGGCGCCCATCAGAACCGTGTTGCCGTCGGGCGCTGCCTTGGCGACCGCGTCGGCGCCGATGTTGCCGCCGGCGCCCGGACGGTTCTCGACCACCACCGTGCCCAGCGTGTCCTTCACCTTGTCGGCCAGTGTGCGCGCCATCACGTCGAGCGGTCCGCCGGCGGGGTAGGGCACGATCAGGCGGACGACCCTGGCTTGTGCGTGGGCGAGCGGGGCGGCTGTGGTGGCCAGCAGGGTGATGGCTTGGCGTCTATGCATTGGTTGTGTTTCAGGAGATCAAAGGGTCGCCGCGGCGTGCGGCCATGCTTGTGGCTACGGCACGGCGCTATGCGCCTTCACATGGCTGCGCCATGTGAGCCTCGCCGCAAACACGGCGACGACTAGTCGTCGCCGTGTTTGTCGGCTTCTGACGTGAAGGCGTCGCAATAGAACTCATCCTCGGGCAGGCCGCACGACGCGACGAAGTCACGCTTGGCCGACTCCACCATGATCGGCACGCCGCACGCGTAGACCTGGTGGCCCGACAGGTCGGGCAGGTCCTGCATCGCGACCCGGTGGACGAACCCGGTGCGGCCGTCCCACCGATCTTCAGGTTGGGGTTCGGACAGCACCGGCACGTAACGCAGCCACGGTACCTGCTGCGCCGCCTGCAGCGCCCACTCGTGCCGGTACAGGTCGGCGCGTCCGCGGCAGCCCCAGTACAGCACGGCAGGCCGCTCGATCGCCTTGATCCGCATGTGCTCGATGATCGCCTGGATCGGCGCGAACCCGGTCCCGGAGGCCAACAGCACGATCGGCTTGCTGGTGTCCTCGCGCAGGAAGAAGCTGCCGTACGGCCCCTCCATGCGCAGGATGTCCTTGTCCTTCATCGCGCCGAACACATGGTCGGTGAACTTGCCGCCCGGCATGTGCCGCACGTGCAGCTCAATCGATGGCGGCGACCCCAGCTGCTCGGGCGCGTTGGCCATCGAGTAGCTGCGCCGCGTGCCGTCGCGCAGGATGAACTCCACGTACTGGCCGGCGCGAAACTGCAGGGCCTGGTTGGCCGGCAGCTGTAGCTTGAGCACCGCGACATCGGGCGCCGCGCGCTCGATGCCCATCACGCGACACGGCATCTTCAGCACCGGGTACTCGCCGGCGCCGGGCACCATGCGCGCCTCGATCACGCAATCGGTCTGCGGCGTGGCGCAGCACGGCAGGATGAGTCCGGCGTCTTCCTCGGCCACCGACAGCGCCTTGAGCTGGTGCGCGCCGTGGATCACGCGGCCTTCGAGCAGGCGGCTCTTGCAGGTGCCGCAGGCGCCGTCCTTGCAGCCATAGGGCAGGCCGATGCCGGCACGGATCGCGGCGGTCAGTATGGGTTCGTCGCGCTCGACCTGAAAACTGCGTTCGGCCGGGCGCACGATGACGGTCATGCTCATCGTTGGGTGTGCACCTCGCGCGAACTGCGCGGGGCGCCTCTACACTTTGCGGTCACCCTGCATTGTGCCCGCGCCCCGGAAGCCCGCAGGGCAGGGCTGCCCGATCGATGAATTCCCACACCATGCGGCGCATGCGCCGGCCGCGCCTGTTGATCGTGGGCTGTGGCGACGTCGGGCTGCGCGTGCTGCGCCTGCTGCGCGGACGCTGGCAGGTGATGGCACTCACGTCGTCGCCCGAGCGGCTTGGCGCGCTGCGCGCCGCGGGCGCGCTGCCGCTGCTCGGTGACCTGGACCGCCCGACGACCTTGGCACGCCTAGCGCACGTGGCCGACGCGGTGCTGCACCTCGCGCCGCCGCCGGGCAACGGCACGCACGATCCGCGCACGCTGGCGCTGTTGCGCGCGCTGGCGCGCGGCGGCGCGGTGCAACGTCTGGTCTATGCCAGCACCAGCGGCGTCTATGGCGATTGCGGCGGCGCCTGGGTGCGCGAGACGCAGGCCTTCAATCCGCTCACCGATCGCGCGCGGCGCCGCGTCGATGCCGAGGGCAGCGTGCGCGCGTTCGCGCGTGCGCTGCGCGTGCGCACCACCGTGCTGCGCGTGCCGGGCATCTATGCGCTCGACCGGCCCGACGGCGACCC
>DASTZF010000457.1:0-6239 GCA_035764445.1 Burkholderiaceae bacterium
GGGGAAGTTCTTGGGGTCGTTCCACTTGGTGGCGCCGGTGGCCACGAACAGCTGCGGGACCTTCTTCTGGTTCATGTACTTCTGGATCGCCGTGTTCGATGGCGTGCCGAGTGGATTGAACACGAACAGCACCTCGTCTTCCTCGACCAGCTTGCGCACCTGTTCGACGGTCTTGGCAGGGTTGTAGCCGTCGTCCAAGGAGATGTACTTGATCTTGCGGCCGTTGATGCCGCCATCGGCATTGACCTTGTCGAAGTAGGCGCCGATCGCCTTGCCGATCGTGCCGTACGCCGACGCCGGCCCCGAGTAGGGCTTGGTGTCCCCGAGCTTGATCTCGGTGTCGGTGGCGCCGGTGTCGTACTTCTTCTGCGCCATCGCCGAGACGCTGATCGCAACCGCTGCGATCCCAGCGATCGCCAGACTCACGTGCTTGAGGTTCATGTGGCGGACTCCTTGGTCAGGTCGGTTTGAGCGGCGGACTTGCTTAGAGGGTCAATTCCCCGACGGGTCGTACACCTTGCCGAACAGCACCCACGTCTTGCCGTCGAAGCGCGCCAGCTGCTCGCGCTCGATCGGGTAGAAGTCGGTCGGGCTAGTCTTGACGTTGATGCCCGGTAGCGCCGTGGGCAGCGTCATGTCGAGGCTGGCAGCCTGCTTCATGACGTTCTCGCGCGTGAGGTTGTCGCCACACTGCTTGAGCACCTGCACCACCGTCATCGCCACCGCGTAGCCGTAAACGTTGGCCGCGTCCTTCAGGTCGCCGCTCGGGTAGTACTTATGCATCCAGGCCTTCCACTCGACCATGCCCTTGTCGTTGGCCCACTGCGGATCGGTCGGATCCTTGCCGTACTGCGTGGTGATGATGCCGACGCTGTTCTCAAGCCCCGCTGGGGTCAGCACCGTACCGACCGACGACGACACGTTGTTCAGGTAGTGCACCGGTTTCCAGCCGATCTCGGCGGCCTTCTTGATCGCCTGCGCCGCGAACTTCGGCGTCGTCACGTTGAAGAAGGTGTCCGCGCCCGAGGCCTTCAGCGACACGACCTGGCTGTCCACCGTGGGGTCGGTGACCTCGTAGCTCACCTTCGAGACGATCATCGTCTTGGCCTTGTCGCCCAGTCCGTCCTCGAGGCCCTTGAGATAGTCCTTGCCGTAGTCGTCGTTCTGGTACAGCACGCCGATCTTGGCGTTGGGTTTGGTCTCCAGGATGTGCGCGGCGTAGATCTTGCCCTCGGTCTGGTAGTTGGGCTGCCAGCCCATCGTCCACGGGTTGTTCTTGTAGTCGCCCCACTTGGTGGCGCCGGTGGCCACGAACAGCTGCGGCACCTTCTTCTGGTTCATGTACTTCTGGATCGCCGTGTTCGACGGCGTGCCCAGCGGGTTGAAGACGAAAAGGACTTCGTCCTCTTCGACCAGCTTGCGCACCTGCTCGACCGTCTTCGCCGGGTTGTAGCCGTCGTCCAGCGAGATGTACTTGACCTTGCGGCCATTGATGCCGCCCTCGGCGTTGACCTTGTCGAAGTACGCCGCGATCGCCTTGCCGATCGTGCCGTAGGCGGACGCCGGCCCGGAGTAGGGCTTGGTGTCGCCGAGCTTGATCTCGGTGTCGGTGGCGCCGGTGTCGTACTTCTTCTGCGCCATCGCTGAGACGCTGATCGCAGTAGCTGCGATGGCGGCGATCGCCAGACTGACGTGCTTGAGCTTCATCATGGACTCCTTGGTTGACCCTCTCAACCGCCCTCGGCGGCGGCCCCGCGAGGGGGCGCGCCCGCCGGCGGCGGCGACCTGCTCAGGTCGGGTGGAACGGGAACGGAACTGCCGGGCTTGACGTCGACCCGCAAGCGGCTGGTAGCCGGCCAGCGCGCCCAGAGTCTGCGCACCATGCCCATCACGCCGGTGGGCATCAGGTACATGAAGGCGATCAGCAGCACGCCGTAGATCGCCGCGGGAGCCGACTTCGACAGCTCATCGGCGATGTTGGGCACGAACTGGATGAAGACGGCGCCGACGAAGGCGCCCGAGATCGAGGCCAGCCCGCCGACGACCACGCCCACCAACAGAAAGATCGACAGCGCGACCGTGAAGCTGTCGGGCGAGACGAAGGCGACAGCGATCGCGCCGAGCGCACCGGCCACGCCTGTGAAGGCCGCCGACACCCCGAAGGTCAGCGACTTGAACACCGGCAGGTTGATGCCCATCACGGCCGCGGCGATCGGGTGGTCGCGGATTGCGATCAACGCGCGGCCGACGCGGCCGCGCAGCAGGTTCCACGCGAGCACGAACATGACGATGGCGACCGCCAGCGTGAAGAAGTAGAGCCAGCGGTCGGCGTTGAACGGCTGCCCGAGGAAGCGGAACGTGAACGGCGGGTCGGGCTTGATCAGCACGATGCCCTGCACGCCGCCGGTGTAGTGCTCGAGGTGCTTGTACTTCAGCAACTGCGGCACGGCGAGCGCCAGCGCCAGCGTGGCCACCGCGAGGTAGTGGCCGCCCAGCCGCAGCGCCGGAAACCCCATCAGGTAGCCGACCACGAAACACAGCGCGCCGGCCAAGGGCAGCGTCGCCCAGTAGGGAACTCCGAGGCGGTCCATCATCACCGCCGCGCCATAGGCGCCGATCGCGTAGAACGCGCCATGGCCGAGCGAGAACTGGCCGTTGAAGCCGGTGAGGATGTTCAGCCCGAGGATGGCGATCGCGTAGATCAGCACCAGGTTGAACTGGAACACGCGGTAGTTCTTGACCAGGAACGGCAGCAGCACGGCCGCCACCAGCAGCAGCGCCAACGCCACCCACACCCAACGCGGTGTGCGTTCGCTGGCCAGGCTCCCAGGTACGCTCATGGGGCCCTCTTGGCGCTGCGCGCCGTCCCCCGGCACTGCGAAGGAGCCCCTTCACGGCTCCTGGGGAGCGAGCGCCTTCCAAGCGGCCGTGTGGCGCTCATACGCGCGTCACCACGTGCTTGCCGAACAAGCCGCTGGGCATCAGCGTCAGCGTGCCGACGATCAGCACCAGCGCCACCGTCAATTTGAGCTCGGTGCCGATCACGTAGGCACCGAGCAGGTTTTCGAGCACGCCGACGATCAGCCCGCCGATGACCGCGCCCCACGGGTTGTCGATGCCGCCCAGCAGCCCGGCGGCAAAGCCGTACAGCAGGATGCCGGCCATCATGTTGGGATCGAGGAAGACGATCGGCGCCACCATCATCCCCGCGACCGCGCCGATCGCCGCCGCCAGCCCCCAACCCACGGCGAGCATCCACGAGACGCGAATGCCCACCAGGCGCGCGGAATCCGGGTTCTGCGCCGCTGCGCGCATCGCCAGCCCGATCGGCGTGAAGCGGAAGAACGAGTACAGCGCGACCAGCACCAGCATCATCACGAGGAAGGTGCCCAGCTCGTGCGCCGAAAAGTACTCGGTCTTGAGGATCGATTCCTGCGGGAACGGGCTGGGGAAGGCCTTCACGGTGTGGTCGAAGAACCAGCCGGAGAACGCGTTGAAGATCAACAACAGGCCGATGAAGACGTTGACGTTGGTCAGCACCGGCGCCTTCTCGACCGGGCGCAGGATGATGCGCTGGATCAGCAGGCCGCCGGCGAACGACACCGCCACCGTGATTGCGAAGGCAGCCCAGTACGGCATGCCGCGGTGCACCAGCGCCCACGCGATGAAGGTGCTGAAGGTCGCCATCTCACCCTGGGCGAAATTGAGGTGGTGCGTGGCCTGGTAGATCATCACCAGCGCCAGCGCTATCGAGCCGTAGATGCACCCGTTCGCCAAGCCCGAAAAGATCTGATGCACCACCCCTTCCATCGACGTCACACCCCCAGGTACGCGCGGCGCACCGATTCGTCGGCCATCAATTCGCGGCTGCTGCCCGACAACGCGACGCGCCCGGTCTCGAGCAGGTAGGCCTGATCCGCCAGTTCGAGTGCCAACTGCGCGTTCTGTTCCACCAGCAGCATGCTGACGCCGTCGTCGCTGTTGATGTTGCGCAGGATGCGGAAGATCTCGGCCACGATCTTCGGTGCCAACCCGAATGACGGCTCGTCGAGCAGCAGCAGCTTGGGCCGCAGCATCAGCGCGCGGCTGATCGCCAGCATCTGCTGCTCGCCACCCGACAGCGTGCCGGCCTGCTGATTGCGCCGTTCGCCGAGTCGGGGAAAACGCGAATACATCTTCTCGAGGTCCTCGCCGACGCGCTCCCTGTCGCGCCGCACGTGCGCGCCCAGGCGCAGGTTCTCCTCGACCGACAGCGCGGTGAAGGTGCCGCGGCCGTCGGGCACGTGGGCCACGCCCAGGCGCACCACCTCCTCGGTGGCCTTGCCCACCAGCTGGTGGCCGTCGAACAGCGCGCTGCCGCTGGTGCGCACCATCTGGCAGATGGCCCGCAGCGTGGTCGTCTTGCCGGCGCCGTTGGCACCGAGGATGGTGGTGATGCGACCGGCCTCCAGGGCAAAACTGATGCCGTGCAGGACCTGTGTCGCGCCATAGGCGGCGTGCAGGTCCTTGACCGCCAGCAGGCTGCTGTCAGGCACTGGCGCCGGCTCCCAGGTAGGCCTCGATCACGTCGGGGTGGCGCTGGATGTGGTCGGGCGTGCCCTCGGCGATCTTGCGGCCGAAATTGAGCACCACGATGTGATCCGACAGGCTCATCACCAAGCTCATGTGATGCTCGACCAGCAGCACCGTGATGTGCAGGCGGTCACGGATGTCGCGGATCACGTCGTCGAGGGCCTCGAGCTCCTCGTGATTCAGGCCGGCGGCGGGCTCGTCGAGCATCAGCAGCTTGGGCTCGGCGGCCAGCGCACGGCCCAGCTCGACGCGCTTCTGCGTGGCGAACGGCAGGTCGCCCGCCAGACGTTTGGCCACCGGCAGCAACCCCAGGTAGTCCATGATCTCGTGGGCGCGCTCGCGCAGCCGCTTTTCCTCGGCGCTCACCTTCGGCAGCCGCAGCGCGCTCGACGCGAAACCGGCTGCGGAACGCGCGTGCGCGCCGACCATCACGTTGTCGGTGACCGTCATGCGCTGAAACATGGCCAGGTTCTGGAACGTGCGCCCGAGGCCCAGACCGGCGATGCGGTGGATCGGCACGTTGGTGAGCGACTGGCCTTCGAGCAGGATGTCGCCCGACTGGTACTGGTACAGCCGGCTCATGCAGTTGAACAGCGTGGTCTTACCCGCGCCGTTGGGGCCGATGAGACCGCAGATGTCGCCGCGGTCGACGTCGAAGCTGACGTTGTCGAGCGCGACGATGCCTCCGAAGCGGACTGACACGCCGCGGACGCTGAGCAACGCGTTGCTGCCGTCGGGCGCGGATGCGGGGCTCGGTGGTGGTGCCATCGGGTCGTTGCGGTATCTGCCGTCCGGCCCCTGGTTCGCAAGGCCGCTCGGGTTATAGGGGGGCGCCTGCGGTCTGACAATGCGCGCTTGCACTGTCCGCTGGGCGACAGTGGCGCGGCAGCATCGTCGCAGACGCAGCGCAGGCGATGCCGCCAACTGGAGGTGCGCGATGAACATCTATCAACAGGGCCTCGATCGCTGCGCGGCCAACCATGCAGCGCTGAGCCCGGTCAGCTTCGTCGAACGCAGCGCCGAGGTGTTCGGCGACATGCCCGCGGTGGTCCATGGCGCGCGTCGTTACACGTGGCAGCAGACCCGCGAGCGCGCGGCTCGTCTGGCGAGCGCGTTGCGCGCCGCTGGAGTCGGGGCCGGTGACACCGTCAGCGTGATGCTCGCCAACACGCCCGAGATGGTCGAGGCGCACTACGGCGTGCCCGCGCTCGGAGCGGTGCTCAACACGCTGAACACGCGGCTCGATGCGGGGCTGCTGGCGTGGCAGCTCGACCATTGCGAGGCACGGGTGCTGATCACCGACATCGAGTTCGCGCCGCCGATGCGGCAGGCGCTGCGCATCCTGAAGGCCGAGCACGGGCGAACGCCGACGGTGATCGATGTTGCCGACAGCGAGTACAGCGGGCCCGGCGAGCGACTGGGCGACCTCGAGTACGAGGCGCTGCTCGCGCGGCACGAGCCGCTGCCGCATCTGCCAGCCCCCGCGGATGAGTGGGATGCGATCGCGGTCAGCTACACCAGCGGGACCACCGGCGACCCCAAGGGCGTCGTCACCCATCACCGCGGCGCGTACCTCAACGCGGTCAGCAACGCCGTGACTTGGACGATGCCGCACTTCCCGATCTACCTGTGGACGCTGCCGATGTTTCACTGCAACGGCTGGTGCT
>DASTZF010000458.1:0-7982 GCA_035764445.1 Burkholderiaceae bacterium
CCCCAGCACCAGGCAGGTGTTGAGGAAACCCAGCCGCCACGTCGCGATGAATTTGCGCATGCGCCCCCGGAGCCCGCCGCGCCGATCGTGTGTGCAGTCAATGCCGATCAGGCCGGTCCAGTGGGAGATTCAAGCACATCCCTGCGCGCGCACCGGCGCGCTGCGCCGTGAGCCATCGCTGCGGCGACGGGTTATTCCGGCTTGAACCCGATCGACTGCAGCACCGCGCCGACGCGGTCGTAGTCGGCCTTGAGGCCGGCCACCATGTCGTCGACGCTGCGCGGCGCACCGACGTCGAACCCGAGCTCGAGCAGGCGCTCGCGCACCGTCGGCTGCGTCAGCACCTTCAGCGTGGCCTCGCGTACGCGCGCCTGCGCGGCGGCCGGCACGTCGGGCGTGCACCACAGGCCCATCCAGCCCAGCGCCTCGAGCTTCGGGTGGCCGAGCTCGGTGAAGGTTGGCACGTCGGGTAGCACTGGGCTGCGCTTGGGCGTGCTGACCGCGAACGCCTTGATCTTGCCGCTCTTGATCAGTGGCAGCGAGGTGCCGATGCCGTCGAACATCAGCGGCACGTGGTTGCCCATCACATCGGTCAGCGCCGGCGTCGAGCCCTTGTAGCCGACGTGCATCATGTCGATGCCGGCCGACTGGTTGAGCAGCAGGCCCAGCACGTGGCTCAGCGTGCCGGGGCTGTACGACGCGTAGTTCACCTTGCCCGGGTTGGCCTTCACGTAGGCGATCAGCTCTTTGAGGTTGTTGGCCGGGAAGCTCGGGTTGGCCACCAGCACCAGGCCACCGCGCGACAGCTCGGCCAGCGGCTTGAGCGACTGCTGCATGTCGATCTTCAGCTTCACGGCATGCGGAATCTCGCTGACCAGCGAATTCACGCCCACCAGCAGCGTGTGGCCATCGTGCGGCGACTGCAGCAGGTCGTTGACGGCGATCGCGCCGGCCGCGCCGGGCTTGGGCTCGACGATCGCGGTCTGGCCGAGCTCCTTGGCCAGCGGCTCGGTGACCAGTCGCGCCACGATGTCGGCGGTGGCACCCGCCGGCCCTGCGGCGATCACACGCATCGGCTTGCTCGGGAAGTTCTGCGCGAGCGTGCGCAGCGGGGCGAGGGCGGTCAGGGCGGCCGCGGCCAGCAGATGGCGGCGCGTAGGGGAGGAAGCTGTGGTCATGCTGTTCTCTCTATGAACGATTGTTCAAGTGGACACCGCGGATCCGGCTCTGCCGGGCCGCTGGTGTTGCCCCCTGGAGGGGGAGGCGGCCGCTAGGCCGCTTCGGGGGTGGTCAAATGACAGTCAAGTGATCCAGCGCATCATGGCCAGCGCGAGCGCGGCCAGGAACACCGTCTCGCCGATCATCAGCGCCACCGGCTTGATGCCGACGGTGGCGAGCTCCTTCAGTTGCGTCTTCATGCCGATGCCGGCGATCGCCGCCACCAGGAACCAGCGCGACGCGTCGCTGCCGAGCGCGCTCACCGGCTTGGGCAGCCAGCCGGTGCTGTTGACCGCCACCAGGACTGCGAAGGCCACCGCGAAGCCAGGCAGCAGCGGCGGGCGCTGGGTGTCGCCGCCATCGCCATCGGCCTTGGTGCGCGCACGCGTGATCAGCGCCGCCACCACGATCACCGGCAGCAGCATCGCCACGCGCAGCAGCTTCACCAACGTCGCCGCATCGCCGGTCTCGGTCGACAGGCTGTAGCCAGCGCCCACCACCTGCGCCACGTCGTGGATCGTGCCGCCGAGGAAGATGCCGGCCTGCTGCGGGTTCAAGCCCAGCGCGTGCACGATCATCGGGTAGGCGACCATCGCGAAGGTCGACAGCGCCGACACGCCGATCACCGTGAACAGCGTCGCGCGCTCCTTCAGCGGATGCGACGGCAGCGCGGCCGACAGCGCGAGCGCGGCCGATGCGCCGCAGATCGCGGTGGCGCCGCCCGTGAGCAGCCCGAACAGGCTCTGGAAGCCGAGAGCACGCGCCACCACCATCGACAGCGTGATGGTGATCGCCACGCTGGCCACCACCAGCACCACCGGGCCCCAGCCGAGCGCGACCACTTGGTCCAGCGTGATGCGCAGGCCCAGCAGCGCGACGCCGAAGCGCAGCAGCGTGCGCGCGCAGAACTCGATGCCGGGGCCGCAGGGGCCCTGCGTCGACAGGAAGTTCATCGCCAGGCCGAGCAGCAACGCGAACAGCAGCACCGGCGCGCCGTAGTGCTGACCGAGGAAGCCCGCGGCGGCGGCCACCACCGCGCACGCGATCACGCCGGGGAAGAGCGATCGCGCGCGGCCGAAGCTGAAGTCGATGGCGATGGCCACGGCGTCACGCGGTCGGCAACTTGTGGGCGGCGAACTGCTCGCGCAGTTTGTTCTTCTGCACCTTGCCGGTGGCGCCGAGCGGGATCGCGTCGACGAACACCACGTCGTCGGGCGTCCACCATTTGGCGATCTTGCCCTCGTAGAACTGCAGTAGAGCCTCGCGCGTCAACTCGGCGCCGGGCTTCCTGACCACCACCAGCAGCGGGCGCTCGTCCCACTTCGGATGCTTGGCGCCGATGCAGGCAGCCATCGCCACCGCAGGGTGTGCCATCGCGATGTTCTCGAGGTCGATCGAGCCGATCCACTCGCCGCCGCTCTTGATCACGTCCTTGCTGCGGTCGGTGATTTGCATGTAGCCGTCGGCGTCGATGGTTGCCACGTCGCCGGTCGGGAACCAGCCCTGGCCGTCGGCGTCGTAGCGCAGCGGGTCACCGCCTTCGCCCTTGAAGTACTTGGCGATGATCCACGGGCCGCGCACCAGCAGCTCGCCGGCGCTCTGGCCGTCGCGCGGCAGCTCCTGTCCGTCGTCGCCGACGATCTTCATGTCGACGCCGAACACCGCACGGCCTTGCTTGGCTTGCACCGCCAAGCGCTCTTCGGCGCCGATCTGCGCGTGCTTGGCCTTGAAGGTGCACGCGGTGCCCAGCGGGCTCATCTCGGTCATGCCCCAGGCATGCAGCACCGCGACGTCGTAGCGCTCCTGGAATGCGCGCATCATCGCCGGCGGGCACGCCGAGCCGCCGATGATCGTGCGCCGCATCGTGCTGAACTTCAGATCGTTGGCTTCGACGTGCGTGAGCAGCCCCTGCCACACGGTGGGCACGCCGGCCGACAGCGTGACGCCTTCGGCCTCGAACAGCTCGTGCAGGCTCTTGCCGTCGAGGAACGGCCCCGGGTACACCAGCTTGGCGCCGACCATGCACGCCGCGTACGGCAGCCCCCACGCGTTGACGTGGAACATCGGCACCACCGGCAGGATGGTGTCGCGCGCCGAGCAGTTCAGCGCGTCGGGCAGCGCGGCGGCGTAGGTGTGCAGCATCGTCGAGCGGTGGCTGTACAGCGCACCCTTCGGGTTGCCCGTGGTGCCCGACGTGTAGCACAGCGACGACGGCTCGTTCTCGTCGAATGTCGGCCACGTGAAGTCCGCCTTCGCATCGTCGAGCAGCTCTTCGTAGCACAGCAGGCCGGGTACCTTGCCCGGCGCCGGCATGTGGGCGCGGTCGGTCATCGCGACGAAGGCCTTGATCGTCTTCACGCGGCCGGCGATCGCTTCGATCAGCGGCAGGAAGGTCAGGTCGAAGAACAGCACCTGGTCTTCGGCGTGATCGGCGATCCACACCACCTGATCGGGGTGCAGCCGCGGGTTCAGCGTGTGCAGCACGGCGCCCGAGCCGCTGACCGCGTAGTACAGCTCCATGTGGCGATAGCCGTTCCACGCCAGCGTGGCCACGCGCTCACCGTGCTTCACGCCGAGGCCGGCCAGCGCGTTGGCCATGCGCCGCGAGCGCGCCGCGAGATCGCGGAAGGTGTAGCGGTGGATGTCGCCCTCGACGCGGCGCGACACGATCTGCTGCTCGCCGTGGTGACGCTCGGCATGCTTGAGCAGAGAAGAGATCAGCAGCGGCTGCTGCATCATCGATGCGTTCATGAATGTCTCCAGGTTGTTCATGCCGGCTGCGCGGCCGGCGTCTGCGACGAGGTGTTCAGGGGTTCGTTGGCACGCGCCTTGTCGGCTTCGTAGCTGCGCGCTGCAAGCATGAAGGCGGCAGCAGCGACCAGCGCGAACAGCGGCGTGGCGGTCAGCGCCGGCACGATGCCCCAGGCGTCGGACAACACGCCGCCGATGAACGGGCCCGCGGCGAGCCCGAACAGGTTCTGGAACAGCGCCAGCACCGACGAACCGGTGGCGCGCACGCCGGGGTGGATGACGTCGATCACGATCGCCGACACGGGACCCACGGTGCAGGTGGCGACGAAGCCGCCGAGCGCGATCAGCGCGAACTGCGCCGCCGGCTCGTGGACGAGGCCGAACGCCACCACCAGGATGACCATCGCAAGCAGGCACAGGGCGGCCATCGTCGCCAGCTTGCGCCGCGGGTGGCGTACTCCGGCACGGTCGACGACCGCGCCCCACACCACCGCACCGGCGGCACCGGCGAGCACCACCAGAGCGGCCTTCACGCCGGCCTGCGCCGGCGCGACGCCGTGGATGCGGTTGAGGAAACTCGGCAGCCACGACCACAGCGCCGACACGACAATCAGCTGCGCGGCGCCTCCGATGCACACCCACAGCATGGTCGGCGCGCGCACCAGCACCTTGACGATGTGCAGCGCCGCCTCGCGCAGCGACTGCCGCTTGGCGTCGAGCGCCGGCTCCATCTTCACCGTTCGGTAGTCGCGCACCTTCAGGTACAGCAGCGCCAGCAGCAGGCCGGGAATGCCGACCACGCCGAATGCCGCTTGCCAGCCCCACTTGGCAGCGATCACGCCGCCCAGCATCACGCCGAGCACCGAGCCGACCGACGCCGACGCGAAGAACGCGGCCAGCACCGCGCCGCGCAGGCGCGCCGGGAAGTGGCTGGCGATCAGCGCTGCGCCCACCGAGCCGTAGCCCGCCTCGCCGAGGCCGACCATCGCGCGCGCCGACAACAGCGCGCCGTAGCCGCGTGCCCACATGCACGAGATGGTGGCCAGGCTCCACATCGCGGCCATCACGACGATGCTCTTGACGCGGCTCACGCGGTCGGCGAACAGGGCCACCGGCAGCGCGCCCAGCGCCACCGTGATCGACACCACCGACACCAGCGCGCCGAGCTGCTTGTCCGAGAGGTTCCACTCGGCCTTCAGGTAGGGGAACAGCGACACGATGACCTGGCGGTCGACGTAGTCGAAGATCATCAGCGCCAGCGTCATCGCCAGCGCGAACCACGCGGCACCGGGGCCGAACAGGTAGTCGTCCTTGGCCGGGGCTTGATCGAGGGCTTTCAGATCCATGGCAGCCTCCGTCAGGGCACCAGCACGGTGGCGCCGGTCGTGCGGCGCGACTCAAGCGCGCGGTGCGCGTCGGCCGCATCGGCCAGCGCGAACTGCTGGTTCGGCTCGCCGCGGATGCGGCCGGCCTGCACGTGGCCGAACAGCTCGTCGGCCATCGCCAGCATGTGCGAACGCGGCGTCGCGTAGTGAATCATCGCCGGCCGCGTCAGCCAGATCGAGCCTTTGACGGCGAGCAGCGTGGTGTCGACCACCACCGGGCCCGACGTCGTGCCGTTGCTGACCAGCGAGCCGCGCGGCTGCAGGCTGTCGAGCGAAGCCATCAGCGTGTCCTTGCCGACCGAGTCGTAGGCCACCGGCACGCCCTTGCCGTCGGTGATCTCTCGCACGCGGCGCGGGATCTCGCGCGCCATGTCGTCGGCGGTCATGCCGCCGGTGACGATGGTGTGCGCGCAGCCGTTGGCTTTGGCGATCGCGGCCTTCTCGTCGGTGCTGACGGTGCCGATCATCGTGACCCCGAGCGCGCGCGCCCACTGGCACGCCACCAGCCCGACGCCGCCTGCCGCCGCGTGGTAGAGGATCGTCTCGCCACCGTGGAGCGGGAACACCTGGCGGAACAGGTACTGCGCCGTCATGCCCTTCATCATCAAGGTCGACGCAGTGCGGTCCGAGACGTTGTCGGGCAACGGGATCAGCACGTCGGCGGGCATCACGCGCACGTCGGAGTACGCACCCTGCGGGCCGAGCAGATAGCCGACGCGCTGGCCGACCTTGATGTCGGTGACGCCGCTGCCGACGGCTTCGACCACGCCCACCGCGTCGGAGCCCAGCCCGTTGGGCAGCGGCATCGGATAGCGACCGGTGCGGAAATAGATGTCGATGAAGTTGACCGCAACGTACGTGTGTCGCACGCGCGCCTGGCCCGGACCGGGCTCACCGACCTCGACGGTCTCGAGCCTCAGGACTTCCGGTCCACCGATCTGATGCAAACGAATGGCTTGCGCCATGGCTGTCTCCGTGTGTTCTCATCCCGCTCGCGCTGCCATCAGCAGCCGGCGGAAATCTCGTCGATGAACTTCTCGGCGCGGCCCCAGCGGCCGTAGCCCGATGCGGGATTCAAGTGCCCGACCAACCCGAGATCGACCACCAGGCTGCCCCAGTCGTGCGCCAGCTGTTCGACGCGCTCGTAGCGGCCCAGCGGGTCGTCGCGGCTGGCGGCCACGACGCTCGGGAACGGCAGCTTGGCGCGCGGCACCGGCAGCCAGCCGCTGGCAGCGAGCGCGTCGACCGTCGGGTAGCCTTCGGGCATCGGCTGTTCGAAATCGGGTGGCGTCGCCAGCAGTGCACCGTGCACCGCGCGCTTGGTCTGCTGCGCCCAGTGCGCGACCATCACGCAGCCGCCACTGTGCGCCACCAGCACGATCGGACCGCTGATCGAGCGCGCCGCGCGCTCGATCGCCGCGACGCGTGCCGTGCAGTCGAGATCGGCGCGGCCCATCGGCGGCACCGTCTTGACCTTGCGCCGGCTCGCCTCGAGCTCCAGTGCGAGGATCGTCTGCCAGTGGGCGTCGACATGGTCGCGCAGCCCGGGGACGATCAGGATGGTCGGTGCGGGCATCGCTCACTCGCTCAACTTGATGCCAGCGGACTTCAGGATGCCGGCGTTGCGCTCGTAGTCGGCGCGCAGGCCTTGCGACAGCTGCGCGGGCGATTGCTCGGCAGCGGGCTCGAAACCCACCGTGGCCAGCCGCTCGCGGAACTTGGGCGTCGCGGCGGCTTTGGTCAGCGCGGCGTGGATCGTGTCCACCATCTCCGTGGGCAGCTTGCCCGCGCCGTAGACGCCCGTCCAATTGCAGAAATTGATGTCGGGATACCCCTGCTCGGCGAGCGTCGGCAACTGCGGCATGAACGGCGAGCGCGTCTTCGACGCGTAGCCATAGGCGACCAGCTTGCCGGACTGGATGTAAGGCTTCGACGAGATCAGGCTGTCGAACATCAGGGGGATCTGCCCGCCCATCACCTGGGCCAGCGCGGGCGGTGCGCCGGGAAACGGGATGTGCTGCATGTCGAGGTCCTCCTTGGCGTTGAGGACCAGCCCCGCGTAGTGCGACGCCGTGCCGGCGCTGAACGACGCGTAGCTCATCTTGCCGCGCTGACCCTTGGCGTACTCGACCAGACCCTTCAGGTTCTTGGGCAGCTCGGCGTTGCCCACGAGCACCAGGCAGGAGTTGGCGACCGCCGAGATCGGCCGCACGTCGTTGAACGGGTCGAACGTCGGCTTGATGGCCAACGGCGCCTCGCTGACGAGGTTGTTGGGTGCCACCAGCAGGGTATGGCCGTCGGGGGCGCCCGTCAGCATGGCGCGAACGGCGATGCTGCCGGCAGCGCCGGGCTTGTTCTCGACGATCACGGTCTGTCCGCTCTCGGCCGAGATCGCGTCGGCGATCAGGCGCGCAAGGACATCGGTGCTGCCGCCCGGCGGCGCAGGGGTCACGATCTTGACGATCTTGTCCGGCCACGCCCAGGCCGGCAGGCCGAGCGCCAGCGCGGCGGTGAGGGCGGCATTGCGCAGCCGCCGCAGGTAAAGACTCGATTGCATGCTCATCATCTCTTTCGAACGGTTCAGGCGGCGCAGGCCTCGGCCTTGGCGCCGTGTTTGGCGGCTTCTTC
>DASTZF010000459.1:0-21590 GCA_035764445.1 Burkholderiaceae bacterium
CGAGGCCCTTCTTCTGGCCGTCGATCCAGCCCCAACAGAGCGCGATCTCCACCGCCTCGGGGTAGGTGACGCTGGGTTCATTGGCGCCCCGCTTGGCGATCTTGAGCCAGAGGCCGTCGGAGGTGGCGTGATTCTTCTTCAGCCAGGTCTCGAAAGCCTTGGCGCTCTTGAACAAGGTCGGGGAGGAGTCGGGTTGGATGGCGGATTTGCCGGCGGGCATCGCATAGAGTGTGCCGCAAGAGAGCCAGCGCGGTTCGCTGCACAGCGGCATGGGCCTTGGTGCATCGTCACGGCCTGGAAAGGCCGGCCTGGCCAGAGCCCGCGCGGCAATCGCGCAGCTCACACGACAGCGTTCGATCGCGCTACCCTGCGCGCCTGCGCCTCGGCATCCGGCCGCGATGCCAGCGAGGAGTCGGCCATGAACGGCTGGTCTTGGCAGATTGCAGACGCTGTCTTGCCGTTGGAATTAGGGCGCCGCTCCTAGATCAGCGCCAGGCCATCCTCGTGCGACTCGCGCGTGCGCGCCCGCGACGCCGCGTTATTCGATCAGTTGGTCGGCCCGCAGACGCAGCGATTTCGGTGGCGAAAGCCCAATCGCTTGCGCGCTCTTCAGGTTGACCACCAGCTCGAACTTTGTCGGTTGCTCCACCGGAATGTCGCCGGGCTTAGTGCCGCGCAGAATCTTGTCGGCGTGCGTGGCGGCACGGCGAGACATCTCCATGAGGCTCGGCCCGTACGACGCCAGCCCTCCGGCGTCGACATATTCGCGCTGACTGTACAGAGCCGGCAGGCGTCGTTGCGTCGCCAGCTCCACGATACGCTGTCTCTGGCCAAGAAACATCGAGTCGGTCAACACGAGTAGCGCGTCGGCACGCGCGCCGGCCATCGCTGCGAAGGCAGGCTCGAGTTGATCGGCTTTCGACACCTCCATCTCTTGCAGCAGCACGCCCGACGCGTGCGCTTTCAGGTCGATGACGTAGGCCCGGTGCGATCGATTGGTGGGATTGGCGAGCACCGCAACGCGTGATGCGGAGGGAACCAGCTCCTTCAGCAACTGCAATTGCTTGCTGGCGATCTCGGGTCCAACCAGAAACGTCATGCCGGTCACATTGCCACCAGGCCGCGCCAGGCTGGCGACCAGCCCCTCGCCGACCGCATCGGAGCTGGCCGTCATCACGATCGGAATCGTGCGCGTCGCCATCTTTGCGGCCCAGGTCACAGCCGATGAGGTGGCGACGACGATGTCCACCTTGGCGGCGATCAGATCGGCCACCGCCAACGTGACTTGATCGTCGCTGCCGCCGTAGCGCACATCGAAAGCCGCGTTGGCGCCCTCCACCCAGCCGCGCTCGGCCAACCCCTGGCGGAACGCGTCGAGGAGCAACGGCAGGGTCTGCGCAGCAGCGTTGCGGAACACGAACCCCAGCCGCGCGACGCGGCCCGCCGGCTGCGCCCGAACCGCGAGCGGTAGCGTGAGCAACACGAGTGCAAAGCCGCGCCGGCTGACCATCGGACCACCCCTCCTGCGCACTTCTGCGTTGTTTCTCGCCACACAAGGCGAACCGGGCAGCGGCAGCGTGCGCTGCTATTGGATCACGTCGTCGGCGCGCACCAGCAGCGACGGCGGGATGACGAGCCCGAGCGTCTTGGCCGTCTTCAGATTGACGACGAGTTCGAACTTGGTGGGCTGCTCGATCGGCAGATCGGCCGGTTTCGCGCCCTTCAGAATCTTGTCGACGTATGCCGCACTGCGCCGTCGCAGCTCGTTCCAGTCGGTCCAGTAGGACATCAGACCGCCTTGCGATACGAACCGCCTGTTGCCGAAGATCGCAGGCAGCCGGTGGGCCAACGTGAAGTCCACAATGAGCTTTCGCTGGCTGTTGTTCAGCCCGCTGGGCGACACATAGAGCCCGTTCGCCCCCGCTCGCACGAGGGCAGCAAGAACCTCCGGCATGGCCGCGGCATCGTGCACATCGCCGTCCACTGCCATCATGCCCAGCGCCGTGGCGGCAGCCTGAACGGCGGCGAAGGCTCCCGCTTCGGCGCGATTGGTCGAATCCCATAGCACCCCGACGCGCGACACGGCCGGAGCGGCCTCTTTCAGGAGCTGGATCAGTTTTCCAACGAATCCATCACCCGGGTTGTTGGTCAGGCCCGTGACATTTCCGCCCGGATGCGCGAGGCTCGCGACGAGTCCGTTCTCGACCGGGTTGGCGCTACCGGCCATCACGATCGGCAGGGTCGATGTCGCTTGCTTGGCCGCGAGCGACGCCGGCGTCGAGGCGGTCACGATGACGTCGACTCCGCTCGCGACGAGCTCCGCAGCGAGCGCCCTCAAGGCTTCGATGGCTCCCCACCGTTTCTCGATGACGAAGTTGCGTGCCTCTTCCCAGCCGAGCTGGGACAGGCCCAACTTGAACGCCGCGAGTTCGGATCCGTCCGGATTGGATCCGTCCGGATTGCCGGGCGAGAGGTAGCCGATGTGATAGATCCTGGTGGCCCGCTGCGCATGGCCAGCCACCGGCGCGACGATCAGCGCACGGGCGCACAAGCCGATGAATTCGCGACGACCCGCCTGAATGAACCGACCGCGGCATGAGCGTTCGAGAAGGCGGCTGTCGTCGTTTGCTGCCATTGGTCGGCTCCACGTTGCGCTGCGACGGGGCAGCGCAGCATACTCCGCGGCCGCATCGGAGTGAAAGACACACGCGTGTCGGGCCGCGCTAGCACGGATGCCACCGTGCGTTCGCCATCCCTCGCATGGGCAACCGCCATGCGTTGGTTCTCCTTCGCACTTGCTCCGCGCCTAGCACGCCGCGCCCTCGCGCAATGGGTGCCGCCTTCGACCAATCCAACGCTGGCTAGCCACACGCAGTTCATCCATCAAAGAAGACCGTCGAGATCGCGCTTCGGCTGGCGATCACGGTTCTTCGAGGCGAGTTCTATCGAGCAACTCAGACGCGTAGGCACGCCGGCCCATCGCAACTTGAGCCACTTCCATGGCGTGGACAAGGGTCGCGGCTTTGCGGCATGGGAGCTGCGAACTCCGTGCCGCCTTCAGATCGCTTCCGCCGGCACCCTGACCCACCTAAGGCCCCGTTCGAGCTCACACAGGCTCATGTGAACACGGCTCAGTTTAGAGAGGATGTCCAATGAGAATCGTCAAAGCTGCAGTCCAATTGAGCCCGGGATCGCCCGTCGATACGGAGGGCCGGCCGCTTCCGTTGATGCACATGCGCATGATCGAGTGAGTACTGGATCGAGAGATCAGTTGGCGGCGACGCCGGGACTGGTCTCCGATCGACTGACCGCCTGACGGTGCGCCTCGAACCGTTCCCTCCGCAGCCGGTTCAGGTATGGCGTCGTCTGTGCGCGAGGGCCGTGGTCGAGAGGCAATACCAGTGTCGGCGAGACAGTGGCCGGATGCGCAATCAATTCCGCTTGCTTACCGCGGCGGCCATGCTCGATGGCTTGCCAGTCGGGCCCTGCGAAGGCGGGAAGCGTCGCGCCGAATGCGAGGCCGCCGATGAGTGTGACGAGCAGATGGTTCATGACTTGTTCCTTGGTCGATGGAGACGATGGGGCGGACGCCGGCTCGACGGAGTCACGCGACCACCGGTGACGCGCTTCGTGCGGGATTGAGAGTCAGTCGCGCGGTCCGTCCTGTCCTTACATCAACGACGGCATCTCGGCGCCTGAGCAAAGTCTTCGAACGCTCATCGTTTCACTCGTCGGTGGGTTGTGGTCACCAGACTGGCAGTACGGTCCGATGCTGGACCGCATGAGGGAACGGGCTTGCCCGCGAAGAGACCCTTTCACGCCGCCAAGCAAGGTTCCGCCAACGCATCGAGAGCCGCTTCTCGCTGCGCAGTCTCGGATTACCGCCTGTGGTGTTGAGTTAGGCTCAACTGTTCAGATCGGGGCGCGCCTGGCGTCGCACCTCGTCAGCCAGCGGATGCAGCACTTCCGCGCGTTCGGTGCCTACCAGGCTGTACCCCAGACCGCGCGCGGCCCACGCATAGCCTCCGACGCTGCCGTCGGAGTGGTGCATCATCGGCGTATCTTGTTCGCGCGCCATCGGCCGCATCATCACAGCCAATCGAGAGCCATCAGAGCCTTCGTACACGAACATGCCTGCTGGACCGTGGTCCGTTGCAACCACCCGGCCCCCAGTGAAGCGGTAGCCCGACTTGGTCAGGTCAGGAACGGAAATGGAACGCTTCAGCTTGCGAGAGACCCAGCTCACCAGTTCGGCTTTCTGGTCCGGTCCCATCTCGACGGCGTGGTCAGCGTCGTTCGCATACGTCGAATAGCTCACCCTTGCTTCGCCTGCCAGGGCAGCCACTCCGCCGGCTGGTCGCGGCTCGTTGTGCATGCTCAGACCGCCATAGATCCCCAACCCAAAGGACAAGAGCACCGCGGCTGCCATTTGCCATGGCCAACGATGCCGCTGTCCGCCCTCTCCGAGCAGGCCGGCCAGGCTGAGCCGATCGGGGATGGGTTCATCGGCAACGGAAGTGAACGCTGAGCGCAAGATCTGGCGTTGAGCTGCGAGCGCCGTGGCCTTCTGCGCGACTTCGGGGTTGTGGTCAAGGTAGTCCTGCACCTCTTTGCGTCGGGTCGCGTCAAGCGCGTTGTCGACGTAGGCGTGCAGGTCTTCTTCCTGGAACGGCGCGGGTGGCTTGGATGACATCGTGGTTTACTTCAATCGACGCAACGCGGGGACCCCTTGAGGTCGTTCAGCTCGGCCCAGTTCGCCGTCGAGCGCGCGCTGCAGTCGCTCTCTGCCTCGGGCCAGGCGCGACATGACGGTTCCAATCGGAACCCCCAGCGCATCGGCCGCCTCGTTGTAGGACAGATCCTCGACGGATATGAGAAGGATCACGCTGCGCTGGTCCTGAGGCAGCGTATCCAGCGCGCGCATCAGTTCGTTATGGCGAATTCTGTGCTCCTGGGCGGCAGGGGCGATCATCGTGGCCTCGTCGACGTCTTCAATGGCCACGTGGATTCCGCGCCGAGTTTCCTGGCGCAGCTTGTTGACCGCCAGGTTGTGAGCGATGGCAAACACCCATCGCCGGGTGTCCTCATCGCGTCGCCGCCTTTTCCAGTGATTGATGATGCGCTCCAGGCAGTCTTGGACCAGGTCGTCGGCCGAGTCGCGGTCGCGCAGCATTGCGCGGGCATACCGCCGCAATGATGGAATCAGCGGTTGGACCTCGGCCAACAAGTCAGAGGCCATCGTCCAACTCAATCTATGGGGGCCTGAACTTGAATCGGCCGTCCGAGCACGCCTCCGACAATGGGCGCAATCACCAAGTGGCGACGCATGGCCAGAGCATCCGCTTGAACCAACTGTCGGATGGGGCCAACGGCGTTGACAACCGCGGCTCCGGCCGGGTTGGTCGTGAAGTTGGCCAGCGGCTGGAGCCGTCCGCTGCCATCGGCATGCTCGGCAAGAGCAAGCGCGTAAGGCTGCCTCGGTGCCAGGCCCGCAACCCCGGCTTGCAGCACCTGCAGCAATCCCTGTTCGTACAGCGCGACGGTCGTGCTCGCGTTACCCGCAGTGTTGCCCACAGGAAGCGAGCTCAGAGACGCGGATTGCCCGGCGATCCCGAGCGGTTGAAGGCCCGCCCGACCCTCATCGCCCGCGACGGCATTGGGAACGTAGGTAAGCGCTTGAGGCGCCTGCCCCACGGGCACGTTGGCAACGACTGTGTTGGTCGCAGTGTCGATGACAGCCACGGCGTCGGCGTTCTCGAGACCCACGTAGATACGAGAGCCATCCCCCGAGGGCCAAATCCCGTGGGGCAACTTGCCAACCGAGACGGCTGCAACCTGGCTGAAGTCGTCAGTGCGGAACACTTTGACCTGGCTCAGGCCTCCGATGGTCACGTAGGCGAAGGTGCCCCGCTTCGTGCGAGCAAAGTTCACGTGGTTCGTGAGAGGGCCGGTCTCGAACGACTTGATAACCGCGAAGGGTGGCCTCGCATCGAAGACCATTACGTTGCCCAAGTCCTTCAGCGTCAACCAGACTTGCTTGCCATCGGGCGTGGCCGCCAAGTCTGGGCAGAACGGGCTGTCCTGCTTCACGCGGCCGACGATGGCGTGGGCGGCAACCTCAACAACCACGGTTTCGGGGTTGAACGAAGAGCATACGTAGCCGTACTTCCCGTCGGGCGAGAAGATTTGCATTCCGGGACCGGCTGGCGTTGTGATGCGAGTCTTCTCCTCATAGGTGACGGCATCCAATACTTGTACGTAGTTCTCTCCCCGCACGGTGACCCAAACTTCCTTCCCATCAGGCGTGAAGAACGCTTCATGGGGCGAGCGGCCCACGTAGGTGGTGTGCTTCACCGCGTTGGTTGCCGTGTCGATGAAGGTGACAGAGTTCGAGCCGATGGACACGACGGCCAGCGTCCGGTGGTCCGGGGAGAAGCCCATTCCATGGACCAGCAACTGGCCGCGGTAGAGGGGGCTCAAATTGCTCGGGGTCGGTTCACCGAGCCGAATGACGCCAAGCAGCTTGTCCTCGGCCGGGTCGATGACGGAGACCGTGTTGGAGAACTGATCGGCTGTGTACACCCGGTCGTGATGGGTGACTTGAACGTCTGGCGCCAAGTCTGAGCCCGGGGCCTGCCCAGCGAAGGCAGCTGTGGCGACCGAGAGGAGTGTGGCCCAGCGGCCAATGTGCGATGCGAAGCAGTTGATCATCCCGGGGCCTGCTGCTAGTGGTGCGAGCGATGCTCTTGGTCGACCTGCGGGCAACGAGTGCGCAATGGAACCTGCGTCGGTGCTGCGGCCGGCGCAGGCAGTTCCTGCCCGAGGGCGAGGCGCATCACAGCAATCTCCTGCTGCTGCGAAATGACGATTTCCTGCGCGATGCGCCGCAGCTGCTCGTTGGTGCCGTGCCGCAGTTCAGCAACCGCCATGTCGATGGCGCCCTGGTGATGCGGAATCATCATCGCGGCAAAGTCTCGGTCGACGTCACCCGATGGCTTGACGTTCATTCCCGCCATCATCCTCTCCATGGCGAGGTCGTTTTCGGCCAGAAAGGACTCCTCGCTGGCAGCTGCGATCGAAAGTGCTGCGGCAGCCGCGAGGCCCGTGCTTAGGAGGACGCCAACCACGGCGCGGCGGCTTGGGTGAGGTCGCAAATGCAGGCTTTGAACGGTCATGGCGCGTGCTGCGGGAGCTGAATTGCAGAGGTCCCGCCAAGGGGTAGACAATCGACGCCTGCGTTTATTCCACCGCCCGAAGTGCACGCGTGTTCGGCCCAGGCTCGCTTCGTAGTTGCGAGCGCGCGCAGTGGATCGCGCGCGAGCGTGGCGACTCAAAACGACGAGACCAAGCTGGCTATACAGGCCACCATCGGGCGGCCGCGCGTGCGGGCTCGGGGCCCGACACGCAAGCTAGGCTGCACCGCCTTTCGCGCGAGTGACGCTCAACCGCTTTGAGCAGTTCACTGCCACATCCAGGATACGCGACACCTGCCGTCTGATGTCACCCGTGAGCAAAGCTGCTCTGCGAGCCCTGGTGCGCCCCAGGGGTAGGACAAGCAGAATCCGCACTCGATCCGGCTCCACGCCTGTGGCCGCTAGACGCGCGCAACGCCGAGGAAAGTCAGTAGGTCCCGCATGTCGCGACCGATGCCATCGGGCGCCGGGCCCCATTCCTCCATGGGCGAGTGGAGACGATTCACCCAGTAGGTGGGATGCCCGAATGCCTTGGCGCCGGCGGCGTCCCAGCCCGCGAAGGGCACAAACAGAATCTCCTCGCGACGGAGCTGTAGCGCGTCGACTCCAAGCTGATACGCCCGCGGGCTCGGCTTGAACGATCGAACGACGTCGGTGCTCAGAACAACGTCGATAGCATCCGACAGCCCCGCCCTGCGCAGCCCGTCATCAAGCAGCGGTTGCGTCATGTTCGACACGATCGATAAGGCTAGCCCGGACTCGCGCAATGCCTTGAGCGCTGAGGGTATGTCGGACCAGACGCCCAGCTCGGTGTACGCGCCGACAAGCTCGTCCCGGGTCTGTGGGCTCAGCTCGATGTTCAGTGCCCGCGCCGCGAAAACGAGCCCGTCCCTGGTGGTGTGCAGAAAATCGGCATAGTCCTCGGCCAGCGCCCGCAGCCACTGATACTCGAACTGCCGTGTTCGCCATGCCGCCATCAGGACTGCCCCACGGCCCGGAAGGAGCGCTTCCGCTTTCGCGGCGACCGGCCGCGGGTCGAAGATCGGGAAACCATCGAAGGCGATTGCACGATATCGGCGGGAAGCCGCCAAACCCTGGTTCGGTAGTACCGCCGCTGCGGATATGCCTGCGATGAACAGTTGCCGTCTCGTTGTTGCGAAGGGCACGCGCGAATCTCTGATCGCCAAGAGGATGAGGCATCAATGTGGTCGAACGCGCTGACGACGAGTAGCAACGGCAGAGGCAATTGAGACTTGCGCGCCGCGAAACAGCTGTCTGCTTGCCCGGCACTCCGTTGCGCCGCACGAGTCCCTTTCAGAGGACCGCACCGGACTGGCGGGAGCCAACACCGCTAGCCCGTTGCCCGAATGCATACTCAATCGCTTTCACACCGCATGCGAGTTAGATTGCCGCCCGCTCGCTGCGCTTCGATCGAACCATTGCACCGTGGTCGCCGCCGGCCCATCTCGTCGTCGTAGGCCTGTATCGCCTCACACGCAATCCCATGTACGTCGCCGTCACCCTCATTTTGCTCGGTTGGGCGGTATCGTTTGGCTCGCCTGGCTTGTTCATCTACACGATCATCGTGGCAGTCGCGTTTCACCTTCGAGTCGTGTTCGGCGAGGAGCCTTGGCTGGCCCGCACACATGGCGCCCAGTGGCAAGAGTATGCAAGTCGAGTTCCGCGCTGGCTTTGGTGACCACCGTGCTCGAAGCGAGAGGAGGCTTCCACATGTCCTCTACGCCCTTTGCGCCGATGGAGCGCACTGTTGTTGTCGGAGTTCCTCTCGTGCTCGGAGTACTGGAGATCTGGCATCCGGCACTGCGTCCCCGAGACAACATCTGCTCTACCTTGGAGCCGATCGCCGTTTGGTGGACGGTGCTCCATGTTCTACAGATACCGCTATTCGCCCTCCTTGGCGTTGCTTCATACCTGCTGCTACGGCCTTTCTGCGGTCGGGTCGGCCGACTCGGCCGCATCGCCAGCTTGGTGTTCGCGGTTGTCTATCCCGCCTTCGACGCCGCCGTTGGGGTGGCAAGCGGGGTGATGCTGCAAACGTTGGGCTCCCTTTCGCAGGATCAGCGAGCAGTGCTCGAAGCGAGCCTGCAAGCCTTGTTCTGGGGTTCGGTCACGCTGCCGATTGCAGCCATAGGTGCAACGAGCTGGCTTGTGGCCCTGTTTTGTATGGCCTACTTGTGGCGTAAACAGGGTGCGCCGATGTTTGTCGCGTTGGCCTTCGGTGCTTCGGGAATCTTGCTAGCCATTGCGCACGTCAGACCATTCGGCCCGTTGGCTTGCCTAACTCTGCTCACCGCCGTGATTTGGGTCCTGCGCCGCGCACCGGCATTTCCGGGCGCATCAAGTGCCGCCTGACCCTTCGCTGCAACCGAACGCGCAATCTCAAACATTAGGCGCTTATGTCCTCGAGCAGCCGGGATGAACTGTTGGTACGCCGGGCAACGCCAGTTGATGTGGGCTCCTTGGTGGAGCTAATGCATGAGTTCTACGCCGAATCGGGCTACTCGCTGGATCGTCAGTGGGCCGCGTCATCGTTTCTCGAACTGCTGACTCAGCCATCAATCGGGTGCACCTGGCTTGCGTACCGCGAGGCCGAACCCGTTGGGCATGCCGTGCTGATCCTTCGATACACCATGGAGCATGGTGGCATGGGCGGGTATGTCGACGATCTCTTTGTCCGAGCGAGGTTCAGGCGGCATGGCGCTGCACGCGCCATGCTTGGCGAGCTATTCGCGGAATGCGGCGCCCGTGGGTGTCGATCAGTTCAAGTCGAAGCTGGCCGCGACAACACTGCGGCTCTTAGGCTCTATGCCGAGTTTGGGCTCGTGCCCCATGAAGACGGTCGCGTGCTGTTGGCCGTTCCGCTCGGCGATGCGCGCGCCTAACGCTTCGCTGCGCCCGAACATCAGCGAGCCGTTGGCGCGTGGCCTCGTGTGCCCGCCGCGACCGCAATCTGACTGACGCGCTCGCGCAGCGCTCCGAGCATGCGTGAGCGCTCTTCCTGGGTGACACGGTGCGGACCGTGGGCGACAAACGGTGGCAACACCTCGAATCCCGTGAACTCGAAGATCCCGCGGTGCACCGGGTACAGCACGGTCCCTATCGGCGCGTAGTGCCCCGAATCGTGGAAGTCTGTGGTGAACCCGCCGGTGGAGACGATGCACATCGCGCGCTTGCCGCGCATCACCCCGTTGCCGAAATGGCGCCCGCCGCCGTAGGCGACACCGGCCGCAAACACGCGATCGACCCAACCTTTCAGGATGGCCGGCAGGCCCAGCCACCAGATCGGGAACACGAACGCCAGGAGGTCGCACTCGGCCAGCTTGCGCATCTCGTCGCTCAACGGCGGCGCGAAGCCGTCGATCTGCGCTGCATGCGCCTCTTCTGCCTGTTGGCGCAGGCGGGTCGTGTCGAACACCGTCCGAAAATTGCGTCGATCGGACACCGGATCGAAGCCCATCGCGTACAGGTCCGACACCGTCACGGTATGGCCAGAGGCTTGCAGCGTGTCGATGACGGTGTGCAGCATCGCGGCGGCAAAGCTCGACGGTTCGTGGTGTGCGTAGACGATCAGCGCGTTCATCGTCCGATGTGGTCGTTGCAGCGGGCTGGGAATTACGACGTAAGAGTCACCCTTCGCCGGGCGACGCAGTTGCATGGGTCCGGTATGGCGCGCTGGTACGGGAGCAGCGGCCTTTTGCTGCGTGCTCACCACGGCCTACTGGAGCGTCTTTGCCCTGGTCGGTGACGTCGGGGTGTTGTCGTACGCGAAATGGATGCTGTACGCCTGCTGTCTGTCGAGCTGGTGGTGGGTCCGTGCTCACGGGCAGGCTGCATGGGCAACCGCGTCGCTCTCGTGGCTCTCCCGTGCCGGCCAAAGCGTCTTGCTGGCTTTGCTGTTTTACGGCGGCAACGCGGGACGTGACGTACTGTTCGGACCGGACCGACTCAAAGCCGCAACGCCGGAATGGCTCGGTGGCCTCGAGCTGTGGTGGATCCTGTGTCCCGGTGTGGCGTCCGTCGCGCTCGCTGCAGCCGCGGCGCAACTCAGCGATCGCGTTTGGAAACACGGGGAACGAGCTTCCATGTGAGCCGAGGAGAGGGGCGGCGATAGCGTTCGCCGATGCTCCTGGTGCCGCTGGCGTTGTCCATCCGCCCTGTGAAGCTTCAATAGGTTGTATCCGGTGTTCATCCGGATTGGGTTTGAAAGACTGGAAGTCGGGCTGCGGACACCGGATCGGTCGCCGGCCAGGCGACCGTGCATGCCCAGCGTTGGAGCCAGCGTTGATCGAAGACGGGGCGGCGCCTCGCGGCGCCGCCCCGTCAAACAGTCGCTTGCAGTTTCGTCTCGCCTACGGGTTGCCCTGGCCCGACAGCAGACGCACCGAGTAGCGCACCGCCTGGTCTGGTGGGCCGCGCCTTTGGTCGCGATCACCGCGGGGCTCGAAGCTCAGCACCTGCACGACGCTCTGCCCGGGCTGCAGTTCGCCGTCGGGCAGGAACACTCGCAGGTACGGTTCGCCGTTGCTGGTGGTGCCGCTGGCATTGACCAGCCGCGCCTGTCCCGACAAGCCCTGCACGATCACCAGCAGGTGCGTGTCGATGCCGCGGAGGCTGTTGTTGGTGATGCGCACCATGTCGTCGCGCCGCCCGTGATCGGGTTGGCGGTCGCTCTGGATGCTGACGTGCGCCTGCTGCGAGACGTCGAGGAACTCCAGACCCTGGTCGCGCCGCGACAGCGGATCGTTGCTGGCTACGCCCAACCCGCTCAGCAGAACGCCGTCCTTCGCGCCGAGGGCTATCAGACCCGGACGGTGTTTCGAGTAGGCCAGGTCGCGTTCGTTCGGTTGCAGCGTGTCGGTGGTCGAATTGGAATCGTAGCGCGCGAACGCGGGGTCGTAGAGGGCGTTGTCCAGGAAGTCGGTGAGATCGTCGACTTGCCTGTCCGACAGGCCCAGGCCCCTCGCAGTGCCGTCCCCCCGAGGATGGGTGAAGCGCTTGGACAGGGTCGACGCTGCACCGGCGGTGGGGTCCTGCGGAATGCCGGCATTGAAGTACTGCACCACGTCGCGGATCTTGGTGAACGAGCCGTTGTGGAAGAACGTGCGCGCATCCTTGAGCTGACGCAGCGTCATGGCGCGGAACTTGAACATGTCGTTCGGGTTGTGGGTGATCTCCTCCCGCCCGGTGTCTTCCGCGTGATAGGGGTAGCCGTCCGGGCCAAGCCTGTTGAAGTCGATGTGCCCTCTGGCCAGTGCGTTCAGCGCCTGCACCGGGTGGTCGCCAATGCCGATGTTGAAGAAGTTCTGCTCGACGAACAGACCAATGCCGGCCACATCGGGATCATCGGGCTGCTTGTTGAGCATCGGGCCGCTGTGGCAGCCGAAGCAGCCAGCGCCGCGGTCCTCGGCCTTGGTGAAGAACAGCTTCGCACCACGCTGCTGCGCGGGCGTGAGGGCGCCGCTGTCTCCGGCCAGGAACTTGTCGAACGGCGTATTGCGGGTGACCACCGTGCGCAGGAAGGTCGCCTGGGCACGGAACTCGGTGACGTCGTTGACGAGCTTCGTCATGTCGCCCGAGGCATCGGCCTCGGCGGCTTCCTTCGGAAAGGCCTCGCGGAACAGCTGCACGAAGGCCGGGATCTTCAGTAGTTCTGCCGACTGCGCACCGAGCATGCGATGCGCGTCCAGCAGCAGCAGCGTCATGTTCTCGCCGGCCGGGTCGTTGAACGGGTTCAGCGAGCCCGGTGTGGACGGCACCTCTCCTCCGATGCCGCCGAAGAGAAGTCGGTTGTTGAACGCGAATCCGATCATGCCCGGCGCCTGGCGCCCGACGCTGTCCAGCTGGTCGAGGCGACCGGTGGCGAGCAAGGCCGAGGGTTGCGGGTCGTGATAGAAGAGGGCCGGCGTGGTGACCACGCGTTGGCCGTTGGCGTCGATGAAGATGTCGCCCAGCGTCGGCAGCGCATCGACGAGCGCGTCGCCGTCGAACAGGGGTCGGCTGCGGAGCTTGTTGAGGAGGGCCTGGGGCCGACGGCGCGGGACGAACTTGCCGTTCTCGTCGGTGTACCCGCGGCCCTCGCCGCCACTGGCGAAGTTGATCCGCTGGCCGGCCTTGCCCGCGGCCTCGCCGAGGTGGCAGGTGCCGCACGAGGTGTCGCGTCGCTGGGCATTGGCGATCGCCTCGATGTTCGGATCTGAGGCACTCATGGTCCCGCCGAAGGCGGTCCCGGCGGGCAGATCGAGCGGTACGGCGGTGTTGACGTTGATGCGCGCGCTGCGGACCGGATCGTGGAAGAGCAGCTTGCCGAGATAGCGCTTCGCCTCCGTGGTCTCGTATCGATAGTTCACCGTTCCGTCGGCCTGCCGCGGCACGGGGATCTCGGCGTTGGTCGCCGGAACCTTCAGTCTGTCGAGGCCACCGATCTGGCGGCCGATGTACTGCCGCAGCTGCGTGGGACCGTCGTCGTCAGCGATGGCACCGAACACGCCGCACAACAGCGCGAGTCCGAGAGCTGTGCGCGTCACCCTTCGGTGCAGCGCACTCCTGCTTGCGTGCTTCATGGATGTCCTCCAGCTAGAACAAGTGACTTCAAGTTCAACTTGATGACCCGCCGCGGATGACGGCGCGAGCGCATCGTGGACAGCACAAATCACGCACTGGTCACGCGTTGTTCATATCTCCTTAGCATGGCGTGCACGCCGCGCACGGCCGCCGGACTCAGCACGGCTTCGTGATCGAAACGTGACGCTTCCGTCGTGCGGCCGCGTCACGCGGGTTTCACATCTCGATCGCGAAGGCGCGACGGCGCGGCGACATCCGGCGCGCACGTGGTGCGCTCGGTCGGAGCTACATCAGAGGCAGCTCAAACCAGAACGTGGCGCCACGCCCGAGCTCGCTCTCGACCCGGATCTCGCTGTCGTGGAGCTCGAGGATGCGCTTGACGATGGCCAGGCCGAGGCCGCTGCCCTTGGGGTCGTGCGAACGGGCCTTGTCGGCGCGGTAGAAGCGCTCGAAGATGCGTGGCAAGTCATCGGCGGCTATGCCGCTGCCGCTGTCTCTGACGCGTAGCACCACGCGCGCATTGCGCGCCTGAACCGACAACTCGATGCGCCCGCCGACCGGCGTGTGGGCCATTGCGTTTTCGAGCAGGTTGGTCAGCGTGCGCTCGATGAGGCCGATGTCGGCACGCACGAGGCCCAAGTCCGGGTCGACCGCGGCAGTCAGCGTCACCTTGCGATCCTGCGCAGCGAGCCGCAGCTTCTGCATCACGTCATGCGCCAGCTCGCCGAGCTGCACGGGCTCGGCATCGATCCGATAGCCCTGAAAGTCGAGCCGCGCCAGCTCGAACAGCTCGGTGATCAGCGCCTGCAGATGTTCGGCCTGGCTGAGCGCGATCTCCAGGTAGTGCCGTCGCTCGGCCGCCGACACGGCCTCCTCCTTCAGGAGCAACGTCTCGATGTAGGCTCGCAGCGA
Source organism: Burkholderiaceae bacterium (assembly GCA_035764445.1). GTDB lineage: Bacteria > Pseudomonadota > Gammaproteobacteria > Burkholderiales > Burkholderiaceae_C > JAEUPI01. The sequence goes on from DASTZF010000459.1 coordinate 14,688, forward strand.
TGCCAGCGGGCTGCGCAGGTCATGCGAGACGTTGGCGATCAGCTCGCGCCGCAGGTAGACGTTCTCCTCCTGCAGCCGGTTCTTCAGCACCTCGACCTGGGCCAGCGCGCGCTGCTGCCCTTCGGCTGCTTTCAAACGCTCGAGCTCAGCGGCAGCCCGTCCGGCCGACAGCTTCATCACCGAGGTTGCCACCGTCGCGTCGATCATGGGACGGGTGTCGAGGATGGCCATGTGGCCGATCACCTCGCCGCCCGACCCCAGCATCGGAATCCCGAGGTAGCTCTTCGCATCGATCCTGACCAGCCACGAGTCAGCCGGGAACAAGGCCTGCAGGTCGTCGGCGTGGTGGCAGGTCTGGCCACTGACGACGGCGTTGCAGGGTGTTCCGGGAACGTCGTACTCGAAGTCCTTGCCGAAGTCGTCGTGCTGCCAATACGCGCGGGAGCGCGCCTTGACACGACCGCTGCCGCTGTCGCCCAAGCACTCGGCGACGAAGGCATAGCGCACGTGCAGTGCGCTGGCCAGGTTGCGCACCAGCGCGCGGAAGAAGTCGGTACCGATCGCCGAGGCCGTGCCCGCTTCGATGGCGCGCAGGGTGTCTTCGGCGCGCGCGCGCTCGCTCATCTCCAGGCGCATGCGCATCGACAAGCGCGCGTTGGCCAGCGAGATGGCACCCTGCGCCATCAGCAGCTGGATCAACTCGATGCGGCGCGGACTGAAGGCGTCGCGCGAAAGATCATTCTCCAGATAGAGGATGGCGCTGATGCGGCCCTGATGCACGATCGGCAGGCATAGCACCGACTTCGGCTGCTTCGAGACGACATAAGCGTCATGCGCAAAGCGCTCGTCGTGGGCGGCATCCCCGATGACGAGGCTGGTACGGGTGCGCAACACGAAATCGACCATCGCCCGGCTGCAGCGCAGATCTTGGTCGAGCAGCGGCGTGGCGTGGCGCAGCGTCACCGCACCATCTGCGCCAACGCTCTCTGCCAGCACATGGATCACGTCCTCGGCGCTTTCGAGCAACAGGCCGCGGCGCGCTCCGGCGTTCTCGATCGCGATCGCCAGCAGGCGCTCGAGCAGATGATCGGGCTCGACCGACTCCGCGATGGCACGCGCCGCCTTGACGATTGACGCCAGATCGAGGTCTTCCGGCTCCGCGCGCTGGGGTGCACCGGCGTGCGCTGGGCCGAGCAGATCGGCGTGCCGCGCGAGCAGCTGTCGCACCTTGGCGCGTGCGCCCCATGCCTCGTAGTGCGTGAGGGCGCTGCGCAGATACTGCGCAGCGACGCCGCGGTGGCCACGCTGCAGCCAGAAGCGTCCGAACAACTCATTGGCCACAGCCTGGTGCTGGACCGTTGCCGTCTCGTCCGCGGCGTGGACAGCTCGCTCGTAGAGCGCCAGCGCATCGTCGTGCCGCCCCGCGATCCGCTCGAGCTCGGCCTGCAACAGCAGCGAATGGCAAAGGAAGTTGGCAGCGCAGCTGCGTGCCAGCACCGCGAGCGTCGCCTGCGCATGCCGCACCTGGTTCAACCAGGCATCCCGCTCGACGGCATCCGCTGCCCGGTCGAGGTTTGCGAGCAGCGTCAGGCTGCCCCAGAAGTCGACCAGCACGCTCCAGATCATCCCTGTAAGGCGGTGCGCGGTCTCCTGCACCGAGCGCACGGCATCCAGCGCCTGCGTCTGCTCGTCGAGCAGGTAGCACAGATGCAATCGGGCGATGGCATGGAACATCGTGAAGAACGGATTGCCGCGGTAGGTCTGCGCGTAGTCCGCTTCATCGAACCCGTCGCCGTGCGCATGTGCAAGCGACAACGGGGCATCGGTCTCGCCCTGAAGCGCGCGCGCCCAGCTCATCACCAGGCGCAAGGCGTCGGCGAAGCCGGCGTTCTTCAACCGAGTCACCAGCGCGAGGTTGGGCTCCAGGTCGCGCACGCAGTCGCCCAGGTTCTGGCACGACACGATGGCCGGCCAGGATTCGGTCGATGCGGCATAGGCCGCGTACAAGAAGTCGCCGCTGGCCAGTCCGCTGCGACAGGCCTCCTTGGCGTAGCTGATGCAACTGCGCATCGGCTGGCACCAGAGGTTGACGTGCGCATGGAACTGCTGATGAATCTTCGCGCGGCGGCGGCGATCGTCGAAGCGCTCGTTGACGCGCAAGGCCAGCGTGCCGAAGGCATACGCGGCGGCATAGTCCTGGCGCACCGGCCCGACGGTGATGGCATGCGTCACATAGCCGTAGGCCGATTCCTCACAGTTGCCGTGCTCGAGCGACAGGCGCACCAGCATGGCCGAGATGAGCCTTGCCAGTGCCGCGTCGCCGAGGATGTACACCGGCGACCAAATGTCGGTGAGGATGCTCATCACCATCCGGATGGCGGGGGCGCTCATCGTGGGCAGGTCGATGAGCGATGCGATGCTGCGCTGCCCGAGCGACGCTTCGATCGCGTTCACCTCGCGCTCCAGCGCGGCCTCCTTCTGTGCCTCATCGTCGGGTAGCGCAACGTCGAACAGGCTCAAGCCTTCGCGCGCACTGGCCAGCGCATCGGCGTAGCGCGACATGTTCTCGAGTTGGATCATGCGCAGGCTGTGCACCCGCGCCTTGTCGAGCGCGCTTGTCGCATGTTGCAGCAGCGTCGCGAACATCGCCTCGGCACGATCGAAGTCGCCGCACAGGTATTCGCACTGCGCGGCCTCGAACCACAGTGCGAACGCGAGTTCGTGGTTCAACGACGGGTGCCACGCGTCGAGCACCGCGATACCGGCATTGAAGTAGACCCGAGCCGCCTGGTAGGCCGACGCCAGCTTGGCCTTGCCGCCGGCCCTGAGATTCAGGCGCGCCAGCTCGAGCCGCCGCTCGCTCGCCTCGATCAACGCTGCGCCTTGGTTCAGGTGCGAGGCGATGTCGAAGACGACCTCGTCGGCCGGCTCGAGATCCCACTGCGCCAGCAGCAGGCGGCCGATCGACAGGTGCATGCGCGGACGCTGCTCCGGCGGGATTCGCGCATAGGCCGCCTGTTGCACGCGGTCGTGCACGAAGGCATGCACGTGTTCGGTCTCGGCCTCGATAAGCCCTTCGAGCGCGGCCTCTGCCAAGTCGCTCAGGGTGGCCTCGAGCGACTGCTCGCTGACCACCGCCAATGTACGCGCGTCGAAGCGGTGGCCGATGCAGGCAGCCAGCGTCAGCACACGCTGTGTGACCGGCGCCAATCGGTCGAGCTTGCGGCTCAGCAGATCGGCCAGGTCGTCAGTGGACACGGCAGCGGCTACCTGCTCCAGCTGGCAATTCCAGGCTGCGCGTTCGGCGTCGAACCGGATCACGCCGTCGCGGTGCAGCGCCATCAGGAACTGGATCGTGAACAGCGGGTTGCCGGCGGCCTTGCTCAGCAGCAGCGACGCCAACGGTCCAGCTGCCGCCGCATCGATGTGCAGTGTGTCAGCGGTCAGGCTGGTCAGCGCCGCCAGTTTGAGCGGTGCCAGCGCGATTCGATCGACCGCCACGCCGGCCTCCTGCAGCGCGCCAAGCGTGGCGAGCAGCGGGTGGCCCTCGATGACCTCGCCGTCGCGATACGCCGCGACCAGCAAGAGGTGGTTCGGCGCCGGGCTGGCGAGCATCGACTGCAGCAACTGCAGCGACGCGTCGTCGGCCCAATGCAGGTCGTCGAGGAGCACGACCAAAGGGTCGGCGGCGGTGGCCAGGCACGCGACGAAGTTCTGAAATGCGAGCGTGAGCCGATTGCGCGTCTCGGCAGGCGGCAGCACCGGCAGCGCAACGGGTGCGTCGAGCACGAGTGCCAGTTCCGGAATCAGCGCGGCAATGGCCGCGGCGTTCTCGCCGAGCGCGTCCTGGAGTCGCTGGCGCTTGAGCGCCAGGGCATGCGCCGGCTCGGTGAGCATGCGCTGCAGCCGCTGGCTCAGCGCTTCGATCAGCGCCCGATAGGGCACGTCGCGCGCCAGCTGGTCGAACTTGCCGCTCACGAAGTGCCCGCCTGCACGCACGACAGGTTCGTGCAGCCGACGCAGCAGCGTTGTTTTGCCGACGCCGGCGGCACCGGTCACCAGCAGCAGCCGGGCCGGACCGCTGCGCGCGCGCTCGAACGCGTCATGCAGCACGCCCAGCTCTTTGTCGCGGCCGTACAGGCGCTGCGGCACGGTGAATTGCTCTGGCACGTCGCGTTGCGCGATCACGAAAGGCAAGACGCGGCCATGGCGGCTCCATTCCTCTCGGCAGCGCTGCAGGTCCCGCTGCAGGCTGAGTGCACTCTGGTAGCGCTCTTCGGGTGCCTTGGCCAGCAATTTCATCGCGATCTGCGACACGGGCAATGGCACCGCAGGCACCAGATCGGCCGGTGCCGCCGGTACCTTGGCCAAGTGGCAGTGCATCAACTCCAGCGCATCGGTCGCCACGAAGGGCAAGCGGCCGGTGAGCAGCTCGTACATCACGACACCGAGCGAATAGAAATCGCTGCGGTAGTCGCAGGCGCGGTCTATGCGTCCGGTCTGCTCCGGCGACGCATAGGCCAGCCGGCCGCGCGACAGCGAAGCTGCCAGCGGCGTGCCGGCCTCGCTTGCACCGCGCGCTGCACAAGCGAAGTCGGCCAGACGCAGGCGCCGCGTCGACTGCTCGATCAGCACGGCCTGCGGCCGCACGCCACGATGCACGACGCCACATTGGCGCAGCTCGGTCAGCACGGCCGCCAGCTGCGCCACATGGTCGAGCACCCAGCCCAGCGGCAGCCGGTTCTTGCTCGCCAGCGCCTCGAGCGTGACACCGCCGTCGTCTTCGAGTACCAGCGCGCAAGCGCCGTCTTCGATCACGAACTGCCGCGGCCGCGTGATCGCGTCGATCGGCAGGCTGTTCAGCAGCTCGAACTCGCGCTCAAGCCGCGCCACGTCGGCATCGGCCGCTGGCACGTCGTGCGCGCGCTTGACCAGCACGTTGCAATGATCGCGCTCGCTCCAGGCACGGCACAGCACAAAGCGCTCGTCGCGCGCGAGTTCTTCGCCAAGCCGATAGCCGCGCACGGCCTGCGCTTCGCTCGTCGACTCAGGGTACATTGATCCTCTGGGCGCCGACTTCGATGTGCGACACCTTAGTGGCGCCAGGCGCCACAGGCAAGCCGGTCGACGTCGATTTGATAGAAATGTGAAAGTCTCGCGACCGCAAGGCGACCATCTTCGCCCATCATCGGTGCCAGTGATGCAAGCCATGAAGAGGTCTCGGCGGGTGCTCGTCGTCGAGGACAACCGGGACATCGCCGAAGTCGTTCGGATGCACCTGGTCGATCTCGGCTGCGAGGTTGATCTTGCCTTCGACGGGTCAAGCGGCCTCGCCCGTGCCGAGAAGGAACATCACGACCTGGTCATCCTCGATCTGATGCTGCCGGGAATCGATGGGCTCGAGATCTGCAAGCGCCTTCGCGCCGGTCCGACCTATGTGCCGATCCTGATGACCACGTCGAAGGCCTCGGAACTCGACCGCGTGCTGGGGCTGGAGCTGGGCGCCGATGACTACTTGACCAAGCCGTTCAGCGTGAGCGAGCTGATGGCGCGTGTGAAGGCGATCTTCCGTCGTGTCGACGCGATGGGCGCTGCGGCGGCCAAGCCGGTGCCGCATTCGATCCACGTGGGAGAACTGTCCATCGACATCGATCGCCGGGTGGTCACGCTCGCAGGCAAGGCGGTTGAGCTGACCGCCAAGGAGTTCGACCTGCTGGCACACTTTGCCGCCAACCCCGGACGCGTCTTCAACCGCGCCCAGCTGCTCGACAAGGTCTGGGGCTACTCCAACATCGGCTACGAGCACACGGTGAATTCACACATCAACCGGCTGCGCTCGAAGATCGAGCAGGATCCTGCCAAGCCGCGCTACATCCTCACCGTGTGGAGCGTGGGCTACAAGTTTGCCGAGTTCAACAACGCCGATCGTTGAGCGGCGACCCGGCGCCACAGGTTCAGCAGTTACGCGATGCGGCTGGCAACGCGAACCAGCGTTCCTCGAGCAGCTGGCGCAACCTCATCCTGGCCCGGTGCAGCATCACGAAGCAGTGGTTCGACGAGACGTCGAGCACGGTACAGATCTCGGAGACTTCCAGCTCCATCAGCTCGCGCATCTTGAAAGCGCGTGCCATGCGCTCTGGCAGGCAGGCGATGCAGCCCTCGAGGACGTGCATGAAGTCGCGTTGCGCCAGGGCCGCATCGGGGTTGCCCCAGTTCGCGGGCGGCTCGCGCCAGTGACCCGCCGGCGTGAACAGGACGTCGCCGTCGTCGGGCCCATCGGTGTCGGGCGTGTCGTCGAGCGGCGCCTCGCGCGCCTGGCGGCGATAGATATCCACGATCTTGTGCTTCAGGATAGCCATCAGCCAGGTCATGCGTGACGAGCGGCCGTCGAAGGCATCGGGCGACGCAAACGCTGCAGCCAGCGTCTCCTGCACCACGTCTTCGGCGTCGGCGGGGTTGCGCAAAGCGCGCCTGGCGTAGCGCAACAGCGCCGGACGGCTCGACTCGAGATCAGCATGGTGCGGGCGTGAGCGCGTCGAGTCGGGGCGTTGGCTTGAAGCGCACGCCTGTGGCCGGGATCGCGGCTCGTATTCGAAGGCGGTGATGGCCTGGGCTTGCACGAGAACCTCCTCGTTTGCCGTTGGCCCACCGCGATTGCGGTGAAGGGAGCAGCGGCTAGGAAGGTTCGAGTGTTCGCTGCAAGCGTCGCGTCGCCCTCACACAAAGTTCAAATTTGCGTCCCAGTCAGCACGCTGCCCGAGACCTAGGCGCTGCGGCCCGTCAAACGAGAGAGCCAGCCCAGCCAGACGGCCCGCCGCATCCACAGCAGCAAGGCGCACGAGATCCAGACGCCGCAGGCCAGCATGAAGAGCTCACCACCGTCGCTGCTGCCATCGGCATTGA
>DASTZF010000460.1:0-3705 GCA_035764445.1 Burkholderiaceae bacterium
GGTACCGCAGTACGCGCCCGGAATGCCCATCGTGTCGGCGATCGGTTTCCTCTCCATCGGGGCTATGGCCGCGGGGCTTGCTTACGTCGGTACAGTGATGGCCCTTTGGTGGTCTGTCGGAAGGCCTGCCGGAGCTGAAGCCACGCTGCTAGCGAGGCTGCGCTCGCTCCGGCCGAACTCGACGGCCGGCGCTCGTTTGTAGGTCCGTTGCACCAGCGCAGGCAGCGTCGCGTTCCACGGTAGCGCGTGACGAGATGGCAACACACCCGGGTCAGAGGTGGTCATGTCAGGATGCGTCGTGATATCGTTTTTGCGGCTGCGATCGCCAGTGCTTACGCGAGCCCTTGGATGGCCTGTTTCAGGCGCTTTGTTGACGAGAGCCAACAGCTCGTGTCGCGCAGCGAGGCGGCCCACACTACTTCATGACAGAGCCGCTCGTTTCCGTCATCGTCCCGGCGTTCAACTGCGCCGCATTCATCCGTCAATCAATTGACAGTGTCCTGCGACAGGACTATGCGCCCTTGGAAGTCCTGGTGGTGGATGACGGTTCAACCGACGACACGGTGAAGATCCTTGGCGAGTACGGCGACCGCATCAAGGTCCTGCACCAGGCCAACGGCGGACCGGCGGCGGCACGCAACCGAGCAGTGCGCGCTGCGCGTGGCGAATATTTGGCCTTCGTCGACGGCGATGACCTGTGGCTGCCGGGGCACACGAACGCGCTGATGTCGTACGCCATTGCGCATCCGGAAGTCAAGGTGGTGTTTGCGGACTGGCTGGTCTGGCCGGCCGATGCGGACGGAGGGTATTCACCGCTGCAACTACCCTCCGTTGCAGCTCAGCCTGAAGTCGATCCGGGTGCAGGCGAAGGGCTCTACGGCAGGCTGCTCTTCGACTCGGTGATCCACATCATCGCCTCGCTCATTCATCGTTCGGCGTATGAGGCCGTCGGGGGCTTCGACGAAAGCTTGAGAACAGGCTCGGACTACGACTTCTGGCTTCGCGTGTCGCGCAAGTTCTCGGCCGTGAAGTTGCGGGCGCCCGTCGCCGTGTACCGGCAGAATCCGGCGTCGGTCACGAACACGGTGCGGGCGGAGAACAACCCCTATCGATTGCTCAAGCGAGCCATCGATACTTATGGGCTGTCCGATGGTGCCGGTCACCGCGCAGACGCGGCCCTGGTTCAGCGCCGGCTCGCGGAGCTCGCATTCGCGCACGGCTATCGGCACTTCTGGCGGGGCGATTTGCGCATCGCCACAAGTTCGTTCAGACAGGCGCTCGACCACCACACGTGGCACCTCAAAGCGGCAGCCTATTTGGCTGCATGCTTCTTCAAGCGCCTGACGGGTGTGCCAACTGGAGGAGCGCCGGGCGCATAGGTCCGACGCGGCCATATCGCCAATCGCGCTGACGCCCGTCTACCACGACCTCGGCGCTACTTCGGATCGGCGATCTTGGTGCGCGAGATCTTGAGCCCCAATCGACGTAGGGTCAGACCAAGTCGACGGCGCTGGCGCCGGCGAAGAAGGAGCCGTCTGCGCGGTGTCGGTCGGAGTTCCTGCGCCTCGCAAGGCCGCCGATAGGCCAGCCACGTATCGTCAGCCGGGGCGATGGAGGCGTCCACCTATTGACCGCGCTGGTTGCCCCCGCCGGGCACCTGTTCTCGTGGCTCAGTTCGTTGGCGCTGGAATGCTGGCCTTCGAAAAGATCACTTGGTCGTAGTCGAAACTGAATGTCGACGTCGTGAAAACAGAGCCGTTGTGATAGATCGCGAGAATCAATGCGTTCCAGCCGGGAAGGCCGAGCGAGCCTACGCTGTTGGTGCCACCGTCGTAGCTCTGTGAGTACGTTACGTCCCAAATCTTTGCGTATTGACCAGCCTCACTCGGGAACTGGGTCAGGTCATGCTGTGCCCATACTTCGACTCGCGTCCGATCCGCTCCCGCGCCACCTGGCGTGCCAGGAGTGACGTGATACAGCAGGCAATCCCACCCACCTGAGTAGCGCCAATTCAGAGAAGTGTTCGCGATGCTTACTGTCGCGTTCGGCTGTCCGCCGCTCAGGCTGTTGAAGTTCTGGCCGTTGTAGACGTTGTGCCGGCTCTGCACACCCACAACGTCGCTGTTGGATACCGATTGACCATACGTGACGAGTTCCTGGCTACTGTACGAACTGTTGGTTGTGGTCAGCCAGACAAACTTGCCCGTGATGTTGCTGTACTGAGCTGAATTCGGCGGGGCTCCTGGCGTGCCGTTCCGACGGACGCGGACCTGCAAATAGAAGTCGTTCCCCTGGTATTTCGAGGGATTCGCCGCTTGGTCTGTCGGGCTGCCGTACCAGCCCGGATTCGATGCCGTCGCGCCCCAACTATTCACCGTGTTGCTACCATCGGAAACGGTGAACGCCTGCGTGGGGATCGTACCGCTAGCCCCTGGATCGGCCGCGCCGCGACCAGTACTCGCCGCGTTCAGCGGAGCGAATGGCCTCCACCAGTAGGACCCACCAGCCGCGACGCCAGATGGATAGGTGAGTCGCATGAAGCCACCGCCGTCAGCGCCTCCACTCGATACCCACGCGACCTTGGAGCCGTCGCTCCCTTTGCCTTGGGGATCATTCCCGCCCTGGTAGCCACCAGACCAGCGGAACTGGTTGACCTCTGCTGCGGCGTCGAAATTGTGATACCAGACGACACTTGATCCCGAGATGCGACCAGCCCAGTCAGCGCCCGCGCCGGGAGAAGGTGTCGGCGCTGGAGCGGGTGCGGGCGTTGGCGTGCCACTTCCGGACGGGGCTGCTTCGGCATCGCCACCGCCACCACCACCGCAAGCAGACAGAGTTGCACAACAGGCGAAGGCCACCGACAGGGCCGCGAGACGACGGTTGTTCATAAGTGATTTTTTCTGATTCGATCCTGCTGTCGCCATCCCCTGAGTGATGTCGGGCTGAGCAACGAAGGCTCACCCGGGCATGTCAAGACGTTCTGACGAACCAGGCGTTGCCGTCGTAGGAGGGGAAGTAGATGACGCCCTTGAGTTGGGGCACGTAGAGGAAGCGGTTCCACACACCGTTGGTGGCGCTGGGGATCGATGACCCGTTGGTGTTGGGCAGGGTGTCGACGTAGAAGGTCTGGGCGTTGATGCGATAGATGGTGTTGCCCCCACCGGCCTTGCGCAGCAGGTACACGTCCAGCCCCGGGTCGTAGACCATGCCGTTGCCGGTGTCGCCGGTCATGTCGCCGGCGTTGGGGCCGGTGAAGGTGACGTTGGTCATGGTGTTGGCGGACATGTCGTACAGGCCGCGATCGTTGGTTTGGCCACCGACGACCAGGATGCGGTTGCGCTTGGTGTCCATTGCCGAGGCGGAGTACTGGCCGTAGGCGGGCACGTTGGTCAGCAGGCGGGTCCAGGTATTGGAGGCACTGTTCCAGCGTGCCACAGCGTAGCTGGCGAACACGTAGATGTCGCCGCTGGCCCTGTTCTGGGTGACGGCCGAACCGCTGGCGGCGGTGAACTCCGAGGGCGCGTTCGGATAGCTGCTGGCGGCGTCCCAGTCGTTGCTACCGAGGCTGAAGCCGTCCATGGTAGACAGCATCCAGCCGTTGCCCCATTGCGCGCCGCCCAGCACCATCGCGCGGTTGCGACTCTCGTTCATGGTGGCGCCGTAGTAAGTGTGGCGCGACGTGGGTCGACCATCGGCGTAGTACGC